>LVAK01000024.1 GCA_001604035.1 Clostridiales bacterium Firm_05
GAGCAGGATGCAGAGTATCCGCTTTATTTTCCGCCTTTTCTTCCTCTTTTTGAGTTCAAAGTAGACTTCGAGCTTTTCGAGGAGCTCCTGCTGCTGTACTGTGAGCGGAGAGCCTTTTGCTGTCCCGTATGACGGGTATTCTTTCCGGTATTGTTCCATGACTTCTCACCGCCTTTGACAGAGCTGTTTTTCCTCGGAGAGATATCCTCCACCAGACATTTTGGCGAAGAGCCTATCAGGTCACGCCGTCCGGCGGCTTTCAGTGCCTCCAGAACGATCTCCCTGTTCTGCGGTCGGAAATACTGGAGCAGGGCTCGCTGCATAGCTTTTTCCTTTGGAGTTTTAGGCACGTAGACCTTCTCCATGGTGTAGGGATCCAGCTCCGTGTAGAACATACAGGTGGATATCGTTCCGGGAGTGGGATAGAAGTCCTGTACCTGCTCCGGACGTATCTTGTTGTCACGGAGGAATATTGCCAGATCTATTGCCTCATTCAGGGTGCTGCCCGGATGTGAGGACATAAGGTAGGGGACAAGATACTGTTCCTTGCCCATTCCCTTGGTTATCTCATAGAATCTTTTCTGGAAAGCCTTATATGCCTCGATATGAGGCTTGCCCATTTTGTCCAGGACTACCGCAGAGCAGTGCTCCGGAGCGACCTTGAGCTGTCCGCTTACGTGGTGTTTTATCAGCTCACGGATAAACTCGTCGTTCTTGTCCTCCATGAGGTAGTCATAGCGTATTCCTGAGCGTATGAATACTCGCTTTATGCCCTTTATCTTCCTTATCTTCCGCAGCATGGCCAGATATTCAGTGTGGTCGGCTTTAAGTGCCGGGCAGGGAGTAGGGGCGAGACATTTCTTGCCCATACATAGCCCTTTGGTGAGCTGCTTTTCACAGGAGGTGTGGCGGAAATTGGCTGTGGGACCGCCCACATCGTGTATGTAGCCCTTGAAATCGGGCATTTTTGTTATTCGTTCTGCCTCGGCAAGGACTGACTCCTCGCTTCTGACAGTGATGCGCCTTCCCTGATGAAGGGCTATGGAGCAGAAATTGCAGTAGCCGAAGCAGCCTCTGTTATGGGTTATGGAGAATCTTACCTCCTCTATGCCGGGAACGCCGCCCTGTGATTCATAGGAGGGATGTACCATTCTCGTGTACGGCAGGCTGTAGATGTGGTCAAGCTCTTCTGTGGTAAGGCTGTATGCCGGGGGATTCTGTACCAGCATGAGCTTTCCGTGACGCTGTATGATTATTTTTCCGTAGACTTCGTCCTGCCAGTCGTATTGTATCTTTGTTGCCTTGGCGTATTCAGCCTTGTTGGTGCTCACCTGTTCAAGTGATGGACACTGGGCTGCGCCTATAGGAGTATTCACCGGCTCGGTCAGATAGCAGGTACCACGGACATCGTGTATCTCATGTATATCCTCACCTTTTGCAAGGCGTGTGCATATATCTTCGATCTGGTGCTCGCCCATGCCGTAGATGAGGAGGTCTGCTCCGCTGTTCATAAGTATGGATGGCCTTACAGCGTCGTCCCAGTAGTCGTAATGTGCGAAACGGCGCAGGGAGGCTTCAAGTCCGCCTATGATTAGGGGAATATCGCCGAAGTATTCACGTATTTTCTGACAGTAGACGATAACAGCTCTGTCAGGGCGTTTTCCTGCTATCCCTCCCGGGGAGTAGGCGTCGTCGGAGCGCTTCCTCTTTGCGGCGGTATAATGAGCCACCATTGAATCGATATTGCCTGACGTAAGGAGGAAGGCATATTTAGGTGCGCCGAACCGGCGGAAGTCCCTGTCGGAATGCCAGTCGGGCTGGGCGATGATGCCGATTGTGAAGCCAAGCGACTGGATAAGACGGGTGATTATAGCTGCGCCGAAGCTGGGGTGATCCACATAGGCATCGCCGGTTATATAGATGAAGTCGAACTGTTCAATGCCCAGCTCATCCATTTCTTTTTTTGTTGTCGGGAGAAATCCCTCATACATAAGTATCACCTCTCTGGCCGGGATCAGCCTTATCAGTCGATATCCTGCATACGGCGCAGCTTCATCTCGTCAAACTGCATACGGGACATATATACCTTTCTTGGCTTTGAGCCTTCACTTGGGCCGATAACTCCACGCTCCTCAAGCTCGTCAATGAAGCGTGAGGCCTTGGCGTAGCCCAGCTTCAGCTTCTTCTGGAGCATTGTAGTTGACACCTGTCCGTTCATAACGGCGATCTCCATTGCACGGAAGAGTATCTCCTCGTCCTCATCGGATATATTGCTGTCGCCGCCGTCGGATTTGTCTCCGCCCTTAGTCTGGGGAACATAGCTTTCAACGGCTTCTGTTACTGAGTGGTCGTACTCAGCCTCGCCCTGAGCCTTGATGTATTCGATAGTGGACTGTATCTCGCTGTTTGATGCGAAGCAGCCCTGTACACGCATAGGATCGTTGACTCCGATAGGCTTGTAGAGCATATCGCCGTTTCCAAGGAGCTTATCAGCGCCGCCGTCATCGATGATAGTACGGGAATCTGTTGCCGACATAACTGAAAGGGCGATACGGCTGGGGATGTTTGCCTTGATAGTACCTGTGATAACGTCTGTTGTAGGACGCTGTGTAGCCACAACAAGGTGCATACCTGCGGCTCGTCCCATCTGTGCAAGACGCTGTATGGAATCCTCCACCTCGTTCTTTGCCACCAGCATCATATCTGCCAGCTCATCGATGAAGATAACTATCTGCGGAACATGATCCAGGTTGTTTGCCTCAGCATATTCGTTATATGACTTCAGATCGTTGGCACCGCTCTCGGCAAACATCTTATAGCGCTTGAGCATTTCCTGAACAGCCCAGTTAAGTGCGCCGGGAGCCTTCTTTGCTTCGATTATGATCGGAGTGAGCAGGTGAGGGATGCCGTCGAACACCTTGAACTCAACCATTTTCGGATCAATGAGGATCAGCTTTACCTCTGAGGGCTTTGCGTTGAAGAGGATACTCATTATAATGGAACGGGTGCAGACGGATTTACCTGAACCGGTGGTGCCGGCGATGATAACATGGGGCATTTTTGATATGTCGCCCAGCACGCAGTTGCCGGCGATATCCTTGCCGACAGCGAATGTGAGCTTGCCGGAGGCATTCTGGAAATCGCTGCAGGCAAGTATCTCACGGAGAGATACCGTATCTCTGTGGCCGTTTGGGACTTCTATTCCCACAACAGGCTTGCCCGGAACAGGGGCGATACGTACTCCGGAAGCGGCAAGGCTCAGGGCGATATCTGCATCAAGACTTTTTATCTTTGCGATCTTGACACCGGTTCCGGGCTGCACCTCGTATCTGGTGATAGAAGGACCACGGAAAATGTCTCTGATACGTACTTCAACGCCGAAGCTGCGGAGGGTATTGACGATGGTATCTGCCTTTTCACGCATCTCTCTTGCAGCGTCAGCGCTGTTTGATGAGTTTTTCGGCAGCGAGAGCAGATCCAGCGGAGGAAGTATGTACAGCGGTTCAAGTACGAATTCCTGTTGCTCATCCTCAGTTTCAAGGGTATCAGGATCTATGTCTATGATCTCGCCGTTCTCGTCATCATAATTCTTATTGGCAGCCTTTGATATCAACTCTTCAAGCTGTTCATCGGAGGAGGTGAGAACAGTCTGGCCGGTATAGCTTCCGACTATTCCCTTTCCGGCAGGGAGCTCATCACCGGCACCGTCGGCAGGAAGGGGGACATCCATAAGGAAGCCGTCGATCATGCCGCCGTCTATCAGCGGCTGGGAGTTGTGTATGACCGGAGGAGGTTCCGGGATAGTCTTGTGGTTGACCATATTTATAGCTTCCATATCCTCGTACGACTGCGTTTCTGCTATTTCGTCCGGGATAGGAGCAGGCATCGGCGGAATGGGAGCGTATTCTTCCTCAGGCACATAGTCTTCTTCATCGTCGTAATCATCCTCGAATGCCTCGTCAAATTCTTTTCCGGTGAGGATATTCACGAAGCCCTCAAGGCAGTCACCGGCGAAAGTGAACGGGCGTGTCAGCAGCTTCAGGAAGTCGATAAGGCCAAGTCCTGACAGCAGCATACCGAATACGAAGAAGAGTATCACGGCTATGATGCGTGCTCCGAGGCCGCCGAAGGCTGCAAGGAGCGGGCCGGCTATCACTATGCTTGCCACACCTCCGCCATGGAGCTCGACACCGTCTTCATACAGTGCGCCAAAATGGCCTAAAAAGCGGTGCCCGGGGATCTTTCCCACGATGAATATCTGGAATGCAGCCGAGGCGAGAAATGTCATTGCGATGCCCCATACCGCTCTTCCGGCAACGTTCCTCTGGCTCTTCTCCATGCCTATCTGCACGGATGTATATATGAGTATTACCGGTACGAAGAATACGGCTGCGCCGAACATACCCAGCAGGAAGTTATGTATGCCGAGCCAGCCGGCACTGCCCTTTATAAGTGTCATAAGAGCTATGAGTATGCCGAAGGCAAAGAGTATTATTGACCAGAACTGGTTCGAGTCATTTTTTGGTGCGCCGGATTTATCCGGCTTGACGTTTTTTTCATTTTTTTCCGGAGCGGCGTTCTGGGGAGGCCGTCCGGCTCTTTTTTTCTTAGCTTCTGCTGCCATAGTTTCCCTCCGTAAGTTCTACTGGTATCTTTTTTCTGTATTTTCGATCATATCGTAAAGACGCTCCACGGCATCGCTGAGACTTCCGAGACTATCGATAAGGCCTGCTTCAACAGCTTCACGGCCTTCAAGGATGCTGCCTACATCCAGCACCAGCTCATCTGTATTCATCATAAGACTGCGGAGCGTATCTCCTGAGATATTGCTGTTCCTGGTGATGAAGCTGATTATCCTCTCCTGCATCCGGTTGAAATAATCCAGCGTCTGAGGCACTCCGAGGACTGTACCGTTCATCCTGACCGGATGTATGGTCATGGAGGCGGTGGGGACGATGAATGAATGCCTGGCACTGACTGCAAGTGGAACGCCGATAGAATGTCCTCCGCCCACTACAAGGGATACCGTAGGAGTTTTCATTCCCGAGATCAGCTCTGCAATGGCAAGTCCTGCCTCAACATCGCCGCCGGCGGTATTGAGCAGGATGAGCAGTCCTTCCACGCTCCTGTCCTGTTCAACAGCCACAAGGGCAGGGATGATATGCTCATAGCTGGTAGTCTTGTTCTGCTCAGGAAGGACATAATGTCCTTCTATCTGGCCTATTATGTTAAGGCAGTGTATCAGATGCCTGGAGTTTTGCGAGACAGCCTGTCCGGCCTTTTCGGCGAGCAGCTCCTCAGTGAGCTTTTCTTCGGCTGCTGAATGGATATCGTCTTTTTTAGTGTTCATATATCTGCGCTCCGCAATGTTTTATTTCAATGAAAGTATATGTAAACTGCGGGAGCATATACATTATTTATTATAAACGATTCTTTGCGTAAAGTCAAGTGTCAGGGATTGCGGAGCATTTATTTCCGGGAAATGCGGAAAGCGTTGAAAAAGGATATTTTTTGAGGTATAATCTGTTTATAAGTGAAATATTTCCCCAATGAAACCGGACTGTATATACAGAGGACCTCAACGCCTTACGGAAGGAGGCATATCCATTGGATGATGCATCGATAATTGAACTGTTCCGGAAAAGGGACGAAAATGCCATAACTGAACTGAAGCGGAAGTACGACAGGCTTTGCCGCTATGTTGCCGGAAATATTCTTGGCGGCCGTGAAGACATCGAAGAGTGCCTGAACACGGCATATTTTGAAGTGTGGAACAATATTCCTCCAGAGATACCCGCTGATCTCAGGACATATCTCTGCCGCATAGTCAGGAATATCGCAATAAAGCGGCTGCAATACAACACTGCCGGGAAAAGGGATGCAAGGGCGGCTGTTCCAATAGATGAGATAGCAGATTGTGTTCCTGCCTGCGCTGATGACGAAGTGGATGAAGATATGCTTGCGGAGGCTATAAGCAGATTCCTCCGGGCTCAGGACGAAAAACACCGCATGGTGTTCGTGCGGCGATACTGGTACGGCGATCCGCTTTCGGACATAGCTCAGCGGTATGATATGAATGAAAAAACTGTGGCAACTTATCTTTTCCGGACAAGGAAGAAGCTAAAAGCCTTTTTAAAGAAAGAGGGGTACGATCATGAATGAACTGAAATTTATGGAGATAATAGGCAAGATAGATGAAAGTCTCGTGAAGGAGGCTGACAGAGCCGTGCTCAGAAGTGCAGAGCAGGATGTATCGGGGAATGCGGACAGTGTTTCCGGAGTTGAAGGGTATCGACGGTCACGGTGGAGCAGGACAGCCGCAGCCGCTGCTGTATTCCTTGTCATCGCCGGAGCAGGTCTCGGCGGAGCAGCTCTCCTCAAGAGACATGGAGCGCCTTCGGCTGACAGTATCGAAGAGGGCGAGACAGTGACAGTGTCTCCTGCATCTGCTGCCGAGGAAAAGACTGAGCAGGCGGTGACTGAGATAGTCAGTGAAAAAAAAGAGACAGCAGAGGCTGTATCTGATGTCAGTGAGAGAGAAACAATGAATGCTGAGGATATGGAAGAAGCTGCTTCCGGAACTGATCTCAGCAGCGAATCTTCTGAGACAGGAAACGTGTCCCAGGAAACATCGGAGCCTGCCGAAGAAAAGATCAACACAACAGAAGCAGCGGAGCCTGTGACAAGCAATGCAATACAGTATGAGACTACCACAAAAGCAGAAACTCCGACGGCAGATAACGAAAGGGCACAGATGTTTGCAAGAATAGAATCGCTGGATTATATACCTATAACCTGTGACGGACTGCCGGATTATAAGCTGATCTCTGATGACGGAAAGGTGTACTGGCTGAACATCGACGGCAGGTGGATATGGAAAAACGGCATAGATGCAGAGGCGGTGCTGCCGGAGGATATAGCCTTATGGCTGCTTGACAACGAAGGCAGTATCAATATGCAGAAGACCAGGTATTACAGGGATGCTCACGGCGAACAGGATATGGACGAAAATGACGGCGAACAGCCTGCAACTTGGATCTATCGCAGAGATTAAATGAGACTGCTATAAAAAGGCGCACAGATGATACTGTGCGCCCATACTGCTATTTTGTAGGGGATGCCGCCCTAAGCATCCCGGATCCTCAGGCGTACAGATCAATTCTGTGCGTCTTTTTAAGACAAACAAAAAGCTCCGGACGAACCGGAGCTTTAAATAATATACGATCAGAAAAGGTCGAAATTGCCGAATGTGTTATCGTCAATAACGTAGTAAACCTTATTGATCTCAGGTCTTACGTAAACAACAACGCTCTTAGCAGTCTTGACGCCGGCAACAGCCTTAGCCTTATCAATGAGATCTGTACCGGCAACCTCAGCACCATTGTACTGGATGAATACCTTTCTCTCTTCAGCAGTTTCCTTCTTAGCAGCGGGCTTCTTTGCAGGAGCCTTCTTAGCAGCAGGCTTCTTTGCAGGAGCCTTCTTTTCAGCAGCTTTCTTAGCAGGAGCCTTCTTCTCCTCAGCAGGAGCAGCAGCAGCTACAACTGTTTCTTTGACTTCTGCTGTCTCTACAGCAGTCTTCTTTGCTCTTGGCATTGTTAATTACCTCCTTAGATTACTTGTTAACAGCGTTCTTCAGAGCCTGGCCAGCCTTGAAAGCAGGAGCCTTTGAAGCAGGAGCAGTCATCATCTTCTTTGTCTGAGGATTGAGTACCTGCTTCTCCTTACGGTCACGTACTTCAAATGTGCCGAAGCCTACGATTGAAACCTTCTCACCGCTTGCGAGGGCATCAGTGATAGTTGAGATGATTGCATTTACAGCAGCCTCTGCATTCTTCTTTGTTGACTCAGTCTTATCTGCAACAGCGCTGATTAATTCTGTTTTTGTCATTTTTTATATCCTCCATGTATTAGAATTTACATTTTGAATTATATACCCTTTATGGTCATTTGTCAAGGATATAACGAAAAAATGACATTATGCCCTGTATTCAGGTGTTTGCTATCTGTTTTTTATTCAAAACAGCCATACAAAAAGCCCTATTCTCCGTTAGACAGCCGCAGATTATGCAGCAGGGAATAAATTACCGGCAGTATCAGCTGCAAAGCTGACCGTTTTCATCGATGTCGATGTCGATAGTATCGCCGGCAGAGAGGTTGCTGCCGATGATCTTTTTAGCTGCAAGAGTCTCCACCTTGCTCTGGATGAATCGTCTCAGCGGACGGGCACCGAAATTCGGATCGTATCCGCACTCTACGATATAATTCTTGGCAGCTTCGCTGACGTTTATGCGGATATGCTTGTCGTCAAGGCGCTTCTGGAGGTCGGCCAGCATGAGGTCGACTATCTTCATAATGTTGTCCTTGGTGAGCGGCTTGTAGAAGATTATCTCGTCGAGACGGTTGAGGAACTCCGGACGGAACTGCTGTTTCAGCAGAGCGTCTACTCTTGAACGTGCTTCATCGGTTATCTCACCGCTCTCGTCAATACCGTCAAGGATATATGGCGAGCCCAGATTTGATGTAAGGATTATTATAGTGTTCTTGAAGTCCACAGTGCGTCCCTGAGAGTCGGTGATACGGCCGTCGTCAAGTACCTGGAGCAGGATATTGAACACATCGGGATGTGCCTTCTCTATCTCGTCGAAGAGCACTACGGAGTAAGGCTTTCTTCTTACAGCCTCAGTGAGCTGGCCGCCCTCGTCGTAGCCGACGTATCCGGGAGGCGCTCCGATGAGACGGCTGACGCTGAATTTTTCCATATATTCACTCATGTCGATACGGATCATATTTCGCTCGTCATCGAAGAGTATCTCCGAGAGTGCCTTTGCAAGCTCGGTCTTTCCTACGCCGGTAGGTCCGAGGAAGAGGAATGAGCCTATCGGCCTGTCGGGATCCTGTATTCCTGCACGGGAGCGGAGTATTGCTTCGCTGACCTTTGTAACAGCCTCGTCCTGTCCTATGACACGCTTGTGGAGCAGTCCCTCCAGTCCCATTATCTTTTCCTTTTCGCCCTCCATGAGCTTTGATACGGGGATGCCTGTCCAGCGGCAGACTATCTTTGCTATTTCCTCCTCTGTTACCTTGTCACGGAGGAGCCTTTCGCCGGAGAGATCCTTTTCGGCCTGCTGCTCCAGCTCCTCCAACTGCTTCTGGAGCTGAGGAAGTCTGCCGTATTTCAGCTCAGCAGCCTTGTTCAGGTCGTATTCACGCTCTGCCTTTTCGATCTGACCACCGATGGATTCGATCTCCTCACGGAGCTTCTGTACGGCGGAGATATCGTTCTTTTCGTTCTCCCACTTAGCCTTCATGGCATTGAACTTCTCACGCAGCTCTGCAAGCTCCTTCTGTATTTCCTCAAGGTGCTCTTTGGAGATGTTGTCACTTTCCTTTTTCAGAGCGGCTTCCTCTATTTCAAGCTGTACTATCTTACGGGAGATAACGTCCAGCTCTGTAGGCATTGAGTCCATTTCGGTACGGATAGTAGCGCAGGCCTCGTCAATGAGGTCGATAGCCTTATCCGGCAGGAAACGGTCTGTTATATAACGGTTGGAGAGAACTGCTGCGGATATCAGCGCATTGTCGTGTATCTTTACGCCGTGGAAGACCTCATAGCGCTCTTTGAGTCCTCTTAATATTGATATAGTATCCTCAACGGAAGGCTCATCCACCATTACCGGCTGGAAACGTCTTTCGAGTGCAGGATCCTTTTCGATGTACTGGCGGTACTCGTTGAGTGTTGTTGCGCCTATGCAGTGCAGCTCGCCTCTTGCCAGCATAGGCTTCAGCAGATTGCCTGCGTCCATAGCACCGTCAGTCTTTCCGGCACCTACGATAGTATGGAGTTCATCTATGAACAGGAGTATCTGTCCGTTGCTGTTCTTGATCTCGTTCAGCACGGCCTTGAGACGCTCTTCAAATTCGCCCCTGTATTTTGCTCCGGCAACGAGAGCTCCCATGTCAAGGGAGAAGACTTTGCGGTCTTTAAGACTGTCCGGAACATCACCGGCCACGATACGCAGTGCAAGTCCCTCTGCGATAGCGGTCTTGCCAACGCCCGGCTCACCGATGAGGACAGGGTTGTTCTTTGTCTTACGGGAGAGTATGCGGATGACGTTGCGTATCTCGCTGTCACGGCCGATGACCGGATCAAGCTTGTTGCGCCTGGCAAGTCCTACAAGCTCCTGACCATATTTTGTCAGAACATCGTATGTGTCCTCGGGATTTTCACTGGTGACACGGGTATTGCCTCTGACTGACATAAGGGCACTGAGGAATTTCTCCTTATCTATGCCGAATGTGCTGAGAAGCTGAGAAACATCCTTGTCCTTTGAGGCGATGAGGGCGAGCATGATGTGTTCAACGGAAACAAATTCGTCTTTCATATCGTTTGCGATAGCCTCAGCGGAGCTGAGAACACGGTCTGTTTCTGCTGAAATGCCTACTTCATTGCTCCTTCCGCCGCCTGTCACCTTCACGAGGGCATTTATCTTCTGATCTGTCTGAGATTCAAGTATGTCCGGATCCACGTTCATCTTTCTAAGAAGCTGGGGGATGAGGCCGTTTTCCTGTTTGAGAAGGCCTGCCAGGATATGAACAGGCTCAATGACTGTATTTGACTGCATCACGGCGATGCTCTGAGCCTTTCTTACGGCGTCGATAGATCTCTGAGTTAATTTCTCTGCATTCATAATGATATCCTCCTTTTATTCTTTAGGGAATTAATGACCGCTGCTGTTTATATCATATTTTTATTGATGATTTTCTTGTATTATATGCACTAAACTATGCCTTCCCCAAGCAGTTCGATATACCTCTTTTCCAGCAGGGGAGCATTCTCCGGGAAGCTGTGGGGATCAGTGAAATATATCTGTATAGCACTGTTAAGATCGCTGAGATAGCGGCTTATCGCCTCGCCGGACTGTTCCTCAGACAGACCTGCGTTTATCAGCTTCCTTGTAAATGTGCCGCCGGATATGGCTGATGAATAAGTGACTATCCCAAGCGCTGCAAGCTTTGACGCTTCCATTTTCGCACGGTATCTGAAAAAGCTTCCGAACATATCGGTGAGGACGTCGCTCTGTGTTCTTATCTGCACCCTCAGGGTTCCGATGTACTGATCCGGCAGGCGGTCGAGCTCTACTTTATAGTTTATGGTAGGACGGTATTTGTATTCGAGTGCAGTCCGCAGGGTCATCAGCGA
>LVAK01000025.1 GCA_001604035.1 Clostridiales bacterium Firm_05
TTTACAGCGGAGATGTGGAGTGTGAGCGATTTGTTATCTCCTGTGATTACGGCACGGTCAATCCTTCCTCCTTCGGTCTGTGGGGACTCAGCAGCGGCGTCTGGTACCGCATAAAGGAGTATTACTACTCCTCAAAAACAGAGGGAGTCTCACGCACCGACGAGGAGCATTATGCCGCTCTGGAGGAGCTGGCAGGCGGAAGAAATATCGATCATATAATCGTTGATCCTTCTGCTGCAAGCTTCATCGAGTGTATCCGCAGACACGGCAGATTCAGAGTGGTAAAGGCTGACAATGACGTTATAACCGGGATAAGACAGGTCAGCACTGCGCTCCGGCAGAACAGGCTCCGGTTCAACAGCTCATGCAGGGATATCATCCGTGAGTTTCAGCTTTACCGCTGGAGCGAGAAGTCCGGCGCTGACGCTCCTGTAAAGGAGAACGATCACGCAATGGACGATATGCGATATTTTGTCACCGATACCTTCGGCCGCAGATGCGGCGGCGATATGTTTGCTATATCCGTGGCAAGAAAAGGGAGGAATGAAGGATGACCGGCAAATAAGCCTACCTTGTTCAGATCAAATATAAGGAGGTATTATGAGATTATTCAAAAAGAAAAAGATACCCGGGCCTGTCGGAGTAAGCGCTTCAGGACGAAGCTCTGGCCTTGACAGTATGCTTCCGGTATCGCTGGAGCCCTTTGAGAAGGAGCTCTATGACCGGCTCAGATATGCTGTGCCTATCATCGATGCAGCTATCATGAAGATAATTCGCCTTACAGGCGGCTTCAAGGTCATCTGCTCCGATCAGGAACATCAGCAGGCTCTTGACGACTTCCTCGAGAATGTGCCTGTGGGGCTGACAGGCAGATCCGTAAGCTGCTTTGCAGACAATTTCCTCGACAGCCTTATAACCTACGGCAGTGCTGTGGGAGAGATAGCTGCGGACAGCTCCGAGGGCCGGATATCCGGGCTCTGGAACGGGGATGTGTCACGGCTGAGGATCGCTGCCGGCGCATCTCCTTTCACAAGAAAGTATATGCTCAGGCAGAATGACGGCTCGGAAAAGGCTGCTCCCTATCCGGAGCGTATACTCTACGCTTCTCTTACCGGAGGACATTCCGTGCTCCGTGGACTTCCTACCCTGAGCAGTATCCTTATGAGGATATACGAGTGCATAGGGCAGAATTATGACCGTGCAGGAAATGTAAGGTATGCTGTTACCTATAAGCCGCCGGCAGGCTCGGGGGATGTTATGTATTCCCGTGAGCGTGCTCAGCTAATAGCGGAGCAGTGGGCAGACGGCATGAACTCTGCACGCTGCGGTCAGGTCAAGGACTTTGTGGCGGTAGGCGATGTGGACATAAAGGTCATCGGCGCAGACAATCAGCTTTTTGACACCAATGTGCCGGTGCGGCAGCTCCTTGAACAGATAGTTGCAAAGCTTTCGATACCGCCGTTCCTTCTGGGACTGAGCTGGAGCAGTACGGAGAGGATGTCCTCACAGCAGGCAGATATACTCACTTCCGAGCTGGAATACTACAGGAGACTGCTCACGCCGGTGATATGTGATATCGGCAATGCATTTCTTGCAGCTTCGGGCTGGGATGCGGTATGCCGTGTGGAGTGGAGCAATATCAACCTACAGGATGAATCCGTGCTTGCGGAATCACGCCTTAAAAATGCTCAGGCCAGAGAGATAGAGCTCAGGCTTGAAAGTTATCAGGACTCAAACGAAAAATAAGCATAATGTTTTATATTTACACAGTGGATTATAGCGCCGGTCAAGCCGGGGTATAAATATGAGGGGCGTCCATCCGGATACGCTTTGCTGTCCGGACTGGTTTTCAGGGGGACGCTGTCCCCCTCGGTTTCACCCCCAGCCAAAGGATCACAGACCCTTTGGGATCCCATTTTTTGTCGCCTTCGGCGTTTCTATCCCTTATTTTTTTAGGAGGTAATTTATGTATAACGATATCAGACTTGAAAAAGGCCTTTACAACCTCAGCGGTAAGTCTTTCACCGCTGCTCTTGAGGAGCTTGATCCTTCCTCTGCATATGCAGGTACTCCGCTCGAAAAGCTCGACGCTTTCGAGAGACAGCTCAAGCGCTTCAATATCAGGATAAAAGGTCCTGACTGCGATAAGGTGGAGAAGTTCTTCTCCTCTACTGAAACTGCCATACTCTTCCCGGAATTCGTGACCAGAAGCATCAGAAAGGGCTTCGATGAGACAGTGCTTTCCTCTGTATGCGCTGCTAAGACAGTGTGCTCATCCAGCCAGTACCTTGGCTGCACCCTTACGGATTCTGCTGCATATACCGATACCGCAGAGGCAGCGGTTCTTCCAACGGCTACTGTAAGAGAGGATGAGGAGACTACAGTCCTCGCAAAATACGGCAGACTTATCACCGCTTCGTATGAGTCCGTCCGCCAGCAGAGACTTGATGTGTTTGGTATCATGCTCAGAAGCATAGGCGTAAAGCTTGCCGGCTCAGTGGTCAAGGCGGCTGTTGACGTGCTTGTGGAGGACGCTGACGAGATAACCACTTCCTCACTTACCTACAGCGATCTTGCTGCACTTTACGGACAGTTTGACAATTTTGATATGACTACAGTCATCGCTTCTCCTCAGCTCGCTTCGCAGATCGCTGCAATGGAACAACTCAAGGACTGCTCTGCTGATGCGGACGGACGCTTTATACTTCCATTCGGCTCAGAGCTTATCAAGACCTCTGCTGCCGGAAATTCCAAGATCATAGGCATCGACCGCAATTTCGCACTGGAATTCATAACAAGCACCGATCTTATCATGGAGACTGACAAGCTTATCGACCGCCAGCTGGATCAGATGACAGTATCTATCACCTGCGGCTTCAAGAAGATCACTCCGGAAGCTGTGAACGTACTTAAGATAACATCCTGACCTTGAAATACGGAGACAGTCCGCATTTTGCAGGGCTGTCTCCGATACTATAACATTCTGAAAGGAGTATTTCATGACTAAGGAAACTCTTGAAAAGATAAACAAATTCACAAGGCGGCCTTTTTCCGAGGATGAGGTCTATGTGTTCTCGGTCATACTCTGTGACAACGATATCGACCGTGACTGTGAGCGCTTTTCCGATGAGGCACTGGAGACTATATGCCGCTCATTCATCGGCAGGACAGGTATCTCCGACCACCAGCCTTCAGCCTCAAATCAGACAGCTCGTATTTTCGATACGGAGCTTGTTTCAGATGACTCACGTCAGACGGGATACGGTGCTCCCTACAAATACGTCAGAGCCAGCGCATATATGATACGCACAGATGATAATCGTGACCTTATCGCTGAGATAGACGGCGGCATAAAGAAGGAAGTCAGCATTTCCTGCTCGGCTTCGAAGAGGATATGTTCCGTCTGCGGCTGCGACAAGACTTCGGGGAGCTGTTCCCATGTGAAAGGAAAGAAATACGGCGGAAAGCTCTGCCATATAATTCTCGATGACATAACTGATGCCTATGAATGGAGCTTTGTGGCTGTTCCGGCACAGGTCAATGCCGGTGTTACCAAGCATTATTCGTCTTCCGGTCTGGAATCGGAGCCTGTTTGCGGCGATAACTGCGAAGCTGATAATGAGCTGAGAAAGGATATCCGCAGACTGGCATATTTCATCGGCGGAAAAACTGCGTCAGATACCATTGCTCTGACTGCCGGGACAATGAATACAGGACAGCTTGTAAAGCTCAAGCGCTCCCTGGAAAGCCAGAGATCTCACAGCGGCCCTGTAGTTCAGCTAATGCCGGAAAATACGGAAGAGGACAGCCCGGAACAGTTTGCCATGAGATAGGAGGAAATATGAATATCGAATCAGTAAAATCCCTGTTCATGCTGTTTTCTGGTGAGGAGGATGCAGAGAGGTATGCGCCACTGATAAGGCTTGCTGTAAAGGAGACCGGAGATATGCTGCTGCCGGATGCTGACAGTGAGGATATCAGGCTGGATTTCCTAAGTGCCGCTATTGCGTTTTACCGTATGCGTCGGATACTTGCGGCGAGAGACAGGGAAAAATACACCTATGCCGGTAAAATGCCGGCTGTGGGACAGGACAGCTCTGCTGCCTATGCAGAGAGACTGCTCCGTGATTATCTTGACCTTTGCAGCGATCTTATACGCTCAGATACATTCGTATTCATGAGCTTTTCCGGCGGAAAGGAGAAATGATATGCTCAGACAGCTTATGGAGGAGGCCGCTTCCAGACTCAGGGAAAGCGGTACAACTCATGTTTACAGCGCATTTGACGCTGTTGATATACAGAAAAAGACTCGCAGTATCTTTACAGTGATAGATGTCAGCTCCTTTGAGAGCAGCACTCCGATCTATTCGCTTACTACTGTATATCTGCCGTTCAAGGCGGAGCTTTTATTCCGTGTGACTGCGCCGGAGTGCTGGACTATGGAACAGCTCTATGAATATTTCGATCAGTATATTGCCCCGGCAGTTGAAACAATGTCGGATATGAACTGCTCGCTGAGAAGCATTACATTGAAGCCTGATTCAAATATAAACAGGCTGGTGATGAATGTAAGGATATCTGCCGGAGGTGTCATAAAGACCGAAAGGAGCACGATATGAGCAGCGTTACCGAGCTTACAAAGCGTGAGGCTGTCCCGGTTGTATTCAGCGGCTATACTCTCTGGTGCGAGAGCTTCAGAGCAGAGGAGACAAGAGCTGTCTCGGAAAAAGCTACTGTTGACGGAAAAGGTCTTGTTACGAACAGCTTTCCGAAGCTGATGAAGCTGACCTTCTGCGGACGTATCTGCGATGAGACTGCGCCGTTGGGATTTGTGACTGCGGCAAGCGGTATGCTCAGAAACGGGACAGTATTCGCAGTCAGCTACCGGGGACTATCGTTTACAGGCTGCCGTGTGCAGTCCTTCAAGGCGGAGGATAAGAGCGAAGCCTTCATCTATGCCGAAATATCAGTGCTCAGCAGCAGCGTGTCAGAGGAGGAAAACGCATGAATGTGAGCATATCCCTTAAAACTATGAACGGTAGTATCCTCTCCTCGGATAAGGTGCTGTCGTTTGGCTTTGTCAAGGATGTTTATAAGGCCTATACCACTCTGAACGCATCGTTCGTCATATCCGGAGCTGATCCTGCTCAGATAGCTGAGGCAAGCCTTATAATAGAAGGCTATACCCTCCATCACGGACTGATCGACAGCCTTGCGATAACCCGTTCAGGCGGCTGTGATACAGCAGTGATCTCATCCCGGAGTTTTACGTCACTTCTGTGTCAGAATCAGTTGGAGCCGGGCGTAAAATACGGTGTATCCTTAAATGAGCTTATGGACAATTTCTATCCGCTGCCATATGTCACCCACGAGAACAACACCGATACCAGCAGCTATATATACGTGGAGAAGAATACTACAATGTGGGAGAACATCGTGAATCTGGGCTACAAGCTGACTGGCGGATATCCCTATATAAGAGGGACGAATTGCGTTCGTATAACCCGTTTCCCTACGCCACAGAGATTTTCCTACAGCGTGGATCAGCTTCTCACCTCCGGCAGCGCTGTGACCGGAAAGCGGCTTGTCAGTGATTTTCATATGGCTGATCTGGCTGGCGATTACGGTAATTATGACTATGAGGACGCTGATGTTATCGCTGCGAAGATAGTGAGACATAAGTATTTCGATCTGGATATGCAGTTTCTGAGAGATCCCTCACAGGCACTGGTGTACCATGATAAGGATGCCTTCCGTGGCAGGAACAGGATATTTTGTTCCTACAGCGGCTATAACGGCGAGGATCTCTCCGATCTGGTATCCTTCGGCAGCATTTCTGCTGAGCGTATCGCTTCTTTAAGGGTGAGCGGCAGCAGCAGCGGCGTAATAACTGAGCTCAGTGTTTATCACGACAAATTCTACCCATGAATATTCAGATATTGGAGCCGGGATCCGTAAATGATAAAAGTATCACCGCTTTAGCAGAACAGCATATAGAGCTATACACCGAAAACTCAGGAAAAACTTTCTGGAGTTTATCCGGGACTGTAAATTTCAGGGAGGAGCCTTTTTAAAAGGCTCCTCCCTGAATAACCGGTGTATATTTTCTGTATGCCGCCCTGCCGGAGCGGTGTTTTTTTGCGATCAGGCTTTAGGATCGAGGGATTTGACGATATTCAGCAGGAACTTCTGTATCTGGAGAGCGTCCTGCGGAGTAAGTCCGCTGGTTGAGTTTTCGTAAACGTTGCCATTTCTTACGCCCTCGTCAGTGATATGCTTTTCGTCTGTTCCCTCTGTGCTGAATCTGTCCGGATTGGAGAATGACTGCATTATGAGCACAACATCGTTCATCTTGACTGTACCGTCACAGTCAGCATCGCCCCATACTATATCCTTGTCCTTATCATCGGTGGTAGGCTGAGTAGTTGGCTGAGGATCTGGAGTCGTTCCGTCGGAGAGATAGCCGACAACGATTCCGCAGCCTACAGTGGACATATAGACCTTGCCGAATTCATCCATATCTCCTACGAGGAAGTTGCCGTTTCCGGTGCCGCCGTAGAGGTGGTCGGTGTTGATGCAGTCCCAGGTCTTTCCGCCGTCAGTTGAGCGGTAGATGCCTTCGGGAGCGTCAGCGTCAGTCTTTCCGTAGAAATATATGGTATTAACTCCGCCGGCCTTTTCGGGAGCGCCGTAGCCGACAGTTTTGCAGTAGTTCACGTTTTCTATCTTCTTTGATGTTACCTTGCCGTCCTTAACAGTGACATCGTACATACCGTACCAGCCGCCGCCGAGGATGAGGTGGCCCTTTTCAAGATAACCGATACGGCCTGCGCTGTCGCACTGGTCGTACATACAGATATCGGTTGAAGTGAAGGTCTTTCCGCCGTCTGTGCTGACGCAGAGCTTGTACTGAGCATCCTCAGCAGTCGGCTCATCCTTTGAATAGTGCCAAGAGGAGTTGAAATATGTAGCATAAGCGTATACGATATTCGGATCGTCAGGCTCGACCAGGAGCATTGTAGGCTTTGAGCCGTACTGAGAGGGGATGCCTTCGCAGGCAGTCCATGTTCCGCCCCAGTTATCAGAGTATGAAACGACACCGTCATTCTTGCCGGTATTGAATATGCGGTACTTGCCCTTTGATATCTCAGCGATAGCGAGCTTTCCGCCCTTTACTGCGGGGGTAAAGGCTGTCCAGGTCTTGCCTCTGTCGGTGGTATAATATCCGCCGCCGTTGTCTCCCTCAGCAAGTCTTGCCCAGACATCGGTGTTCTGCGGACATACAGCGATAGCGGAGGTGCTTCCCATAACAGGCTTGTACTGTATACCTATCTTATCGACAGACTGGTGCTGGAATCCGTCATAGTCGCCTATTGCTGAGAGGTCAAGGCCGTCCGGAGTTGATACGAAATCCAGAGCAACAACTTCCTCGATACCGTCCGGATGGAAGGTAAAAGTCGGGAGCTTATCAGGATCAGTGCTCCAGATATTATCAGCAACAAATACGCCGTTTCCTGAGGTTATGAACATTCTGTTGTGGTCACGGGGATCTGTAACTACAGTTCCTGACCAGTGGATAGCGAAATCGTCCTTGATCCAATCATAGCCGCCGTCCTTCAGATAGTCTGAAATGAGCGGGCCGCCCCAGCCGTCCTGTTTGCCGGGAGTGAAGTTCTGCCAGGTCTTTCCGCCGTCGAATGAACGGTAGTACTGATCACCCCATACAGCACCGTGTTCGTCAGTCCATGGCTGCCACTCCTGATCCTCAAACTTGCCGCAGGAGCTTGTGATGAGGTGATCTGGATTTGAAGGATCAGCCCACATTGAGCCCAGGCCAACTCCGTCGAAGAGCTTTGTTACCTTGCCGTCAGCCGGATGATAACGGTATCCGCCGCCATTGGATCCGTCGAAGTTGAAGCCTGCCATATATGTTATGAGTAGGTCTCCGTTAGGATCGATATTTATACGTGACGGGAAGAAGTTTGTCGGAAGATCCTTTGAAAGAACTGAGAATTTGTCATCCTTGACATTAGCCACATGAACATTTGCAACGCCGTTCTTTGAGGTGCCGACGTATACCTTTCCGCCTGTTATTGCGATCGCAGCAACGCCGTTCTGTGTCTGATATTCACCGTCGCTTACGGAACGGGCGGTGATATTTCCCCATGTAGGCCATTTTGTAGTTGAATCGAAAAGGCCGAGGTCATCATAGCCTATTACAGGCTCCCATGTCTCGCCGCCGTCAGTTGATTTTATCAGAGCAGACTTTGACTTCTCATCACAGGTAACATCGCCGCCTGCATAGATTATCTTCGGGTTATCCGGATCAACAGCGATAGACTCGCCGCACTGACGTCCGTGACCGTTGCCCATTACCTTGATAAGATTTGTGATCTCGATCTCTTTGAAGGTCTTTCCGCCGTCAGTTGTCTTGAAGATGACAGTTCTTTCGGATGAGAAGTAAGCACATCCGCAGAGGAAGTAAACGGTATCGTCATCTGTAGGATCGATAGCCATTGCGTCAACGCTGAGGAATCCACGATCGGTATCATTGATGAAGCCAAGCAGCTGTTCCCAGCTTTCGGTCTTGTAATTGTATTTGTAAGCGCCGCCAACGTCAGTACGGGCGTACATTTCCTTCTTGCCGGTGACGATACCTGAAACGAAGCCGCCTCCGCCGATCTTGAGAGTGCCCCACTTCATGGATGAAGATACGTCCTTGGATGCTGCGTCAGAAACAATAGATGCCGAGGGGGCTGAATCAGTGATATTTGCTATGCAAGCAGTGCTCATGCATAAAGCGAACAGTCCAGCCAGTGTTTTTCTGAAAAGTTTCATGCTTTGTTCCTCCCGTTATATAATTTTCATGTTTTCAGCAGGCCGCCTAAAGCCTGCCGTGTATCAAAAGATTATTGTACACTTATTGTAACACGGCTATTCGGCAATGTCAATATAAAACAGCAGGATTTTACGCTATAATCAGTAAAAGGGCATTATTATACACATGGACGATATTACTGCATATGCAATATTGCATGGGTGTGAGGATATTATTGTGCATAGCATCGAGCCTGTATCCGTCAGATCACACCGAAAAAACGGCGGACATTACTGTCCGCCGTAATAATCATATTATAACTGAACCGATCAGCCCATTACAACTTCAACTTCGTGAACACCGCCGTCGCAAACAGGGATCACACAGCCGTCAACAGCCTTGCCGTCAACAGTCATGGACTTAACACCCTTGCAAACGTGGTCGGGGTTCTTAACAGTGATATTGTAAGTAGCTCCACGGAACTTACGTGTAGCGCTGAAGCCGTCCCACTCGTGAGGAATGGAAGGATCGACCTTAAGTCCGTCATATACAGGCTGTACGCCGATGATGTACTGAGAAATAGCAACCATATTCCAAGCAGCAGTACCTGTGAGCCAGGAGTTCTTGCCCTGACCGAAGTTCTTAGCATCCTTACCGCCGATCATCTGACCGTATACATAAGGCTCTGTCTTGTGGATATCAGAGGTCTCCTCAGTGAAAGCAGGAGCGATCTTGCTGTAGTACTCGAATGCCTTGTCGCCACGGCCTGCATAAGCCTCAGCACAGATTATCCAAGCGTTGTTGTGTGTGAAGATACCGGCGTTCTCCTTGTATCCGCCCGGATATGTGGAGATTTCACCGTACTGTACATAGTACTTTGTGAATGCAGGGTTATTGAGAACGAGACCGAACTCACAGTTGAGGTACTTGTCGATGGAGTTCAGAGTCTTGATGTCAGCGCCCTGATCCTTACCGATCTCAGACATAACAGCGAAGCCCTGTGGTTCGATGAAGATCTTGCCTTCCTCGCACTCCTTGGAGCCCATCTTCTCGCCGTAAGCGTCATAAGCTCTGATGAACCAGTCGCCGTCGAAAGCGGATTCCATAACATTCTTCTTCATCTTGTCGATCTCAGCCTGAGCCTTTGCAGCCTCATCAGCCTTGCCGATATGCTCTAAGATGCCTACGAAAGCAGGACCTGTGTATGTGAAGAGTGTTGCAACGAAAGCAGACTCAGCAACCTTTGAGTAGCCGCCCTCTGCTGCGAACTTAGGATTGGTGTATGTCTGGAAGGACTCACCGGGTGTGTCAGAGAAGCATGAAAGGTTGATACAATCGTTCCAGTCAGCTCTCATAGCCAGCGGGAGACCATGAGGTCCGAGGTTATTTACGATGTGGTAGAAGGAAACGTTGAGGTGTTCGAGCATTGTGTGCTTGCCGTTCGGATCGTCGTCGAAAGGAACGTCAGCGTCAAGAATGCCCCAGTCGCCTGTCTCCTTGATGTAAGAAGCAACAGAAAGGATCATCCAGAGCGGATCATCTGAGAAGTCGCCGCCGATATCAGCATTGCCCTTCTTTGTAAGAGGCTGATACTGATGATAGCAGCCGCCGTCTGAAAGCTGAGTTGAAGCAATGTCGATCAGTCTCTCTCTTGCACGCTCAGGGATCTGGTGAACAAATCCGAGAATATCCTGGTTGGAGTCACGGAAGCCCATTCCACGGCCGATACCGCTCTCGAAGTATGAAGCGGAACGTGAGAGGTTGAATGTAACCATACACTGATACTGGTTCCAGATATTTACCATTCTGTTTACCTTGTCATCAGGAGTATTTACCTTGAAGATAGAAAGGAGGCTGTCCCATGTATTGCGAAGCTCTTCAAGACCTGCTGCGACCTTCTCGGGAGTGTTGAACTTCTCGATCATTGCATAAGCCTTTTCCTTGTTGAGCACCCATGCCTCTCTTGTAAGGAGACCGGCAGGCTTCTCAGCAGCGAACTTCTTGTCCTGAGGATTCTCAGCGTAGCCGAGGATGTAGAT
>LVAK01000210.1 GCA_001604035.1 Clostridiales bacterium Firm_05
TGTGACTATTACACATATGACAAGGAATACCAGGATACATATTATCTTGGTGAGCCTATGAAGGTAACTGAGAATATGCAGATAAGCAATACAGATATAGGTGACGGTGAGATCCATATAATGTATCTTGTTACTGATATCTACAACCAGCAGTACTGGACAGAGGCTATCGTAAAATAAATGAATATCTGAAAAATACCGCAGTGTTTCGCAAATTGAAATGCTGCGGTTTTTATTGACAAAAAAGAAGGGGAGAGGTATAATTTTAAATATAGGAACGCCTTGAATATGGCAGGAATGCTTGCGGAGTGAAAATCTGATAAAGAAAGTGCGGTGTATGTATGAATAAAGAATGGTCTGAACACAATAAAGAAATGCAAATGCTGCTCAGGAAAAGAGAGACTTATAAACAGGGTATAGCTGTGCTTTTCGAGCTGAGGGACAAGCTTAAGCAGGTGATATCTTCTTTCAGGGATGAGCTCACAAGGGATGACCTGAACGCAATGCCTTTTGCAAATGCAAAGGGATATCACAGCAAAACGATAGCATATTCGCTGTGGCATATTTTTCGCATTGAGGACATAGTCGCAAATACACTGATAAAAGGTGAGGAGCAGGTTCTCTTTTCGGGAGATCACGTTTCACAAATCGGCTCTCCTATAATCACAACCGGAAATGAGCTTGTCGGAGAAGAGATAGCAGATTTTTCAGAAAAGCTTGACATTGATGAACTTTATTATTATATGGCTGATGTTAAGAAAAACACGGAAGAGATGATAAACGGTCTGGGATATGATGAACTAAAAAGCCGTATATCGGATGAGCGAAGGGAGAAACTGAAGTCGCTGAATGTGGTCAGCGATGATGAAAGTGCCGTATGGCTTATAGACTACTGGTGCGGAAAAGATGTGCGTGGATTGATACAGATGCCTTTTTCAAGGCACTGGATAATGCATATTGAGGCTTGCCTGCGGATAAAAGAGAAGCTTGCGAAGCTGAAATAGTTCCGCTTATATTTTGTTTAATAAATAAAATATATTTATAACTGCTTTGAACTATTGACTTTTTGCCAGCTTTGTAGTATAATTTATATGTTGTCGAGGTGTGGCTCAGTTTGGTAGAGTACTACGTTCGGGACGTAGGGGCCGCAGGTTCAAATCCTGTCACCTCGACCATATCAAAAACCTTGTATTTGCCTGATTATTGGTGAGTACAAGGTTTTTTATATTTTCCATAAAGCGGCAAAGATCCCTGTATACTCAGAAACAAGTATACAGGGATTTTAGTTTTATGTAAGGATCAGCGGATGTAGTGGATGCGTTTCTCATCGAACCTGTCCTGCTGCGGACGGTGCTCGTCAGGGTATCCAACGGGAACTACGGCGAATGGCCGGAGGCTGTCAGGCAGCTCCAAAGCTTTTGCGGCCTTTGACATTCTGTCCTCTAATGGAGCGGCACAAAGCCACACTCCGCCAAGTCCGAGGGATGTGATCTCCAGCAGCATATTCTCTACGGCACAGGCGAGATCGATATGCACAGTCTCCTCCCAGCGCAGATCTTTAGTTCGATAGCAGGGGACAATGACCAGCGGAGCGTTCTCTGCGCAGGCAGCATATGGACTGATGGCGGCAAGCTGCTTTATGGTATCCTTGTCTGTGACAACATAGAACTCCCAAGGCTGCTGGTTGCTTGCCGAGGGAGCAGCCATTGCCGCACGGAGGAGCTGTTTGACCTTTTCCGGCTCAACGGGGGTGTCCTTGAATTTTCTTACGCTGATGCGTTCAAATATTTCTTTCATTTATGCTCCTTTTGGAGAGAAACAGGCGGATTATCTTCAATATACCTGTCCAGTATCTCGGCGGCGGTGCGGACGAATCTTACGCATGGTCTTATTTTATAGTACTGTTCGGTGCGCTTTTCGGGCTCAGGAGTACTTGTTACGCTGAGCTCTTTCAAAAGCTCACGGCAGATTATCGTATTATGAGCGTTCTTAAACTGTTCAGCAAGATACTGTATGCGTTTATAGTGTTCAGTTTTGGCATTGTGGTTTGATTCAGTTCCTTCTCCATAGAGTATACCAACGACCATAAACATTGCTGAGCAGGTGCCGCAGACCTCACGCATACGTCCCATTCCTCCTCCGAATGAAGAGGAAAGCCGTTTGGCAAGCTCTGGTTCAAAGCCGGTTATATCTGAAAATGCCGTGAAGACTGCCTGAGCGCAGTTACATCCCTCAGCGAAAAGCTTGCAGGCGAGCTCAGCGTGATCATTATTCATTATAAAACTCCTTTATACATTATTTATAGTATAATTATAATTCAAGTAATAGGTGAAGTCAATAATCAGATATAGATTGAGGTTAGCATTGTATAACTACTGCTTGTCATTATTTTAACGTTTTGTCTTGATTCAGAAGATAAAATGTTGTATAATATTAAGGTATGCAAGGACAGTTATCCGGCTGCCTAAAAACCGAAAGGAGTATTTATAATGATTTATTCGCACGAAGTTGAAACAATGTGCCCTATCGCACAGGGCGTTGCTCACGGCGCTGCTCCCATTCCTGAGGAGGCAAAGTGGGTAAAAGCTAAGGAGATAAAGGATATTTCCGGTTTTACACACGGTATTGGCTGGTGTGCACCTCAGCAGGGCACATGTAAGCTCACACTCAATGTCAAGGAAGGCGTTATCCAGGAGGCTCTTGTTGAGACTATCGGATGCTCAGGTATGACACACTCCGCTGCTATGGCTGCTGAGATCCTTCCCGGCAGAACAATCCTTGAAGCTCTTAACACAGACCTGGTTTGTGACGCTATAAACACAGCTATGAGAGAGCTCTTCCTCCAGATCGTATACGGCCGTTCACAGTCTGCATTCTCTGAGGGCGGACTTGTTGTAGGTGCAGGCCTTGAGGATCTCGGTAAGGGACTTCGTTCACAGGTTGGTACACTTTATGGTACTCTCGCAAAGGGACCAAGATACCTTGAAATGACAGACGGCTATATCACAGGCCTCGCTCTTAATGAGGACGACGAGATCATCGGCTACAAGTTCGTTAACTTCGGCAAGATGATGGACTTCATCAAGGCTGGCGACGACGCTAACACAGCTTTCGAGAAGGCTCAGGGTCAGTACGGAAGAGTTGCTGACGCTGTAAAGATCGTTGACCCCAGAAAGGAATAAGGAGGATATCTACAATGGCTTTATTTGAATCATATGAGAGAAGAGAAAAGCAGATCCTTGATGTCATCAAGGCTTACGGCATCAACTCTAT
>LVAK01000211.1 GCA_001604035.1 Clostridiales bacterium Firm_05
CATATTTCAAAGGAGGAGCAGACCGAGCAGCTTCTTGAGCGTATAGAGATACCGGAAAAGAACTGGAAATTCCGTGCGGATGACCTTAAGGTGAGAGACAAATTTGATGCTTATCTGGACTGCTTCAACGAGGTGATAAACAAGACCTCCACAAAGAACTGTCCGTGGTATGTTCTTCCCGGCGATCAGCGCTGGTACACACGCTATCTCATAACAGAGATACTGCTTGATGCTCTCAAGGACTGCAAGCCGGAATATCCCGAGCTTCCGGAAGAGGACAAGGCTCAGCTTGAAAGCTGCCGCAAGGAGCTTAAAGCTTCCCTTGAAGCAAAGGAAGAGCCAAAGAAAAAAACAAAAAAGAAGTCCAAGAAGGACTGACATACAAAAATATCCCGGAGGCTGTTCAAAGTCAGCTTCCGGGATTTTTTAACCCATGAATTTTGCTTTTACTATTGAGTAGCTATATGGCTGTATGGTCAGGACATCATCGGTATAGTCACCGCAGAACGGTTCAAACGCTCCGAACCTGTCAAGATATCCGCTGAGACCGCTAAGAGTTACTGTCTCTGCGCTGCGGTTAATGAAGAAAATACAGTCAGTTTCCCTGCCCTGACGGGTGAAAGCGGTTATGCGCTCATCGATATAGCTGCCGTCATTCTGCACGAAGTATATCTTTCCGTCTTTAAGATTGGGTATGCTCTTTCTTATGCGGCTGAGCTCACTGACATAGGAGATGAGCTCCTTGTCCTCCTGTCCCCAAGGATAGCACCGGCGGTTAAAGGGATCCTTATAGCCCTGAAGTCCTGCCTCATCGCCGTAGTATATACACGGTACTCCCGGCAGGAAGAACATCAGCGCCAAAGCAGTCCTGAGCTTGTTTTTACCAGCGGCATATTCTTCGTCACTGAGGTACTTCTCAGCCATCCATTCCTTGCTCTTCCCGTCACAGCTCTCGCCGCCAAGTCGGTTTATTGCCCTTTCGATATCGTGCGTAGACACAAAATTCATCAGCACATCTATGGTGGGCTTAGGATAATTCTCGGTGATAGTCATAACGGCATTGATAAGGTCTTCCGCTCTGCCTCCATTGGCAAAATTTATTATAGCTTCACGGAAAGGGTAATTCATTACCGAGTCGAGCTGATCGCCCAGCAGATAGCGGCGCTTTATGCCGTAGCTTTCCTTGTTGGAGGCATCCTCCCAGACCTCGCCTATGATAATGCCATCCTTGTCGAAGCCCTTCACCGATCTTCTCAGGTTATCAAGGAAGCGGTCGGGCAGCTCATCTGCCACATCCAGGCGGAAGCCTGCCGCACCAAGCCCCATCCAGTAACGGAGAACGCCGTCGTCTCCGCAGATGAAATCGGTATAGTCCTCGTTGTTCTCATTTACGTTGGGCAGGGTATCGATGCCCCACCATGCCTCGTAGATATCAGGATAGTCGATAAAGCTGTACCAGTCGTAATATATGCTGTCCTGTGACTGATAAGCTCCCGGCTCCGGATAGCGTCCGTATTTGTTGAAGTATACGCTGTCTGCGCCGGTATGGGAGAATACTCCGTCCAGTATTATCGATATACCGTAGTTTTTCGCCTCACTGCACAGCTCTTCAAACTCTTCGTTTGTTCCGAGAAGGGGATCCACCTTCATATAATCGGCAGTATTATAGCGGTGATTCTCGTGGGATTCAAATATGGGATTAAGGTATATACAGGTAACACCGAGATCGTGGAGATATCCCAGCTTGGACTGTATACCAGCAAGGTCTCCGCCGAAATAGTCGTTGTTCCAGACGTGGCCGTGTTCGTCCGGGAGGTAATAAGGAGTCTCTCCCCATTCACGCATTACCCTATCCTCAGGAACGTTCTCCTTAGGCTTTCCGCTGTTGCAGAAACGATCCGGGAATATCTGATACATCACTCCGCCCTTGAGGAAATCCGGTGTATTATAGGCGATCTTGTATACAGTGAGCTGGAAGAGATCGCCGTGATCGATACCTGCTTTATGGAGGGAAACCTTTTTTATATAGTGTCGTATGCCGCCCTGTGAATAGGAGAAGTAATAGTAGTGAACATCGCTGTAGCGAGCATCATAATCAGCGGAATAGGCAATGCAGTCCTCTTCCTCACTGACAATGTTCATGTTTATGAATCTCTCCTTGAAACCGGTACGGAACAGCACCAGCACAGGCGGAAAGTCCGGACAGACGTCCTTGGGCAGCCTGATAGTGAAGCGCACGGTCTCGAATTGCCTGACTGCGCCGAATATAGATTTATAGCTAAGATCCCATGAATCATAAACAGGTCTCATAAAATCACCCCGATAAAAATGATAATCTGTATATATGGTTTATGAAAAATAGGACGGCACTTCGTTCTCCACAGATCATCGAAAATATTGTTGATCCCTTTGAGATCCCACTCTATATAACAACTGTTTTCTCTGTTTCTGAAGAGACGTAGTTCCGTCCCGGTCATATTATTCTTTATCTGAGATACCAGATATTATCTGCATACTCTGTAACTGCACGGTCAGCAGAGAATATTCCTGCACCGGCAATATTATTGAGGGACATCCTTGCCCACTTCATCTTATCATTGTAGCACTCTGTAATATACTGCTGAGCATTTCTGTAGCTGTCAAAGTCAGCAAGCACCATATAAGGATCCTTGTCCTTGAGAGAGTTTGCAACATCGTTGAAGGTACATCCGTTTATACCGTGATACATACGCTCGATAGCCTCATGGATACGGCCGTCGTTGTGGAAGTACTGAGACGGATTGTAGCCCTGAGCTTTAAGTGCATTTACCTCAGGTGTTGTCATACCGAAGATAACGATATTGTCATCACCGCAGGCATCCTTGATCTCGATATTTGCTCCGTCAAGAGTTCCGAGAGTGATAGCGCCGTTGAGCATGAGCTTCATACAGCCTGTACCTGAAGCCTCTGTACCGGCAAGAGATATCTGCTCGGAGATATCAGCGGCAGGCATAAGGTGCTCGGAAAGAGTTACGCAGTAATTTTCAAGGAATACAACCTGAAGCTTCTGATTGATCCTCGGATTCTTTCTTATCTCCTCGGAGATAGCCCAGATCATCTTGATGATCTGCTTTGCAAGATAGTATCCGGGAGCAGCCTTTGCAGCAAAGATGTAGGTCTTCGGAGTAAACGGTGCATCAGGATTGTTGAGGAGGTAAGCATAATCTGTAAGGATATTCATAACGTTGAGGTGCTGTCTCTTGTACTCGTGGAGACGCTTTACCTGAACGTCGAAGATGCTGTCGGTATTGAGAGCAAAATCGCACTGCTTCTTGACATACTTTGCGAAGCTCTCCTTGCTCTGCTTCTTTACTTCGAGGAGCTTTGTAAGCACCTCTTCATCGTTCTCGAACTTCTTGAGCTTTGAGAGCTCGGAAGCGTCCTTGATGAACTTCTTTCCTATTGTATCAGAGAGCAGCTTTGTAAGTCCCGGGTTGGACTGTGTGAGCCATCTTCTGTATGCGATACCATTGGTAACGTTCTTGAACTTCTCAGGTGTATTCTCATACTCATCGTGGAATACAGACTCCTTGATGATCTCTGAGTGAAGCTTGGAAACGCCGTTTACGCTGTGTGAAGCGGCAACGCAGAGGGTAGCCATATGGATCTGGTTGTCCTTGATAATGGACATACGTGTAGTCTTTGCGCTGTCATAGCCGTTTCTCTCCATCAGTGACTGGCAGTAGCGGTTATTTATCTCAACTATGATAGAGAATATTCTCGGGATAACTGTCTTTACAAGGTTAACATCCCATTTTTCGAGAGCCTCTGCCATAACAGTATGGTTTGTATAAGCGAAGGTACGTGTAACGATATCCCATGACTGCTCCCAGCCGTATCCGCAGTCGTCAAGGAGTATTCTCATGAGCTCGGGGATAGCGAGAGTCGGGTGAGTATCGTTTATATGGATAGCCACCTTGTCAGCCAGATTCTCAAGAGTACCGTAAACGTTCATATGAGTGTTTACGATATCGCCGATTGAAGCTGCACAGAGGAAGTACTGCTGACGGAGACGGAGGCTCTTGCCCTCCAGGTGGTTGTCGTTGGGGTAGAGTATCTTTGAGATAGCGTTGGCGATAGAGTTCTGAGCAAGAGCCTTCTCATAGTTGCCCTTGTTGAACATCTCCATATTGAAGTTAGGAGCCTTTGCAGACCAGAGTCTGAGCACAGAAACTCCCTCTCCGCCGTAGCCTGATACATACATATCATAAGGTGTAGCCACAACGGTATTGTAGTTTACATGAGAGATGTAGTGGTACTGGTTGTCCCAGTACTCCTGAAGGTCGCCCTCAAAGTGTATATCTATAGCCAGCTCAGGCTTAGGCACCAGCCATACCGAGCCGCCGGGGAGCCAGTTGTCGGGGAGCTCTGTCTGCCAGCCGTCCTCCAGCTTCTGCTGGAAGATACCGTACTCGTAGCAGATAGAATATCCCATAGCCGGGAATCCCTCTGTAGCAAGTCCGTCAAGATAGCAGGCTGCGAGACGGCCGAGACCGCCGTTTCCGAGACCGGCATCTGGTTCGTAGTCGTATATCTTATCAAGATTTATATCATACTGCTTGAGCATAGTCTTTACGCCGTCAGCCAGTTCAAGGTTGTACAGGCTTGTTTTAAGGGAGCGTCCCATAAGGAACTCCATAGAAAGGTAATATACCTGTTTTCCGCCGACAGAGTAGGTGTGGTTCACGAAGCTCTGTCTTTTGGAGCCGAGTATCTCGACGATTATAGATGAAAGAACCTGATATACCTGCTTATCAGATGCTTCCTCGGGAGAAACGCTGTAGAGGAGCTGAAGCTTTTTGGGGAATTCATCTTTGATGATGTCCATAAGTGGATTTGCTTTCTTTGCTGCCATATTTGATCTCCATTCTGCCGCAGGGCGGCGTTATTACAGTTTGTATATTATCTGTCAGAGTTGACAGACGGCTATTAGCCATATGCCGCAGATAATTCTACAAAAGGTATACAATTATTATACTATTTTTTTTTATTTTTTTCAACTGTATATTTCAACAAATATTTGTCAACTAAATCTACACTTTACAAGGATTCAACGAAAACTTAGTATACACTGCTAAAAAGCAAAGGATATCTGTTGTGAATAATCACAATGAAGAGATAAAACCAGCCTGAACTTTGTGCATATTCGCCATATTTTCTGTAGAAACACCATTATGCGACATATTTTAAAAATATAACAACAAAAACATTTGAAATCTTGAACGATATGTGGTATAATATCTTTATGCCTGTATTTTATGGCAAAAGATCCGGTATTATCCGGAGAGAAAGTGTAGAAAGAAAAAAAGACTATCAGAATGAAGAAAAGGAAAGTGATCGTTTATGGAAAAGAAAAAGGGAATCTCACTACTTAAAGTATTTATTGCAATAATCTGCATCATATTTATAGTTTTATCATTAGCCGTCAACGTTGCGTTCTCCGGAGGAAAAACTCCTCATCTCTTCGGAAGATATATCTACGTGGTAAGCGACAGCGACGATCTGGGAAGCATCGTCAACTCAGGTTCAGCGCTTATCGCAAAAGAAGTAAAGAACGATACCATCCTCAAAAGGGACATCGTGCTCTGTTATCCTGCTGATTCACCTGACAAGCTGACAGTAAGAAGCATAAACGATGTTATTACTGCCGAGGACGGAACAGAAAAGTACTCTACAGCCAATGCAAAGACTGTCGACAGCGAAAACATCACAAAGGATAAGATCGTGGCTATCGCTACAGGATATCCCGAGAGCAAGGAGCTTGGAAAGTTCATCACCTTCACAAAGAGCATCCCCGGCATCCTCCTCGAACTCATCCTTCCCTGCGTGATCCTTGTAATATTCCTTATCGCAAAGATAGTTTCCACTAAGTCTGATTTCGACGACGATGAGAACTTTGATTTCTACGAGTATGACGAGTCAGAAAAGAACAGCGAAGCAAGAAGATCTCATGCAAAGACCGGCAATCCTCTCTTCGAGGCAAGCCAGGAGCTCCCTCCAAGCGATGAGCTGGAGCGCAAGAAGATGTCCATTGCCGAGAACTTCAGCCAGAAGAAGGTAAATCACGATTCTCCTTACCAGAAGGAAAAGGAGCGCACAATGCAGTTCAAGACACAGCGCAGCGCTGAGTCAACATTTGCCGCAAGAAATATGGGCGGAAGCTCATCTACAGCTCCTACAGCAGACGCTCTGAGAGAGGAAATGCTCAGAAAGACAGCAGAGGCTGAGAGAACAGGTTCACTCAATATCAAGGCTACAAGCACTCCGCAGAAGCCTGCTGAGACAACACCTGACATCACAGGCGTACTTTCCAAGGCAAAGCTTGCAGAGATGTCCAGAAGCGACATTCCAAAGACAACTCCGCTCAGAAGCCAGTCTGTACAGCCTGCGGCAGCAGCTCCGAAGAAGAGCAGTTCACCTGATATCTCAGATATCATCAAGAAGGACACATCTCCTGCAAAGAAGAAGTCAACCGCTGATATGTCTGTAGACGATCTTATAAAGCTCATCGAGGATGAGAAGAAGAAGCTCTGATAAATAGTAAAAGGGTGTGATAAAAGATTTATCACACCCTTTTTATATGGAATAAAATAAAAATAACGCCGAAGGCGACAAAAAAGGGGAGTCCAGAGGGATGTTATTCCTCTGGCGGGGGGTGAGACCGAGGGGGACAGCGTCCCCCTAAGAAGTAGTCCGGACAGCGAAGCGCCTTCCGGACGGCTTATCTTCACGACTTTCCCTCGGCTTGACCGACACATTATCTTGCCGGTCAAGCCGGGATCTACATTTGCAGAGCGTCCGTACAGCATTGCTTCGCTCGCTGTACTGCTTTTCAGGAGGGGCTCTGCCCCTCCTCGCACACCTCCCTGCCAGAGGAATAACATCCCTCTGGACTCCCCTTTTTTGCCGCCTCCGGCGTTTTTTCTTATAATTAAAAAACAGCCACAAAGAAGCCGCTGCCTCTTTATGGC
>LVAK01000212.1 GCA_001604035.1 Clostridiales bacterium Firm_05
TCTTCACGGTCTACCGTGAGCAGATAATCGGAATCACCGGAACTAAGGGCAAAAGCACAGTTACTTCTCTTATATACCATATTTTAAAAGAGTCCGGAAAAGACTGCCGCATCGCCGGAAATATCGGTATACCGGTATTCGACATTGCCGAGGATATGGGCGAGGACACCATTGTTGTCTGCGAGCTTTCCTGCCACCAGCTGGAATATATGACCGTTTCCCCCTCCAAAGCCGTTTTCCTGAACCTCTATGAGGAGCACCTGGATCACTACGGCACTATGGAGAATTACTACAACGCAAAGAAGAATATCTACCTCCACCAGAAGGACGAGGACACTCTCCTCATCAATTCGGATATTGCTCCGAAGGAGTTCCGATCATGGTACGTTTATACCGTTTCCAACAGCGATCCAAGTGCGGATGTGTTTGTATCAGGAGGAGTCATAATCGCTGAAGACAATAAATATGTCATCCCCACTGACAGGATAAAGCTGCTGGGCGTCCACAACCACTACAACATAGCTGTTGCATATGAGATGACCGTCATGTCATCCCTGGTAGAGCCGGAGGAGTTTGACAGGGCTCTTTGCACCTTTGATCCTCTCGCCCACCGCCTTGAATATGCCGGAACAGTCCGTGATATCAGGTGGTACGACGACTCTATCTCCACCGCCTGCGCCACTGCCATAGAGGCAGTCAAGAGCGTTCCGGAGGCCGCAACAATACTCATCGGCGGCATGGACAGAGGAATAGATTATACACCGCTGGTGGACTTCCTTAAAACATCAGCTGTGAACGTTATCTGCATGGAGGCTTCCGGAAAGAGAGTTTACGATATGCTGCTTGAAGCCTGCGGTGAAGGACCGAGGATAAGCTATGTTCCACACCTTGAGGATGCTGTTAAACTGGCCGCAGAAATAACACCGGCCGGAAAGAGCTGCATACTGTCTCCTGCTGCTGCAAGCTACGGTATATTCAAGAACTTCGAGGAACGAGGAGATGTTTTCAAGAAGCTCGTAAAAGAGCTGGAAAAATAAAAACGCCGGAAACATACCGACCAGCAATATAACTGTCATAATCAATAAAAGGAGGTATCTCTATGGACAAGAAAGCAATGTACAAGCTCAGCTACGGGCTCTTTGTAGTCACCGCCCGTCAGGACGGCTTCGATAACGGCTGTATCACCAATACCGTGGGACAAGTAACATCATCCCCTAACCGTATCAGCCTTACCGTAAACAAGGACAATCTCACCCACGAAATGATAAAGAACACCGCTAAATTCAATGTATCAGTCATCAGCAAGGCTGCCGATTTCGCACTTTTCAAGCGCTTCGGCTTCCAGTCCGGAAGAGATACTGATAAATTTGAGGGCTATGGCAGCTGCACACGTTCATCAAACGATCTGTACTATGTGACCGAGGGCACAAACGCCTTCATGTCCGCAAAGGTCTGTAAGGCCATTGACCTTGGCACCCACACCATGTTCATTGCGGATATCACAGACATGGAAGTGCTTGACGGAACCCCGTCCTGTACATATGAATATTACCTCAGCGACATCAAGGTCAAGCCCTCAGATATCGGCAAAACTCCCGAGGGACAGACCATATGGCGCTGTATCATCTGCGGCTATGAGTACGTGGGCGATGAACTTCCCGAGGACTTTATCTGTCCGCTCTGCAAGCACCCTGCTTCCGATTTCGAGAAGGTGACAGGCAGTGCTCCTGCAAAGGAAGAAGCTGTACCCGTCGGGAAAACTGCGGAAGGCAGGACTATCTGGAGATGCACAGTCTGCGGTTATGAGTATGAGGGAGATGAGCTCCCGGCAGACTATGAATGTCCGATATGCGGAGTTGGAGCCTCCGATTTTGAAAAAATAACGGAATGACCTTAGCGGACGCCAGCTGCCATTGCCGGCAATACAGCGGCAGCGGCGTCCTGTATTATTTGGATGGATAGAAGGAGTTTCACACATGGAAAACAAAAAAGCACCTGCAATTGACAGGATAACGGGGATCGTGCTTTTCATCGGACTTATGACCGCAGCCATTATCGGCATGACCTTCCATGAGCCCTGGTTTGACGAGATACAGGCATATCTTATAGCAAGAGATGCCTCACTGCACGATCTGTTTTTCAGCATTCCTCACTACGAAGGACATCCGCCGCTGTGGCATCTCCTTCTCCTGCCTGCCAAGCTGGGACTTTCCTGCCGCACTACGCTGTGGATCGCACAGATAGTGACCTATGCCGGAATGCTGGCCATGCTGGAACTGTTCTCTCCCTTCGGCTGGAAGATGAAGCTGTTCCTGTCATCAAGCTATTTTCTTGTCTACCAGTACGGTGTAATTTCAAGGCCATACGCCATGCTCATGCTGGCTGCACTGCTGGTCGCTGAAATATACCCGGACAGAGATAAGAAGACCGTAAGGTATCTGCTTGCCATGCTGTTCATGTGTCTCTGCCATTCATATGGCATTGCCATTGCCGGCGGACTTGCTGCTACTGACCTTATCCGCAGATTCATTCAGGAAAAGAGCATACCGGGACTGATTAAAAGCACCGGAAAGAAACTGCTCATTGCCTACGGAGCGCTTCTGGCTGCGGCTATGCTCATCATTATTGAAATATCGCCGCAGGGCAATGCCTATGGCATGAATGACAGCCATATCATCTATTTCCTGGTATCACTTTTCCTTTGCTGGTCAATGCTCCCGTCAGAGACCTTCCTCACCAGCTTCATCAATGATAATATCAAGCTCCAGAATGCAGAACTTTCACATTATGAACTGCTCATCTCTTACATTTTCTCCGTAATAGTATGGTATGTCCTCATAAGGATATGCAAAAAACGTAAGATCCTGTTTGAATTCATTACCATATACGCATTTCTTTCCGTACTAATGGCACTGTATTCAATGCCGCACCATTTCGGCGTTTTTATGATATTCACAGTAATGTTCCTATGGATAGCCCAGAAAAAGGAACCGCTTTCTGTCTCTGAGCTTACTGCTCCTTTTGAAAAGAGTGATAATTTCCGGAAAATAATGAAATATGTAGTAAGGCTTATCACCGCCATCGCTGTCACAATAAATCTATACTGGAATATCCATTGCTTCAGCACAGACTATAAGGAAATGTACGATGTCGGCAGCAGAACTGCTGAATGGATAAAGGAAAACGATCTTGAGGATAAAAAGATCCTGGCGGGATGGAATATGTATACTACAAAAATGCTGACTTATGGTTCTGTAAGTACCAATGCCTATCTTGACCATAACCTTTTTATGAACGCAGACAGGGATCTGTCCTACTGCACTCATGTAGTAACTACTGACGATGAATACGATGAGGATATAAAACGGCTGAAATCAATGGGCAGCCCGGAAGTGATCCTTACATCATCCATATCAATAGAAGACGAAGTTGAAGCACTTGACCTTAAGGACAAATATGTGCTCTGCTACCGTAAGGCTAACGTGAGAACATTCAAGGATACATCTGTAAATGTCTATACTGTTATCTATGTCCGCAAGGATCTTGCAGGCAATGTAAAAAAGGACGCAGAATGAGATACAAAAATATAGTACCAGCAGTATTTCTCAGCCGTCCTAACCGCTTCATCGCTCAGGTGGAGATAGACGGCAGAACTGAAACTGTACACGTAAAAAACACCGGACGCTGCCGTGAGCTGCTTGTAAATGGCTGCAGGGTATGGCTGGAAAAGTCTGAAAATCCTGCCCGGCGGACTGCATACGACCTTATAGCAGCCGAAAAACAGCGTGAAGGCCTTCCGCCCCTGCTGGTCAATATGGACTCCCAGCTGCCTAATGCAGTAGCGGAGGAATGGCTGAGAGCCGGTGCGCTATTCCCGGAAGGAAGTATCATACGCCGGGAAGTGACCTATGGCAGTTCACGTTTCGACTTCTGCATAGAACATGAGGGCAGCACCTCCTTCCTTGAGGTAAAGGGAGTTACACTGGAAAACGGCGGTATAGCCTCATTTCCCGATGCTCCTACAGAGCGTGGCGTGAAGCACCTGAACGAGCTGATAGAATGTAAAAAAAACGGTCTCGGAGCATACATCCTCTTCGTCATTCAAATGGAGGAGATGAAGCTCTTCCGCCCAAACGATATAACTCACCGTGAGTTCGGAGACACCCTGCGAAGGGCGATAGACTGCGGTGTGGAGTGTATCGCCGCCGGCTGTACGGTAACGCCGGAGGAGGTGCGGATTGACCGGATCATACCAATAAATACGGAGGTAATGCTATGAAACTCAGCTGGAACAAGCTGCTTTGCGAGGAAAGAGCCTATATGCCGCAGGACAGACCGGGATCATCCAATAATCAGGATCCGAGAAACGAATTCCAGAAGGACTACCACAGGATAATCGGCAGCGCATCCTTCCGGAGACTACAGGACAAGACTCAGGTCTTCCCCCTTGACAGAGGCGATTTCGTCCGCACAAGACTGACACATTCGCTGGAGGTGGCCTCATTTGCAAGGTCACTGGGACAGATGATATGCATCCATATCATGGAGAACGGTCTTGATCCGGAAATGGACACGGATAAGACCGATAAGATCTGCACTGTTCTGGAATGCTCCGGACTGATACACGATATCGGAAACCCTCCCTTCGGCCATTTCGGCGAGGACTATATCCGCTACTGGTTCAGCAATAAGCTGAGCGGATACTATTACAAAAAAGATGCGGTCACTGATCTGCTGACAGAACAGATGAAAGGCGACCTCTATAACTTTGAGGGCAACGCACAGGCACTCAGGATACTGACAAGGCTGCACTACCTCATCGGTAACAACGGCATGAACCTTACTTTCGGCCTGCTCAACACCATAATCAAGTACCCGGCCGCATCCACTGAGATCAAAAAGAGCAAGAGCATCATCCACAAGAAAATGGGATACTACGCTGCGGAGGAGGATATTTTCCGCCGCATAACCGAAGCGACCGGTGCTGTGGACTGCCGTCATCCACTGGCGTATATACTTGAAGCTGCCGACGATATCGCATATAAGACTGCTGACATTGAGGATGCCGTAAAGAAGGGACTGATATCCTACAGGGATATTCTTGAGGCACTTAAAGCCTCTCAGGACAAAGCTGCGAACTTCGGCGAGCATGATAAATACATAGAGACAATAGAGAGCCTTGAACGGCGGCACGAAAAGGCCTCCTCCGACCATGAGGCAGTGTCTCAATGGCTGATAACCCGTGTACAGAGCCTGCTGCTGAGAAGTGCAAGGTACGGCTTCACCAGTAACTACAAGGCAATAATGAACGGTGAATACCCACATGATATCCTCTATGGCACTCAGGGGCAGACTTTAGCAGATGTCCTCGGAGACCTGGCGGTAAAGCACGTATTCCGCTCCAAGGACATATACAAGCTGGAGATATCCGCAGAGACGATACTGGGATTTCTCATGGACAAGCTTGTAAAGGCAGCAGTGAACTATGATCCGGAAGCCGGCGGTAAGATATCCGTGGACGAGAGGATAATGTCGCTGGTATCGGAGAATTACCGTAAGGCCTATGCAGATGGGGCGAAAGGTAAGAGCGAGGCTGAGAAGCTGTATCTGCGCCTTCTTCTGGTTACGGACTACATATGCGGAATGACGGACGGATATGCAAAGAAGCTGTATCAGGAGTTCAGCGGTATAATCTGACATAAGCCTGCCTTATTACTATGGCCATAAAATTAAGCATCCATGAGACAAATACTCGTCATGGATGCTTTGCTTTTATGACTCCATATCCTCAAGATACACCCTCAGCTCCTCCTCATCTTCAAAACCTATACCTTCACAGAGCTGCTCACGGTCACTGTCCGGCAGCAAAAACATATTTATATCCGCATACCTGAACGGTTCACTGTTCCCACGGCAGAATATCCCTGCCCGGCCATTGTATTCCCTGACTGTATACAGCGGCTCAGCCGGCTCGGTCGCCGCTGCTGCAAGCTTCATTTCCGCCCTGTATTTCTTAACTCCCTGCCCCATTGTACATATGGTTATGAACCCGGATATGGTCATTGCCGATACCACTGTAAAATATACCCTCTTATCTATGATCTTCCGCATTTTCTGCCTCCTTTGCCGAAATAACTGTATTTATTGTTGCCGGATTTTTCTATATTATACAAAATGACGTTTTTTAAAAAAAGCCCTTAACATCCGGAAAAAAATGTGCTATAATATATAATGTATAATTATGTGAAAGGAGATGTCCCGCAAAGAAGCCCGGGACAGTCTGAATGACAAAATGAACGATGAGATCATTACTTCTCCGGAAATGGCTCCGCCGCCTTCCGAGGGAGCTTTTCCTCCCCCACCTGAAAGAGGTTTCATGCCGCCTCCGAAGAAGAAAAAGAAGAAGAAAAAACACAGCCTTGCTTTCACTATCTTCAAAAAGCTCATGGCTGTTATCGCAACGACTCTGCTGTCGCTTTTCCTGGTCATGGTCATTACCGGCACTATCGTTGCAACGGCACTGACCGTATATGTACTTGACTTCATGGACGAGAGCACCGCTATCACCTTCCAGGAACTCGAATCCGGAAACGATACTTTCATATACGGTATCAAGACCGATGATGAGGGCAAGGAAACTATAGTTCAGCTCCACCAGGTAAAATCATCCGTACAGCGTATTCCGGTATCTATCGACAAGATACCGCAGCACGTAAGAGATGCTTTCGTATATACCGAGGACGAGCGTTTCTATACACATGACGGTGTTGACTACAAGCGTACCTTCTCAGCCTTCCTGAATATGTTCATGCATATCTACGATACTGAGCAGGGTGGTTCCACTATCACCCAGCAGCTCATCAAGAACCTCACCGGTGATGACGAGCACTCCCCTCAGCGTAAGATACGTGAGATATTCAGCGCCATGCAGCTGGAGAAGACCTATACCAAGGACGAGATCCTTGAAGAATACCTGAACTACATCAGCTTCGGCGGTGCGAGAAACGGTATCGAGATCGCCTCTATCCAGTACTTCGGAAAATCTGTTGAGGATCTTACCGTTCCCGAAGCAGCCGTTCTGGCAGCTATCCCGAAGAGCCCTGAGGAATACGGCCCTTTCCAGTACTACCATGAGGACGATGACCTCAGAAAACCGCTCGTCATTGACGGAAGAGCCAACAACAGGAACCGTCAGAAGTACGTTCTCTATAAGCTCTATGACAACGGAGCAATAAGCTATGACGAGTATCAGGAATACCTGAACACCCCTGTAATGTTCACTGATTCCGAGGAATACAAGAAGCTGCACCCCGAGGACTTTGCCGAGCAGCTCGAAAAAGAGCAGAAGGCTTACTCCTGGGCGCTGGACGCTATCTACTTTGAAGCAGCTGACTTTATGATGAAGGAATACGATCTGGATGACCGCTACGAGGCTATAGAACGTATCAACAAGGGCGGCTATAAGATCTACTCCAAGATCGATGACAAGATGCAGAGCTACGTTGAGGAGAAGTTCAAAGATCCGAATAACCTCATAAATACCGACAGTCTGCGCCAATGGGTAGATCTTGACGGAGACGGCGAGATAACCGACCGTGAGAGTATCCCTCACGTTGCTTTCGTTGCACTGGGATATGACGGCTCAGTAATGGCTACAGTTGGTAACTGGGGCGAAAAGAAGGAATCCCTCATCACAAACTACGCTGTTACCGACAAGCGTTCGATCGGTTCTACTATCAAGCCTGTTTCCACATACGGACTTGCCCTTGAGACTGACCACATCCACTGGGGCTCAGTTTACCAGGATAAGGCAGTGGACAAGGACGAAAAGGGAAGACCCTGGCCGACCAACTATTCTACAGGCTCCGACATCTCCATTTCAGGAACTACCAACTTCATTTACTACTTCCTCCAGAGATCATACAACACCGTTCCCGCCCAGCTCTGTAAGGAGCTCACTCCTGAGGCAGTATTCAAATTCTGTACAGAGAAGCTTGGAATGGATCTTATACCACCTCCTGGGATACCTAACGATGTGGCACTTGCTCCTCTGTCAGTAGGATCACTTACAGAAGGTCTTACCCTCGAAAATCTCGTAAACGCATACATTCCATACGGAAACGAGGGTATCTACAACGAGGCTCATATCATCACAAAGATCGAGGACGCTAATCATAATGTTATCTATGAGAATAACGGCAACCCGAGACAGGCCGTTTCAGACGAAACTGCATGGGTAATGAACCGTCTTCTCAAGAACGTTATCGATAATGGTACAGGTATGAGCGCTAAGCTCCCGAATAAGGTCGTTGCCGGTAAGACCGGTACTACCGAAAACTGGTGGGACTCCGCCTTCGTAGGCCTTACCCGTGACTTCGCAAGCGGCGTTACGGTAGGTTTCCAGGGATACAGAGACAACCAGACACTTCCTACAAGCTTCCATGCCTGCGATGTATGGAAGACGATCATCGGCGATTATGCTCAGGAAGCTTATCCCGATACAGGCTATGACTTCGATCCCGTAAAGTCAGTCATCGAAAGTCCTTGGTGTACCACGACCGGTAAGATCGCAAGCCAGGGCTGTCCGAGAAGCGGAATGAACGGTTACTGGAAGTCTACAAACGCTCCTTACTGCGACGGACACTGGACTGCTCCGGCAAGCACCGACTGGACAGATAACAGCGGCAACGGCGGCGCAGCTGATAACGGCGGCGGCAATGGCGGCGGCTGGGTAGATAACAGCGGCGGCAACGGCGGCGGTGACAACGGC
>LVAK01000026.1 GCA_001604035.1 Clostridiales bacterium Firm_05
GTACACTTTTCAACAGTTGTATTCTCAATGTCGAAAACTCCCACTATATCTCTTACGTCTACGGAGTAATTATTCCCCACATGAAGATATACCGCTCTTTTCATCGCTTATCCTGCCTCCGCTGATATACAGGAGCTTTCCCTTTATTTCAGGAAGGAGCGCTCCCTCATTGGGAGTTGTCAGAAATACCTGCATATCCTTTATCATATCCAGCACGAATCGCTGTCTGTTCTCATCAAGCTCGCCCATTACATCATCAAGGAATACTACCGGAGCATCCTTTGAGCGCTTCATGAATATCTCGGCCTGTGCAAGCTTCATCACAAGAGCTGCACTCTTGATCTGTCCCTGAGAGCCGTAGTCTCTGGCGCTTACTCCGTTTATCTTTATGATTATCTCATCACGGTTCACGCCGGAATGGGTAGAACCGGTGCGGATGTCGTATTCTGAGGTATCCTGCAATTTCCTGTAATACTGCTCCTCAGCCTGACTATCGGCAGGCTTTTCAAAATCCTCCGGACGAAAGACATTCGAGCGGTATTCCAGCTCAAGCTCTTCATTTCCACCGGATATGGTGCGGTAGAGTCTGCCGCATATCTGATTTATCTTTGAGATATACTCATTCCGCATATATGAGATGATAGTTCCCTCACGGGCAGCCTGTCTGTCCCATATCTCAAGGACTGAAGCAGGTGAATTGCCCTGGGATATATCTTTAAGAAGGGCATTGCGCTGGTTCATAATGGCATTGTGCTTGTTCAGATGTACCACAAATACCGGATTGAGCTGAGAAGCTGCCATATCAATGAAGCTTCTGCGCTTTTCGGGAGAGCCCTTTATTATCTCAACATCATCTGGAATGAAGGCTATACACTTGAAAACATCGAAAAGGGCTCTTGTGCCCTTCTGCTTCACACCGTTCAGGTGGATATTCTTGGGCGTGGAAGCACTTCTCGTCATCTCAAACTCTATTTTCTGTTCCCTGACGCTGTCTCTCAGCTTTATTTTTGAGGACATACGGCTGCCGTCAAGGCAGATATAGTCCTTTTCCTTGGAGCCACGGAAGCTGCGGCAGCCGGAAAGTATCCACATCGCTTCAAGCAGATTTGTCTTGCCCTGTGCATTAGAGCCGGCGATGATATTGTACTTAGGATCGGGAGCAAAGGATATTCCGGACAGATTCCTGAATCCGTCTATATCCGCATAGGTTATTATCACTCTACTACCACTTCTTCTCCGCCGAGAGCTACTCTGTCGCCGGAGCGTATTTTCTTTCCTCTCATTGTGCAGACTTCGCCGTTTACCAGCACCTGTCCGTCCTGAATGAGCTGCTTAGCCTCTCCGCCTGAACCTACCATTGACGCAAATTTCAGAAGTGCGTCAAGCTTTATGAATTCAGTGGTTATTTTTATATTTTTCTCTGCCATATAATTGCTCCCTTGGGATCTTTCGTGTTTTTCTTTCCTTTTTTCTGACTATATTATCCCTGTCAAGGTAATAGCTGTAGGCAAATTCCTTGTTCAGAGATGCTGCATATCTGAAAAGATAGGGATTATCAAGGGTATATCTGTATGCGAATCCCACGCTGCGCTTTATTTTACGTGCGATTATCCTTTCTGCGATCTTCTTTGATATATATTTCGAGGCCAGTGCCGACAGTATGCCTATTACTATGAGCAGAACATCCACCCATATCCATGATCTGTCGAAGCTCAGATCTATCAGATCAAGTATCTTCTCAGGAATATGCTTCCAGAAAACAAGCGCCAGTGTCAGAAGAAATGCTGCTATAAGGCACACCGAAGAAATTATCCCGGTCATTACTGAAAAAATCGTAGCGCCCTTGGCGTGGCCATATATCCTGTAGATCATGTCAGTTCTTGAGCTGTATCGGCATTACAAGGAAGATATAGCTCTCGCCCTCAAGCGGAAGTATCTCTATTACCTTCATTGCGCCGTTGAAGCGGATGCGTACTTTATCTCCCTCGGCAGCTCTCAGAGCTTCCAGCAGGAGCTTGTTGTTGAATCCGATAGTAACTGTTTCCCCGGAAATATCTGCTGATATAGCATCATTGATCTTTCCTATGCCGGTCTTGCAGCTTATTTTCATAACGCCGTTGCCGACTTCACAGCGGATAGGAGACTTGTTCTTGTCATCGATAAGCAGTGAACAGCGCTCAAGACAGGTAGCAAAATCTCTCTTGCTGATGATGACCTCTGTCTTGAATCCGTTGGGGATACTGAGCTTGTAATTGTGGAAAGTTCCTTCAAGAAGTCTTGATATTACTACAACATTATCTATCTGGAAAATGATATGCCTGTCATTGGTGCATACTGTGCAGAGCTTCTCGTCGTCATCCTTTACCAGAGTTGAGACTTCGATAAGAGCCTTTTTCGGCACTACAAAGTGATACTGCTCCTTGCAGTCAGTGAGCTCGCTTCTTATTGCAAGACGGAAGCCGTCAATTGCAACCATATTGAAGCTGCCTTCACAGATGTCGAAAAGCTCACCTGTGAGAACAGGCTTGCTCTCGTTAGTGGATGTGGCATAGCTTGTCTGATTTATCATTGAACGGAGAACAGTCTGCTTTACTGTGAAGCTTCTTTCTGTGTCAACTACAGGCAGTTCAGGATATTCATCGGCTGACATTGCCGAGAAGCTGCACTGTGTAGCATCACAGGATATATTGATAACGAGATTCTCGTCAACATCAAATGTGATATCTTCTCCGGACATACGTCTTGTGAACTCGCTGAAAAGTCTTGTGCCTACAACGAATTCTCCTGAACCCTCTGTATCAGCCTTGATGGATGTACGTATACCCATTTCAAGGTTATAGGCTGTAAGCTCCACAAATCCATCAGAGACCTTGACTTTTATTCCTTCAAGGGCTGCTATAGTTGACTTTGGAGATACTGCTCTGGACACGTTGCTGATAGCTTCGCTGAGTTCTGATTTGCTGCATATGAATTTCATTGGTCTTATACCTCCGGATATATAGAAAAATATATAAGCACTGTCCTTCAGTCATGGACAGCCTTCAGCCTCTCGTCGCAGGATATGATAAGAAGTTATGATATGATAAGAAAAGAATTATTTATTAAGGATAAGATATGATTATTTTATTGTTGTTGTTGTAGAGGCTGTCTAAAAGTTGAAACAGGCAACGATCCTCTGTGATTCGCTGAAAAAGCGTCCACATGAGGATGTTGTGAATTTTTTGAATTTGTTGGAAGCTCCGGCGGAGCTTTTCTTTTGTGTGGAATCAGTTCAATACTGTTGAGTTGAAAGCCTGTAAAAGTGGACAGATATGTTGAATCACTTCCGGACAGGAATTTTTTTCAAAAAGCTGTTGATTGTTGATAAAGTGATAATGTTCAAACCTGTCAGGTAAAGTTTTTTCTTTGCCGGATTATTTGCGGCAGTATGAGCAATGATCCTACAGGATACGATTCCACATTGTTTTAAACACGATGTTGAAAACTGTGTGGAATCAACTCTTTCAACAGAGTTTTCAACATTTTAAACTTTCGTTGTTTAAACCTTGCTCTTGTCCTTGATGTCCTTGATTATGTCCTCAACAAGGTTCTTGAGGTTGGAATCCTTTTCCATTCCCTCGGAGATGCTTGTTACTGAATAAACGATGGTAGAATGATCTCTGCCGCCGAATTCTGTACCGATAGAGGCGAGAGGCATCTGAGTGATCTCTCTTACTACATATATAGCGACCTTTCTTGCTATGGATATCTGTGCAGAACGCTTATTTGAGCGGATATCGTCAGCGGATACGCCGTATACTGTAGATACCTCTGAGATGATCTTCTCTACAGTTATCGGGATAGGCTGCTCATCGGTAAGTACATCACGGATAACGCTCTGTGCCATGGATATGGTTATGGGGCTTCCGGCAAAGTGATTGAGAGCCTTTAGGCGGACAACTGCGCCTTCGAGCTGACGGATATTGGATTTAAGGCGGTTTGCCATGAACTCAGCGACCTCGCTGGGCATTTTCAGTTCAAGGAGCTCAGACTTTCTGTTTATGATAGCAAGTCTTGTCTCATAGTCAGGAGCGGAGATATCTGCGATAAGTCCGCCTTCAAAACGTGTGCGGAGTCTCTCCTCAAGAGTTAGCAGCTCTTTCGGGGGCTTATCTGAGGTGATAACGATCTGCTTGCCCTCCTGGTGGAGCTTATAGAAGGTATGGAAGAACTCCTCCTGCATACGCTCTTTTCCGGCAAAGAACTGAACATCGTCGATGAGGAGGATATCAGCATTGCGGTACTTGTCCTGGAAATTGGAGATATGGCTTGTATTGAGAGCGTTTACCAGGTCACTTCCGAAGGTCTCACTGGTAACGTATACTATATTGAAATCAGGGTGATTCTTTCTGACCTCATTTGCGATAGCTGTGATGAGGTGAGTCTTTCCCATTCCTGAAGGACCGTAAATGAAGAGTGGGTTATAGTCCGGAACAGACTTCTCTCCGCAGTTCTTTGCTACTGATTTACTGCAGGCAAGTGCGAATTCGTTGGAGCGTCCTTCTATGAATGTATCGAAGGTATAGTCATAATTAGCAAATTTATAGGACTTTTCAAGCTCAGCGTGCTTTTTTTCAAGCTCGTCGTCAGTGGGGATCTTTATCTTTTCCGAATCATTATTTTCAACATTTAT
>LVAK01000027.1 GCA_001604035.1 Clostridiales bacterium Firm_05
GGGTGTATAGGGCTGCTGAAAGCAGTTAAGGTATTTGATGCCGGACGGGGAGTGAAGTTCTCCACATATGCCGTACCGGTGATACTCGGAGAGATAAAGCGGCTTTTCCGTGACGGAGGCACTGTACGTGTCAGCAGGAGCCTTAAAGAAACTGCAATGAAGATACAAAGGGCAGCCGAGGAGCTGCGCCAGACCAATGGCAGCGAGCCAACTATAAATCAGCTTTCCGAGCTGACCGGAATATCTGCCGGAGATGTAGCAGAGGCGCTGTGTGTGTCTCAGCCAGTCCTCTCACTTACATCCGGCGATGACGGTGAGGCAGAAACGGATATCCCTACCGAATCACCTGACGACAGCATTATTGATCTTCTTGCGCTGCGGCAGGCTATGTCCGGACTGGACACAAAGGACAGAGCACTGCTTGAGCTGAGGTACTTCCGTGAGCTCACACAGTCAAAGACTGCGGCAGTACTGGGTATGACGCAGGTACAGGTGTCAAGGCGTGAAAAAAAGCTCCTGACACAGCTTCGTCAGGAGCTTACGGGGTAGCTCAGAAGATAAGATATTCTATAACTGAATTAGACATAAGGAAGCCTTTCGGCGTAAGTGATACTTTTTCGCCGTCGAACAGCACATATCCCTCCCGCATTAGCTGCGGGAGCTTTTTTTCTATATCGCAGCGGTGCTCCTGAACGTCTGTCAGCCGGAGCCCCTCTTTAAGCCGGAGCCTGAGCATTGCGAACTCCTCAAAGCCGCAGGGCGAATCGTCAGTAACATATGTGACCTGCTGCGGAGAATCAATGAAGCTGCGGATATCAGCTTCAGCCGCATAGCGTTTTCCGCCGTGACATGAGTGGGCGGAAGGACCTATTCCGATATAGTCCTCACACTTCCAGTACCGGCAGTTATGTCTGCTGTGAAAGCCGTCCTTAGCGAAATTAGAGACCTCATACTGCATGAAGCCACGTTCCTCCATTGCATTTACCATTACGAGGTAGAGCTTTGCAGTGCAGTCCTCGTCCGGAAGAATATCACCGATGCCGTTGTGAAAGAAAGGGGTATCCTCCTCAACTTTCAGTATATAGGCGGAGATATGCTGTATGGGAAGCTCTGAGAGCCGCTGTATGGAGCGCAGAAGCTTATTCTCAGTCTGTCCCGGCAGAGCGATCATAAGGTCGCAGGAGATATTGCGGAACCCGGCTGCGTCAGCGTCACGAACAGCCTTTGCAGCTCTTTCCGGAGTATGGTTCCTGCCGAGAAATCTCAGCTCATCATCGTTCATAGACTGAACACCAAGTGAGAGCCTGGTGATACCGGCACTGAGCATACCGTCCAGTTTTTCGCTGTTTACAGTGGATGGATTGGCTTCGAGAGTTACCTCCGCATCCGGTAAAAGATGAAAGCTCCGGCGGACTTCATCCATGATAAGCTTTAGCTGCTGACTGCTGAGAAGTGAGGGAGTGCCGCCGCCGAAGTACACAGTAGAAACAGAAAGCTCCTCTGCCGAGAAGCTTTTGAGATTACGTATAACAGCCTGAACATAGCCGTCCGATGTCTCACGGGAATATTTCCCGGAGTAGAAATCGCAGTATCCGCATTTCCTTGCACAGAAGGGAACGTGGATATAGATACCGGTATCGTTCATGACATAGGCTCGATCCTGATAGATGGGTGGAGCTTGAAGCAGAATGCAAAAATTATCCTTGGTATAACGATCAGCCCGATAACTATTCCGAACTGTATCGGTACTTCGTAATATGACAGGAACTCAAATTTCGGTGCAATGAGGAAAATCGTAAACATTGCGATAATGCCTATCGTGCTGAAAATAAAATTGAATATGGTAGCGCCCTGGCCGTTTACACAGAGCTTTCCGCAGTTCTGGCAGGGCTTTCCCTTGGAGTTCATACGTCCGGCCATAGCTTTTGTTGCCGGGCCGAACGCTTTTTTGCCGCAGTTTGGGCAGGTGTATATGCTCATCGGATCAACCGTCCTTTTCTTCGTTATCTTCGTCCTCATCGGACTTCATGGGCTCCATTTCCGGGAGCTCCTTCAGCAGAGGTGCATTGTCCTTCATAAGAGGAGCAGCCTTTGCCATAGGTACAAGAGCCAGTTTCTTAGCTTTTTTTCTGCGTTTTGTAAGATCGATAACGTCCTCGGTACGCAGTACGATCATTATTATGAACAGCATTATAATGGCAGCGAAAATGCCGGTGAAGTCATCGCTGAATACCAGTCCCCAGAACAGCAGCAGTATGGATACTACGCAGAAATTCATAGGGGCTATCTCACGCAGGCGTATCCGGAAGAAACGGAAAAACTTTCCTGCCGGTGAATTGCGTTTGCAGATGAGCTCTGCAAAAAAGGATATGATGCTCATAACAACAGCGAGGGCGAGAATGCCGAGTATGATGTAGTTTATCATAAAAGCCTCCTGACTGTCAGCTGTCCAGTTTGAGAACGCTCATGAAGGCCTCCTGAGGCACTTCAACTGTACCGAGCTGACGCATACGCTTTTTACCTTCCTTCTGTTTTTCGAGGAGTTTCTTCTTACGTGTGATATCACCGCCATAGCACTTTGCAAGAACGTCCTTACGTACAGCCTTTACGGTCTCACGGGCGATGATCTTGCCGCCGATAGCAGCTTGTATCGGAACTTCAAAGAGCTGTCTCGGGATGTTCTCTTTGAGTTTTTCTGCTATTTTACGTGCTCTGCTATAGGCTTTGTCGGTATGGATGATGAACGAAAGAGCGTCCACGATCTCGCCGTTGAGGAGGATATCCAGCTTCACCAGCTTTGAGGGAGAATAGCCCATCATCTCGTAGTCAAATGAAGCATAGCCCTTTGTTCTTGATTTGAGAACATCGAAGAAGTCGTAAACTATCTCATTAAGAGGAAGCTCATAGTGGAGCTCCACACGGGTATCGTCAAGGTACTTCATATCCTTGAACACTCCACGTCTGTCCTGACAAAGCTCCATGATATTGCCCACGTAGTCTGAAGGAGAGAGGATGCTTGCCTTTACCATCGGCTCCTCAGCGGTCCGGATCAGAGCGGGATCGGGATAGTTTGTCGGGTTATCGATATACTGCACCTCGCCGTTGGTCATGGTGACCTTGTAGATAACGGAGGGAGCAGTGGTTATGAGATCGAGATTGTATTCTCTTTCAAGACGCTCCTGGATTATTTCCATATGGAGCAGGCCGAGGAATCCGCAGCGGAATCCGAAGCCGAGGGCGATAGAGGTCTCAGGCTCAAAGGAGAGTGAAGCGTCATTGAGCTGGAGCTTTTCCAGAGCCTCACGGAGATCGCCATACTTAGCTCCGTCAGCAGGGTATATACCTGAGAACACCATAGGGTTGACTTTTCTGTATCCTGGGAGCGGTTCATCGCAGGGACAGTCGTCATTGGTGACGGTATCGCCCACCTGAGTGTCGCCGATGCTCTTTATGGAAGCGGCGATGTAACCAACTTCGCCGGCTGTAAGAGAGCCGTTATTGACAAGAGAGGTAGCGTCCATGAAGCCTGCCTCAACCACATTGAATACAGAGCCTGTAGCCATAAGGCGGATATTGTCGCCAACCTTTACGGTGCCCTCCTTGACTCTGATATAGATGATAACACCTTTGTATGAGTCATAATAGCTGTCGAATATGAGAGCCTTCAGCGGCTTGTCCGGATCGCCCTTGGGGGCAGGTATATCTGTAACTATCCTTTCCAGGACCTCCTCGATATTGGTACCCATTTTAGCGGATATCCTCGGAGCGTCCATAGCCGGGATACCGATAACGTTCTCCACCTCATTGCAGACTCTTTCCGGTTCCGCCGATGGAAGATCGATCTTGTTCACAACGGGAACTACCTCAAGATCATGCTCGATGGCAAGGTAGGTGTTTGCGAGAGTCTGAGCTTCGATGCCCTGTGAAGCGTCAACAACAAGTATCGCACCCTCGCAGGCAGCCAGAGAACGTGACACCTCATAGTTGAAGTCAACGTGGCCGGGAGTATCGATGAGGTTGAAGATATAGTCCTCGCCGTCCTTGGCGGTATATTTTAGTCTTACTGCACGGGCCTTTATAGTGATGCCTCTTTCACGCTCGATGTCCATATTATCGAGGAGCTGATCCTCCATGTCACGGATAGCGACAGTCTCCGTCTTTTCGAGGATACGGTCTGCGAGAGTAGATTTACCGTGATCTATATGAGCGATTATGCAGAAATTTCTGATCTTATCGTTAGCCAAAAGTTTTACCTCTTTCCTGTGAACTGAACAAAATATATCAAGATAATTATATCAGAAAATCATTTGTTTGTAAAGAGTTTTTTTGCAGATATGAGCATATACGGAATATACGCCGGGGATTATCAAAAATTTCGATTTTCTGGGAACGCTGGTCATAAAGTGCGGAAAACCGCTGAAACTCTTGACATATCGTATATATGACATTATAATAGTGTTATATTAAGGCGGAATGGCACTTCCGCCGGAAAAGGGGTTAGAAATGTCAAAGAGAATAGTATCGGCAGCCCTCGCTGCCACCGCTGCTGCTGTAGTAGGCGTATCAGCATCCGCAGCGGATAAGAACTATACCCTGACAGATCTGAATGAACTGAATGACGGACTTCTCGGACGCAGTGACATAAGAGGTGAATATGATCTGGATGCTGACGGAAAGGTGGACGGCTTCGATATGGTACTGATGAGGCAGAGCATTTCCGGTCAGACAAGGGAAAGAATGGAATACGTGTATGATGCCGTTGAGGAAAATGTTAATCTTATAGGCAGGAATCTGTACAGCGACGGCGTAACATGGCTTGTACAGAGCGGATCGGCAGTTGAATTCAACGTCAGTGCCTTTTCGGCAGGGGTGACGCTGAACGGTGACTCGGGCATAAGGAACGGAGCGGAGTATGCCCCCAGATATGCAGTGCTTCTTGATGATGAGGTCATATTTGATGACGTTCTCACTGAGAAAACCAGAACGATCGAACTTTTCAGCGGCACAGAGATAAGAAATGCTAAAGTAAAGGTGATACATCTCTCAGAAGCCAACAACGGTGCGATAGGAGTATCACAGATAAGGGTGGATTCTACAAGTATGTTCCCGGTGCTCCCAACTCCGGAGAAAGATCTTCATATCGAGTTCATAGGCGATTCAATAACCTGTGCATACGGTGTTGAGGGAGCGGATCAGAACGAGAATTTCAAGACGACTACAGAGAACTTCATGAAGTCTTATGCGTACATAGCTGCCCAGAAGCTGAACGCTGAATACAGTGCGGTATGCTACAGCGGCTACGGCATTATCTCAGGCTATACTACCGGAGCAAAGAATGAAGGCTCGCTTATGCCGGACTGCTATGAGTACATAGGACGAATGATAAATTATAAGGTGCCCTGGGATTTCTCATCGGTCAAAAACGACGTTGTTGTCATAAATCTGGGCACCAACGATTCAAGCTATATAGATCAGGATTTCGACAGCCGCTCTCCGGAGTTCACTGTGAAGTATGAGGAATTCCTTGAGACTGTCAGGGAAAAGAATCCCGACGCTTATATCATATGCACAGTGGGAACTATGGGTGCTGAGAACGAATACCCGCTCATTGAAGAAGCTGTTGAGAATTTCAGGAAAAAGACCGGCGACCAGCGTGTAAGCTGCTACTGGTCCGTCACCCATACACAGGCCGACGGATTCGGCTCCGACTGGCACCCGAATGAGGGTACACAGCGTAGAAGCGCCTATGTTCTTGCGGATAAGATCTGTCAGGCACTGGGCATGGAATCCGATCAGATAGGACTTGACGTTGCGGCAGAATCGGTGTACAATATGAATTGTGACGAAAGCTCCGGAGCTAATGCTGCATCATATTTCTCCGACTATAACAGATCTTTCTGGATGAACACAGTAACGGGCGGCTCAGAGCCTGATGATATTGAGGCAGTGATATCTCCGATAGGGCTGAAGAAGAACGGAGAGTATGACCTGTCCTTCAAGATAAAGGCTCCGGATGGAATGAAGATACCTGTTCTTGTAAGGAGCAAAGACGGCAGCAGAACATATTTCAGCGGAATAACTACCGGTACCGGTGAGGATTCGTTCTTCACAAGGAAATTTACCTGTGATACTGATGATGCATCTGCGGAGATAGCTGTTCAGATAGGCGGAAAGGATTACTCCAACGTTACACTTTCCGAGCTGCGAATGGAAAAGATAGGATAATGAGGTGATAACATGAGATGTAAGACCTGCGGCAGTCAGGTGCTTGGCAATGCTGAGTTCTGCCCTAATTGCGGAGTCACTATACATCATTCGGCTGAAAGCGAGATGCCTGAGCAGGCTGTATCTGCCCAGGAAGCAGCATACAGGCAGCCGGAAAGAAGGTTTGTGCCGCCGGTACAGAAGGCACCTGAAAGAGTACAGCGTCCGGTAAGAGGAAGAGCAGGCCTGAGGGTGATGTTCTCTATGACAGTCATGCTGCTCCTGCTCGTAAGTGCTTTCGGCACCATATTCTTCAACATAGTGAGACTGCATTACGAGAACACTCCGGAAACAGTGTACACAGGGATAAGCTATTCAATGGGCTATCGTTATTTCATTGACAACGGCATGGGCGGATTCTTTGATGATATGGATAAGCTTACAGCAGTTTCGATGATAATAGTGATTCTTATGTTTATTGCAGTTCTGTTTGTTGGAGCTATGGCAGCTGCAAAGGTGATAAAGCGACATTTTTCTGAAGCGGCAAAGTATATGGGGATCGGCTTCATGTTCCCGCTTTTCGCATATATAATAAGCTTCATAGATGCAATATACCTCAGGAGCACTTATCTTGACGACGGCTTTTCAAAGGACAAATGCCACCTGTGCGGAGCACCTCTGCTTATGATGATACTCTGTTCGGCAGCAGTATTCATAACTTTCCTTGCGGCAGACAGCATGGACAGGAAGAAAAGCAATCCCCCAGTCAGGATTAAGGCAGCCTGACCGGAACAATAAATTGATCCGTAATGTGAAACAGGCATGGTAAGTGTCACACTTACTGTGCCGTTTTTGTTTGCGGCAATACTTGCTTTCGCTTGACAAATATTTGAAAAAAAAGTATAATATAAAAAATGACACCTATTCATAGTCGGAGCCATGCTCCGGAAGGAGAGATTATTATGGAGAGCAGAAGAGCATTAGGTCTGCTTATCGCTGTTATTTCAGCGATCCTTATTATACTGGCCGGAAGATCGTGTGCCAAGAGCATCGATGAAACAAATAAGAAATCGAGAAAGCCTTCAGCACCGATACAGATACTGACAGAGCCGAAGGCTACAGCAGCTCTGGCGACCGATCAGCCTCAGCAGCCGATACCGCCGGAGGCATTGACTGAGGATCCGACACTTCCTCTCGAGGAAGAAACAGCCGATCCGGATATCCCGACAACTACAAAATCAAAGCTGGATGAGTTCTGGGATAGTGAGCAGCCCAGTTATTTACATCAGTATTCCAATGGTAGTATTGGAGGCGGAAAGATCAATTCCACCACCAACGTACATATAGAAATCTATTAACGGAGGAAAAACAATGGTTGTAATTGAAATGGAAAACGGAAAAAAGATCAAGATAGAGCTCTATCCTGATATCGCACCTATATCTTGCGAGAACTTTGAGAAGCTCGTTAAGTCCGGCTTCTATGACGGACTCATCTTCCACAGAGTTATCCCGGGATTCATGATCCAGGGCGGCTGCCCTCAGGGTACAGGTACAGGCGGCCCGGGCTGGCACATCAAGGGTGAATTTGCATCTAACGGCGTTAAGAACGACCTCAAGCATACAAGAGGAGTTCTGTCAATGGCACGTTCTATGATGAAGGATTCAGCAGGTTCACAGTTCTTCATCATGCACGAGGATGCTCCTCATCTTGACGGAGAGTATGCTGCTTTCGGTAAGGTCATCGAGGGAATGGACGTAGTTGACGAGATCGCTGCAACTGAGACGGATTTCAGAGACAAGCCTGTTAAGCCTCAGGTAATGAAGAAAGTCACCATTGAATAATAAGATCAGACTGCTTCTTAAGTGCGATGCATATGTAGAATGTTTCCCTCAATAACTGCCGTAAACATTTTATATGAGTAATCATGCTTACTCCATCGGAGAAATAATAAACTAAATGCTTCCATATTAACAGTTATGGAAGCATTTTTTTGTATAAAGCATTATTCTATCCCGAGGAATGTCTTGATCTCTGACAAATGGTTCTTGACTGCCTTTCTTCCCATGCGGTATGCTTCAAGGAGCTTATCCTGATCGTGCTCCACACGCTTTACCGGCAGCTTTCCCTCAGGCGCAATGACATAGGCTCTGCCTTCTGATTCGGCTTTCCTCACATAGTCCAGCTCGGCATTGTACATCTCATGTCTGTGGGCCACGGCCTTTATCAGCTCCGGATACTTCCGCATGGATATCTTCACCAGCGGCAGCGAACCAGTCTTTTCTTTGCGGTAGTCCCTGGGCTGAGTGAGTATGACGATATTCTTTTCGTATCCCACAGATTCCATGAATCTGAGCGGGATAGAATCCGTTATTCCGCCGTCAAGCAGCTTTCTTCCGTCTGCTTCAACTATCCTTGATACGAGCGGCAGCGATGCGGAAGCTCTCAGCCATTCAAGTCCGCTGGCATCCATTCTTGTACTTCTATGATATACCGGCTTTCCGGAGACTACATCTGTACAAACGATATAAAACTCCATAGGCGATTCTTCATACGCTCTGAAGTCAAACAGGTCAAGCTTCTCCGGGACGGTGTGATAGCAGAAGTCTGCGTTGAAAAGATCGCCTGTTTTTATAAGAGAGCGCTTGCTGCAATATCTCTTGTCATTGCAGAAACGAAGGTTATATCTTACTGCTCTGCCAGGCTGTTCCGATTTAATGTTGCATCCGAATGCTGCTCCGGCAGACACTCCGACGCCCCCGTCAAAGGTTATCCCTTCTTCCATGAGGACGTCAGTTGCTCCGGCTGTGAAAAGCCCTCGCATTGCGCCGCCTTCAAGTACAATACCATATTTCATTGTTTTTCCTCCGAATCCTTGTCAGCCATTCTGAACGGCAGCTGCCGTCTGTTCATCTTCATGTTTCTCGCCCTTATAAAGCAGCTTCAGAATGATCGGTGTTGATATGGATGATACGATTATCAGGAGAATGACCGAGGCAAAATACTTCGAATCAAGCATATCTACTGACAATCCTTTCTTGGCTACTATAAGGGCGACCTCGCCTCTTGTCATCATTCCTACGCCGACTTTCAGGCTGTCCTTCATGTTGAATCGCATTATCTTCGCTGTAAGTCCGCAGCCTATGACCTTTGTGAGCAGTGCTACAAGCACGAATCCCATCGAGAATATGAGCAGCTCTGACGTAAATCCGTCAAAGGTGGTATTCAGTCCTATGCTTGCAAAGAATACCGGTCCGAATATCATATACGAGTTGATATCGACTTTTCGAGCAATATACTCGGAGTCCTTCAGGCTGCAAAGGATAAGTCCTGCAACGTATGCTCCGGTGATATCAGCAATGCCGAAATACTCCTCAGCCGCAAATGCAAGGAACATACACAGTGCAAGGCCGAGTATAGGTATCCTTCGCTGATGCGGATGCTTTTTGTCGATGAATTTGAAGATGTAGTACATCAGGAAGCCTAAGCCGAAGCTGAAAACGATAAACAGTCCGGTGTGGACAACTACATCCATAGGCTTTGAATCGGGATTCTTAAAGCCGATCACAAAGGTGAGAACGATGATACCGATTATATCATCAATGATCGCCGCACTCATTATCAGCGTTCCTATGGTGCCCTTAAGTCTGCCAAGCTCTTTCAAGGTCTGTACGGTTATTCCGACAGAGGTGGCCGTCATTATCGTTCCGATAAATACTGCACGATAGAACTCCTCTGTCCCGACTTTATGGAAACCATAGAAGCAGCTATACAGAAGCGTTCCTCCGAGCAGCGGTATAAATACTCCCACACAGGCTATTATAAGCGCTTTTGGACCGGTTCTCATCAGATCTTTCAGATTTGTTTCAAGTCCTGCGCCGAACATCAGCATTACTACGCCTATCTCGGCAAGCAGCGACAGGTAATCCGAATTGCCCACGAAGTTGAAGCAGGCCGGTCCGATAAACAATCCGGCAAGTATCTCGCCTACGACCTGCGGGGCTTTTAGCTTCTGTGCGATGAGTCCGCATATCTTTGCGGACACGATTATGATAGCAAGATCTCTGAAAAATGCTATCCTGTCCATTCTTAACACTTTCTTTCTTCATTTTTTACGCATAATATTATAGCACTATCAAGTAAAAAATGCAAGTCCCCAAAATGTTATGAACTTATGAGAGACCAAAATGTTATGAATTTATGAGAGCTTCTCAAAAGGTAGTTCCTTTCCGGATCGTATTTACTGTGCAGCTAAGGCAGAAAGGTCATGCTGCAAAAAAAACCATGATTATTTTTGAAAACCTTTTTCACATATCTGTCACATTGTTTTCAGCTTCTGCTGATGCAAAGTATTGACAGATGTGGTATAATAAATAATATGTGTTCTTTTAATGCATATATTTGTTTATCATAAGCCGGAACTGACATCCGAAAGGTCGTTTTCAGTGACAAAGGGGATTGATAGCTGTGAAAAAAACTGTTATTATTTTATCGGTAGTAGTTGTATTGCAGGCCGTATTGAATATTTACTGCATATTTTTTATGTCTGATGTTAAATATTCAGATAACGAAAAGTGGTTCGTTGAAAATTCACCATATTTGGATAATTACTGTAAGATCACAGCCTTTCAGGCAGAGCCGGGATCGCCGTTGGCGCTGAATGGAAGCACGAAGGTAACTATAAGTGTTTACAGCCAAAATAAGGAATTAGCCTGTTTTGAGGACTATATAAAGAATAAGGGGAAGCCTTTGGATGAAACGAATTATTCAGTGGAATGGCATGAAAAATATGTATTGTTAAAGCTTTACGACTATGATAAACAATATCATTCATACAGATTTTACTATGACGATTAGCGGCCTTAACTTCGAGAAAGGCTGGCAGCTTCAATATTATCAATGATAAAGGGAACGAGGTATAGAAAACAGATGAAAAACGGAATTGTCGAAACAGAAACAGTGAAACAGATAAAGCGGATACGTGCGGACATTGACGCAGGTCTTACCTCCGAGCAGGTCGCTCAGCGAAAAGAGGAGGGCATGGACAACAAGCCTGTTGAATCTCCGTCAAAGACCACGAAAGAGATCATCAAGGACAACGTATTCACATACTTCAATATGCTTTTTGCGGTGTTATCCGCATTGCTGATAGCAGTCGGCTCCTACAGAGACCTGACTTTCATGCCGATAATCATAGCCAATACTCTCATAGGTATCATACAGGAGCTTCGTTCAAAGGCGGTGCTCGATAAACTGACCATGCTGAATGCTCCGGTCACTACCGTCATAAGAGACGGCAAGGAGATAACGGTCAAGTCAAAGGAGCTTGTACTTGACGATATAGCGGTGTTCCGTGCAGGAAATCAGATAAGTGCGGATGCAGTAGTTGTCGGCGGACACGTATCCGTAAACGAGTCACTGCTCACAGGAGAATCTGATGAGATAACCAAGAAGAATGGCGACAAGCTCATGTCCGGAAGCTATATCGTATCCGGTTCATGCAAGGCAAGGCTGGAAAAGGTAGGAAGAGCCTCCTATATCTCCCAGCTCACACTTCAGGCGAAAAAGACCAAGAAGGGCGAGCAGTCAGAAATGATACGCTCCCTTAACAGGATAGTAAAATGTGCGGGAATAATAATCATCCCGATAGGAATTTTCATGTTCATACAGCAGTACGCACTGAACGAGGATATAAAGACAAGCATCCAGTCAATGGTAGCCTCTGTCATAGGAATGATACCTGAGGGACTGTTCCTGATAGCCAGTGCAACACTTGCAGTCAGCGCCATGAGGCTTGCCCTTGAAAAGGTACTTGTCCACGACATGAAGTGTATCGAAGCGCTGGCGAGAGTAAACGTGCTGTGTGTTGACAAGACCGGTACCATAACTGAGAATACAATGGCAGTTTCCTCAGTGATACCGGTGGTATCAGATATGTCAGAGGACGAGATAAACGGTATCCTCAGTGATTTTGCAGCAGCTCAGGCTGCGGACAATGTTACGATGAGAGCGATAAAGAACAAGTTCATGCGGCCTGCCGGAAAGACTGCCATAGGTCATACAGGCTTCTCTTCGGAGTTCAAATACAGCAGTGTCACATTCAACGACGGTTCATACGTGCTGGGGGCTCCGGATTTTATACTGGGGGACAATTTTTCACGGTATACAGGTATAATCGAGGACAACGGACGAAAGGGCTACAGAGTCCTTGCATTCGGAAGATACTTCGGAAGACCTGACGGAAAGGCACTTGAAACTGCTGTAGATCCGATATGCTTTGTGATACTGTCCAATCCTATCCGAAAGGATGCACCGGATACGTTCAGGTACTTTGCAGAACAGGGCGTTGATATCAAGGTAATATCAGGAGATAATCCTGTTACTGTATCAGAAGTGGCCAAGCAGGCTGGCATACGCCATGCTGCTGATTACGTAGACGCTTCTACGCTCACTACTGACGAGGCTATAAACGACGCTGTAATGCGCTACACTGTATTCGGAAGAGTAACTCCGGAACAGAAGAGAAAATTTGTCAAGGCACTGAAAAAGAACGGCAAGACCGTTGCCATGACCGGTGACGGAGTAAATGATGTTCTTGCTCTCAAGGATGCAGACTGCTCTGTAGCAATGGCATCCGGAAGCGATGCGGCCTGTCAGGCAGCACAGCTTGTACTGCTGGAATCAGACTTCTCCAAAATGCCTGATGTAGTGCTTGAGGGACGTAAGGTGGTAAATAATCTTGAGCGTTCAGGAAGCTTGTTCCTTGTAAAGAATATATTCTCGCTCATACTGTCGATACTGACCATATGCGTAGGGATATCCTATCCGCTGAAGCCTTCGCAGATATCACTCATAAGCCTTTTCACCATAGGAATTCCGGCGCTGGTTCTCTCACAGATGCCCAACAAGGAGCTTATCAAGGGTAAATTCATAACGAATATACTTCTCAAAGCACTGCCGGCGGGAATAACGGATACTATAATCGTTGCGGCGATGATGTATTTCGGAAACATATTCGGTGTAAGCCAGACTGATATCGCCACAGCTTCTACAATTCTCCTCAGTATCGTCGGACTGATGATCGTATTTGAGATAAGCAAGCCGATGGATGTATACAAAATGGGACTCTGGATAATATGTGCCATAGGACTTGTGTTCTGTATGGTATTCGTCAGCAGCTTCTTTGATATCACAAAGATGTCACCAAGATGCGTTCTGCTCTGTATCAACTTCTCTATCGTTGCGGAGCCTTGTATGAGATATCTTACGATGGGCATGAAGCAGGTGCAGAAATTCTTCATTCGCTCTGATGATGCCAAAGCAAAAAACGCCGCATGACACGGCTGGATATAATGATAAAAATAGGGGACTGCTTTTTGTGGCAGTCCCTCTTATACGTAAAAGATCACCTCTCTGCGATACAACAGAGAGGTGATCTGCATTCAGTGTTACTTTTTACCGAACAGTGAGAAGCCCTTCTTCACATATGGCTCAGAAGAGACATCAAGAAGCTTATAGCCGGTCTTTTCGACAGTCTCACGGATGAGAGCCTCATCCAGCGGCTCCTCAGAGATTATCTCTGTCTCACACTTTGAATGGGAAGAGTTGACTTTTTTTACATTGAATGAATTGCGTATAGCATCGTTCATATGAGCTTCGCACATACCGCACATCATACCTTCGATCTTTAAAACTGTTCTGGTCATTGTTTATCCTTATCTCCTTTTCTTGAGCGCTTATCGTTCTTCATTCCTTTTGAAATGCAGCTGTTTGCAGCAGCAGCGGCAAGAACAGCAGAAACTGTCACCCAGAAATCAGTATTGTTCAATAGATCATTCATAAAGAACCTCACGAACTCCTTCCGTCCGTAATGATTGATAGTACGCCCCTATGGTGGGCTGTATAGAATGATTTTATACCTTTTCACAAATAAAATCAATGACGAAATTGTGAACAATATGACTTTTTGATGAATAATCGTTGTATTAGTCGAATTATAACAAATCGGTTTATAAAAACTTGTGCATTTGCTACAATGAATTACTTTAATAATTGTGGATTGCTTTCTTTTATTGTGGAAAAAATGTTGACAGAGGAAATTTGATATGATATTATAAAATAAAGGAGCAATATACATGAAAACCAGATTTATAGCATATATAACATTGATTTTGTCAATTTGTCTGCTTACATCATGCGGTGGGACACAGGCAAGCATAAATATCAAAGCAGAAACTCCGCTGAAAACACAGATGCATTTTCTGATGAAGATAGATAAAGAGGATATAGATAAGTATAAAGAACCACGTAACACAGAGCTTCTTAAGTATTATGAGGATGGATATGCCTGTGCTGATATATTTCTTAAGGATAACAATATAAGTTTTTCTACACAATTACCTGACAGTCATAATATAATTTTTCGTTTTTGGGGAAAATATGACGTAACAAGCAATGGCGGAATAAAGCTTGTTTTGACGGATCAATACGGCAATATCCTGAAGGTCTCAAAACAGATAGCCATATATGATGCAGATAACAGTAGCTATGTAAAAGATATTGAATGGGATATCGAAAATAATGTTGTATCACTTGGTGAGAGCTGCTCACTGTACAGAAAAGGCGATTTCAAGACGGTTTTTTTAATGGTGATAAAACAAGAAGAAGTTTGGCTGGTTGCTGCCATAATAGTGATAACGGTGTATTTTATTAAGAAGAAAAAAGCTGAAAAACGGCACTGAAAGCATATTTCAGTGCCGTTTCATTATTTCTTTTTGCCGTCGATCTTGGTATCGTAGGAGATACCGGTGCCGGGGATACTTGCAGTGACTTTTTTCTTGTCATTGAGAGTGACTTTAAGTTTTTTTCCGCCGACAGTAACGCTCTTGCTCTTCTTGTTGACATTAAGTCTGAACAGCTTGCCCAGCTTAATGCTTTTAGTGAATTTGAATCCCATGGAAAAACCTCCCTTTCAGCAGTGATGAACGCTGTATTTCAAGCATATTATAGCATTTCTTTGCTCAAATGTCAACATTGTTGACAACTGCTTAAAAGTGGAGTATAATTTAAGCAGGAAGGGAGGGATATCCATGCTGGACGTGAATCATATCAGTGAGTATCGTGAAAACAACAGGATAGAAGCCAAGAAAGCTACAGGCGGTCTGCCGGACAGTCTGTGGGAGACATATTCGGCCTTTGCGAATACTCTTGGCGGAGTGATACTTCTGGGCGTGGAGGAATATCCCGACCGTTCACTGCACATAGTCGACCTGCCTGATCCTGAGTGGATGATAAGGGATATGCTGGATATACTGAATGATCCTAAGAAGGTCAGCGTCAACATACTCCGCAAGAAGGATATCTCCGTGAGAAAGGTTGACGGAAGGCGTGTTATAATGATAAAAGTGCCCCGTGCTGACAGGCGATTCAAGCCTGTATATATCGGCACTGATCCTTATTCCGGAACATACCGGAGGAATGGTGACGGTGACTACAAATGCTCCCGAGAAGAGGTGGAGGCACTGATAAATGAGAGCCGCTTCTATGATCCGGTAGAGGATACCAGTGAGTACAAGGCAGTTGTTGAAGCTGCGGATATAGAGGCTCAGAGCGAGCTTGAATGCTCATCGCTGGCAAGAAGGGATTCCGAAGACGGGATCTATTTCAGCTGGTGTTATGCCTTCTGGGAGATAAAGAAGCGGATACTGAAAGAGAAATACAATATAGACTGGCGTACACCGGCAGAATTCATGCCGGCGCCCGCACAGGAGGATAAATAATGATAAAATACTACGATATAGGACTGAACCTTTTCTGCAAGCAGTTTCCAAGACCTGAGGAAATACTTTCCGGCGCAGCTGAAAACGGCGTTGGCTGTATACTCACAGGCTCGGACATGAAGAGCAGTGAAAGTGTTGCAGGGTTTGTTTCCGGACATGATTGCTGGGGCACCTGCGGCATACACCCGCACAGTGCAGACAGTGCAAGGGCGGAGGATCTCCGCAGGATAAAGGAGATAGTCTCCTCAAACGAAAAGATAGTTGCGGTTGGAGAGTGCGGACTTGACTATGACAGGATGTTCTCCACAAAGGAAAATCAGATACGCTGCTTTGAGCATCATATAAAAATCGCAGAGGAGCTCGGAAAGCCTCTTTTTCTACATGAGAGGGAGGCATCTGATGATTTCATCGCACGCTTTAAAAAGCATAAGGACATATGCTCACACGCTGTCGTTCATTGCTTCACAGGCGGAAAGGATGTGCTGGAAAAGTACCTGGATATGGGCTTTTACATCGGCATTACCGGTTGGATATGTGATGACAGAAGGGGAGCAGCTCTGCGTGAGGCAGTGAAGCTCATACCGGCCGACAGGATAATGGCTGAGACTGATGCACCATACCTTACACCTAAAAATGTCAAAGGTCTGGACAGGACTAATCTGCCGCAGAACATAGTGTACGTTGTGAGGGAGCTTGCAAAGCACATGAAGCTCAGTGAGGAGGAGCTTACGCTCAGGCTTGCTGAAAATACAAAAAGATTTTTCGGAATATGACGATCAGGTGATAAAACAAAGCAAATTTTCATCTGTTTTTTACCAAAAGTTAATATTCGATTCACATTTTTTATTGAAATTTGCTATTATTTATGGTATAATGAATGCGAAAGCATTCATTATACTTTATCCCAATGCCCTTTTATACTTTATCCCAATGCCCTTGCAGATACACAGATCAGAGATCTGTTCCCTGCAATCGGGTGATTATACCATATGCGCTTCGCTTATATGGTATAATGGATGCGAAAGCATTCATTATACTTTATCCCAATGCCCTTGCAGATACACAGATCAGAGATCTGTTCCCTGCAATCGGGTGATTATACCATATGCGCTTCGCTTATATGGTATAATGGATGCGAAAGCATTCATTATACTTTATCTTAATGTAGTTGATAAAAATTCAGAAGGAGGTGTGTGCATGATCGGCAGCAGAAAAATAATCTCACTATGTATCTCAAGACTGCATGATATCGAGAATAATCGGTTCATCGCAAGACTCAACGAGCAGATAAAAGGCCTTAACTGCCGCCTGCTCATTTATAATATCACCACAGACCTCTTCTGGAAAGAGACAAAGCTGAGGTCAGAAACTGCGGTATTTGACCTTATCGATTATGAACATACTGATATCGTTATCATCATGGACGAAAAGATAAAGAGCCAGACCGTTACAAGAAGTATTATTGCCAGGTCGAAAGAACACGGCATACCTGTGATCGTTGTGGACGGTGAATATGAGGACAGCCTCAGTGTCGAGTTCGACTATAAGAGCGGCTTTGAAAAGATAGTCCGCCATGTGATTGAAGAACACGGTGCAAAGAGCGTGAATTATATCGGCGGCTTCAAGGGCAATCGTTTCTCAGATGAGCGTGAGGAGATCGTCAGGAAAGTGACTGCGGAATATGGAATACCCTTTGATGATTCCATGACGTACTATGCTGAATTCTGGGCAAAGCCTTCTGTTGAAGCAGCAAAGAAGATCATATCTACAGGGAAAATACCGGATGCGGTTTTTTGTGCCAATGATATCATGGCCATAAATGTCACCAGTGTTTTTTTGAACCATGGCATAAAAGTTCCGGAGCAGGTGATCGTGACCGGCTTTGACGGCATTGACGAGATCTATTTCACAGTGCCCAGGATAACCTCCGCAAGGACCTCCTACAGGGAATTGGCGGATAAGGTTTTTGAGACAGTGGGCAGACTGCTCAATGGAGAAAAGTGTGAGGACAAGGTCTATGTCAAGCCGACGATGATATATAACGAGTCCTGCGGCTGCACCACCAGCGAGGACGATACAAAGCTTCTGAGGACGTTCAATAACAGGTTCTATCATTATCAGGATGACAATGTCAAGCTCAACGATATATCCGATGTTATCCAGACCAAGAAGGAACTGATAAGTGCAGCAGAGGTGCTTTACAGCGATGTTGTAGAGAATATGTGCTGTATAATAAATAAGGAATGTATTGACAATACCCATGATTATTTCCGAAGCAGGCGTGACCAGCCTTTCGGAGATACCATGTTCATGTTCTTCAATTCTGATGATCATCCGCTCAGGCAGTATGATATAAAGCGCAGCGATATGGTGCCTGATCTGGAGAGCAAGCTGGAAATGGGGTATCCGCTGATATTCAACTGCATATACTTCATGAATGTTCCGTTGGGATATATCTGCCTATATTTCAATCACTATGATATTACTGAATACGGCAAGATAATGGCCGTGGCAAATGCCATAGGCAGAGGCGTAGGCGGATTCATAAACATGAGATACCAGCGCTATCTTATCGAGCGTGTGGAGAGTATGTATATGTGCGATTACCTTACAGGTCTTTATAACCGCACCAGCTTCAACAAGAAGTACATAGAGGCAGTAAATGAACTTCCATATGGTACAGAGATAACTGTCGTTCTGTCTGATCTTGACGGACTGAAAGGCATAAATGATAATTACGGCCATTTCTCTGGCGACAATGCAATAAGGATAGTTGCACAGACACTGAAGGAGGCCTGTCCGCCGGATGCTATATGCGTAAGATACGGCGGCGATGAGATGATCGGCTTCATTGCCGGAAGCTGTGACACTGAAAAGATAACTGAAAAGATCCATTCGGCTATAGACGAGCACAACCGCCATTCCAGAACGGATTATAAGATATCTGCAAGTGTTGGTGCTGTAACGGATGTGTTGAGTGACGAGACAGATATCGAAGATCTGATACGCCGTGCAGATAAGCTGATGTACATCGAGAAGCGTTCAAAAAAACAGCAGTAATGATATAAAGCTGATATAGAGGAAGCAGTTGAGCTGCTTCCTCTTTTTATGTGTTTTGCCCTCGGCTGGTAATATATTGCTAATCAGTCATATATTGCGGAAAAAAAGTCAAAAGTTGCGGAAATCTTCATAAATGCTTTACAGTTTGATGTATAATGATGTATATTAAACTCAGGAACATGAACATAAATTGCGGTCAAGCAATATGGATTTTATGCATAATGAATAAGAAAAATCCCTTGAGATCGCATCAAAAAATTGAAGTCAGCGCTGATAATGCCTGTATGCTGTGGAAATCCGGCGATCCGGAAGGATCCTGTGAGCAGAATCGCAGGAAATAGTCAGTCCACCGGAGCAAGGGACTGAAAGAGCAGACATGGCTGAGCGGGGGGCGGTACTGCTTCAATATAAACAGATAAAAACTGTTCATGTATTGGATTGGGAATGATACCGCCATGCTGACAGCAAGTCATGGGCTGGCGGTACAGGAATGCCGGTCGGGAGCGTCCGCCTGCGGACTGTCCGGGCTGACAGAAGGGCTTACTGATCTGTCAAAAGTGCCCATCCGTGAGGATGGACGAAACCTTTTTTTACTTTATTTTGTAAGGATGATTTCTATGAACAAAAAAATTTTGCTTGCAGGCCTTTTGTCGGCCTGTATTGCAGGCACAGCCGGAGCGGTGGAGGCTTCTGCTGCAAAGGACATTGTCTACGGTGACGCAAACTGTGACGGTTCTGTGGGTATGTCGGACGCAGTGCTGATAATGCAGTCAATGTCAAACCCGGGAATGTATGGTATCGACGGAACGGCAGAGGTACATCTCACAGACGAGGGTGCTGACAGGGGAGATGTATATGAGCGTGGGGGCGGTCTGACTCCTATGGATGCCCTGACAATACAGCGTTATCTTCTGAAGCTGTGTGATCTTCCGGAGTCTTATGCGCCGGGATATGTTGAGCCTGCGGAAGAGGAAACGGAGCCGGCATACATCCATCTCAAGAACAATACCATTACCACAGAAGGCAAGAACGTCTCTGTCAGCGGCAAAACAGTGACGATCACTCACTCCGGAACGTTCTTCATCGACGGTACTCTTAATGACGGACAGATTTGTGTTGCAGTACCCGATGAGAAGTCTGATCCGGGAACGGTAAAGCTGATCTTTGACAATGTATCCATAACAGGCGTGAGCGGCCCTGCGATACTGGTAAAGAATGCAGATAAAACGTCCATAACCTTAGCGGACGGCACTGAAAACAGCATATCTGACGGCAGCACGCTCTATTCCGGAGACTATCTGGAATATGCCCTCGTTGAAGCCAAGGACGATCTGACGATCAAGGCCGGCGATGAGGGTACTGGTGTGCTCACGATAACTGCCAATGTTCAGCCGGCAGTGGTATGCAACAACGATATAAAGATCACCGGAGGCACGGTGAATATCAATACCCTTGATAAGGAGAACGGGAATGACGCTGTCAAGGGTAAGAAGTCTGTTACAGTGAAGGGCGGTACGGTCAATATCGATTCCGAGGGCGACGGCCTCAAATCCTCAAAGGGCAGCCTTGATATCAGCGGCGGAAATGTCCGCATAAAGTCCGGCAAGGACGCTTTGCAGGCTGAGACAACTCTCACTGTAAGCGGCGGAGATATCCTTGCCTGCGGCGACAGAGGCCTCCGCTGCGAGGGAGCTATCGATATTACCGGAGGAACTCTCCTCGCAACAGCTACAGATTATCAGTGCGGAAACCTTACCTCCACACAGCAGAATACTATCATGCTGGATTACGTGAAGGAATGGTCGAAGAACAATCCTGTGGCCATGACAGACCAGAGCGGCAGGACTATATTTGAGCTGGATACTCTCAAGAAGTTCAGATATGCTGTAGTATCCTCTCCGGATATAGTCTCAGGAACTGAGTACAGGCTCTATACCGGCGGCATTGAAACCGTTCACGAGCAGGGGCAGACCTACAGGGCAGGAACACCTGCTGTATACAAGGATGTGAACAATACCGATGATGCAGACCTGCTGTACGGTGATCTTTTTGACCGCACAGAGGTCCACAGCATAGATGTTAAGATGTCTGACAGCGCATGGACGGAATTTATGTCCCATGCCAATGAGGAGGTATACTATCCCTGTGATGTGGTCATAGACGGGGAGGAATACAAAAACGTTGGTATCAGAACAAAGGGCAACAGCTCAAGGATGTTCGTATATCAGGCTGGTCATACAAAATACAGCTTCCGCATAAAACTGGACAAATATGATAAGTACCAGAACTATCACGGACTGACGGAGATATGTATGAACAATATGTATTCTGATCCGTCCTGTATGAGAGATATACTTTGCTACGACGCAATGTACGATCTTGATGCATATGCACCGGAGGTAACGTACACGAATATGTCTGTCAACGGAAAGCTTTACAGCTTCTATCTGCTTTGTGAGCAGCCCGGAACAACTCTTGCAGAACGCCTTGCCACAAATGATGACGCAGTGTTCTACAAGGCAGCCGATGTGGGAAATCAGTATGACTGCACCTTCTCTACAACTATGTCAATGGACAATTTTGAAGTGAAGTTCGGTGACGATGAGGAGAAGAAACACATAAAGGAAGTAGTTGATGCAATAAACAAAGTAACTCCGCAGAACTACAAGTTCATAGAGGATATTATCGATGTACCCAGCTTCATGAAGGGCTTTGCAGTAAATGCGGTAATGTGCAATTACGACAGCTACAACGGAATGATGCCTCATAACTACTATGTTCTATGGAATGAAGGAAAGATGTACTACGTTGGCTGGGACTACAATCTGTCTCTGGGCAATTTCATGGACTACGGCGCATCAGTAAATTCCGATATCAACACCGGAATGTATCAGGCAGACGAGAATAAGAGGCCAATGCTCAAGAATCTGCTTAGTGTTCCGGAGTATAAGACCATGTACATCGGATATGTCAAGGACATTGTGAAAAAGTACAGTGATCCTGAGAAGGATATAAACAAATATGCAGGCCTTATCAGAAGCCATGTTAAGGCTGATCCGAGGAGCTTCTTTACCGCAGACCAGTTTGAGTCAAATATTGCTAAAAGTCCCGGAGGACTTCAGGTAAGCAATAACAGTAACCCCTGGGGCGGAATGTGGGGCGGAGGCTTCGGCTTTGGCTTCGGCTTCGGACAGCAGGGAGGACTTTACTCCTACGGAGGCGATCAGGTCTCCATCCTTGATTTTATGATAAAGAGAAATGAAGTTATCAAGGCGGCAATTGGTGGTTGATTTTTAAATAGAAAGAGCATGATGCCGGACAGGATCCCTCTCCTGTCCGGCATTAAATCATGCACTATAATCTTGCAGATCGATATTGGAGAAGATTATAGTGTATAGCATTGATGAAATATGGACAAAAATGCAGTAAAAATAGTTCAATAAATCATTGATTTTTTTGCATTCCGATAGTATAATGATAATGACATAATTTGTTCATACTAATTTTTAAACTTAGGGGGAATTTTAATGAAGAATACGTTCAAACGTATATGTGCTGCGGCAGCCTCTCTTGCCATAGCATCAGGTTCAGCGACCAGTATAAGGACAGACTTTTATTCTGACGCTGCCTACGGTGTCGGAGGAAACGGCAAAGCGATAATGGAGTACCTTGACCGTGGTATCTACGCTATCAAGTCCGGAAACGGTATGTTCATAAGCTGGCGATTCAATGCGAATGATGATGACAATGCTGAGTTCAGGCTTTTCAGGGACGATACGCTGATCTATACCAGCAAGGCAGGGGATCCGACTGATTTCTGGGACAGCGCCGGAAGCTCATCATCAAAGTACCGTGTAGATACATATGAAAACGGAGAGCTGAAATCCTCTGATTACTGCAAATTCACATCCGGAGCAAATTATTTTGATATACCTCTTGATGTTCCGAAGGGCGGAACAATAAACGGTTCAGCCTATACCTATTCACCGAATGACTGCTGCGTCGGAGACGTTGACGGCGACGGACAGTATGAGATATTTGTAAAATGGGATCCGAGCAATTCACAGGATAATTCAAAAGCGGGTGCTGAATATTTTACAGGAAATGTTTATATCGACTGCTATACTCTCACCGGAAAGAAGCTTTGGCGTATAGATATGGGACGCAATATCCGTGCCGGTCAGCACTATACTCAGATGGGCGTTGCTGACTTTGACTGTGACGGAAAAGCCGAGCTCATTACAAAGACCTGTGACGGAACTGTTGACGGTACAGGCAAGGTGATAGGCGATGCAAGTGCAAACTATGTGAACAGTGCAGGCACTATCCTGACAGGCCCCGAGTACATGACTCTCTTTGAGGGAGCTACCGGCAAGGCACTTGATACTATTGAATTTCCTGTACTCAGAGGAGATGCAACAAGCAATACCGCAAAGACAACATGGGGCGATAACTACGGAAACCGCTGTGAGCGTTATAACTGTGCTATAGCTTATCTCGACGGAGTTCATCCATCAGTTGTCTACGGCAGAGGATATTATACAAGACTTACGCTTTCGGCTGTTGACGTAAAGGACGGCAAGCTTGTCAAGAAATGGGTATTCGATACCGGATTTGATAAGAGCAATCCTGCTTACGGCTGCGGAAACCATAACGTTATGGTAGCTGACTTTGATAACGACGGCAAGCAGGAAGTCTGCATGGGAGCCTGTGCTATCGATGATAACGGTACGCTTCTCTGGTCCACAAAGCAGCTGCACGGTGACGCTATGCACATCGGTGATCTTGATCCGAACCGTGAAGGCCAGGAGGTATTCATCTGCCATGAGGATGGAAAGTACGGTATCTCCCTTGTTGACGGAAAGAACGGTCAGATAATCTGGCACTACGACGGCGATAAGGATACCGGACGCTGTGCCGCTGACAATGTTTATTCCGGAAATGTTGGCGCAGAGTTCTGGGGCTCAAGACCTGCTAATGCAATGTATGATACTTCAGGAACCCAGATAGGAAACAAAGTCCCTGCTATGAACTTCTTCATATATTGGGACGGTGATCTCGAACGTGAGATACTTGATGGCAATACAATAACCAAAATGACCGGGCTCAACTCGTTTAAGACAATACTTATAGCAGATGGCTGTTCCTCAAATAACGGCACCAAGTCTGTACCATGTATTACAGCAGACCTGTTCGGTGACTGGCGTGAGGAGCTCATCCTCAGAACTGATGATAATACAAAGCTCCGCATATGGTGTACAAATACCGAGACAGATGTACGTCTCACAACTCTTATGCATGATATGCAGTACCGTATGCAGAACGGCTGTCAGCAGTCCTCGTACAATCAGCCTCCCCACGTAAGCTATTATCTGGGCAGCGAAGCACCTCTTCCCGCAAGACCTGATATAAAACTGAACAATACTCCTCCGGAGCCTATAAGCGGAAAATACGTCAATAACCTTACTGTTATGGATCCTAATTATTCTTCTGACTGGGAGCTTTCAAAGTCCTCAGATATAGGTTCACTGATCTACGGCGACAGAGACTTTACATACACTGAGCTTCCGGAAGCACTCAGAGGCAAAGAGGCTATAAAGACAGCCTGCAACTCAAAGAACACATTCTCCGATCTTGCTGAATTTACAGCTGCTGAAAATGAAGTGGTATTCATCCTGCTCGATACAAGAGTTGAGGATGCTGGAAATGTACCTGCATGGCTGAACAGCTATGAAAAGACCTCAATGACAGCTGCTTCCAGCAATGATGTAAGATTCAGCGTGTATAAGAGAGAATTTTTGCCCGGTGAAAAGGTTCTTCTCGGACAAAACGGAATGAACGGCAACTGCATGAACTATACCGTCTTTGCAGATGCAAAAACTGTTGTCCAGACAACAACTACTATCACAACCACTTCGACAACAACCACTACTACGACTACAACATCCGAGACTACCACAACTCCTCCTGTAGATGTGGTATGGGGCGATGCAGACTGTAACGGAGAAGTTAAGATGAACGATGCAGTCCTCATCATGCAGTCTATTTCCAACCCGGATAAGTACAGCGAGAGCGGAGATGAGCCGACACATATCACTCCTCAGGGTTCATTGAACGCAAATGTATACGAAAACAAAACAAGCGGAGTTACACCGCAGGATGCTTTACAGATACAGAAGTTCCTGCTGAAGCTCATACCATCACTTGACCCGGCTGATAACTGATATTAAAAAACACCTGCCAGCTTAAGGTGGTACTCATATAGAAGTATATGGCAATTACTCGGGGAAAACCTTTCTGAGGAAAGGTTCTTCCCCGAACCCCTTTCCAAAGACTTTTAATCTTATTTTTCCCCATATAGGGCGCAGTCATGCAAACTTGCATGGCTTTTTTATTATGGTGCGCCCTATATGGGGAAAAATCAAAACTGAAAGTTTTAGGAAGGGAGCTTGAGGGTGACTCCTAACAGGAGCGACGACCCTCTGTCCTTCGGACATCTCCCTGTACTACAGGGAGTCACCCCGCAGTGAGGGGAGATGTCACACCGTGACAGAGGGGACCGTCTCCGTCAAAGGAACCCCTTTTTCAAAAGGGGTTCCCTCAATAACTGTCGTAAACATTCTGTATGAGTACCACCCTTAAGCTGGCAGGTGTTATATTATCATATAAAAAGCGGACTGCTCCGGGAGGAACAGTCCTTATATAGATATTAGAGAGGCAGCATTATTATGGAAGTGAGATCACTCAACTTCTTCAAGACGAACATTTGTGATGTAAACAGTTGCAGTTGAGCCTCTGTTACCCATATTGAATTCAAGTCTTCCGAGCGGATCGTCTCTCTCTGTCATCTCGAAGTCGTAAGTGAATGTCTGCTTTTCTGTTGAGAGTGTGAGTGTTGTATCGGGCAGATATCTTATCCAGCCTGCATTAGGAGCGGATACACAGGTGATGATATCACGCTGCTCATCAGCCCAGGCATCAAATGAAACACGGTACTTCTTGCCCTTTATCATAGGCATTTCTGGCTGTACCAGCTGAACTGAATAATCAACAGTTCCGGCATTTTCGGTGGTGATAACTATCATATCGTCACGGATCTCAGCTGAACCTTCGCCGCCTTCAAAGAGGAGAAACTTCCAGTTTGTATCGTCGGTAAGGTCTTCATTTTCCTTGAAGTCTCCGTTGTAGATGAAGTTGCCGTCCTCGGTAGCTTCACGGAAGTGCTTCTCTGGTTTCTTTACGGCTGGATCGTACCATGATTTCCTATAAACACGAACGTAATCGATCTCAAATTCTGCCTTATCGAAATCAGTTGTTTCATCGGGATTACCTGGCCATGTTCCGCCGACAGCAAGGTTCATCTGAACGAAGAATGGCTGATCGAAAGGAGCAGGGTATGGCTTTTCATCCTTACCTTCTTCGGCTGTGAACCAGTCGTTTGCAGTGAGGTAGAGCTGATCGTCGATGTACCAGCGGATCTCACCGGGCTCCCACTCGACTGAATACTCGTGGAAATCGCTGGAGAATGAGCCGTCCTCGAGAACAACAGTGCCCTGCTGTTCGCCCTTTGGTTCGCCGTAGTGAAGAGTACCGTAAGCAGTCTTTGTGTCGCTGCCAAGGACCTCCATGATGTCAATCTCGCCGCACTTAGGCCACTGGCCGTAGAAGCTTTCGTCAGTAGGCATCATCCAGATAGCCGGCCATAGTCCCTGTCCCTCAGGAACCTTTGCACGGGCAACTATCTTACCGTAGGTAAAGTCCTTTTTGTTCTGTGACTTGATCTTACCGGATGTATAGTAATCCTTGCCGCTTCTGTCGGTCTTTATAGCCTTGAGAACGAGATTTCCGTCACGCAGGAACACGTTGTCAGCAGATGTTGTGTATGCCTGTAATTCATTGTTTGTCCAGCCGGGCTCATGGGGATCGTAGTCCCAGATAGTTGTATCGAGCTCTGTGCCATTGAATTCGTCATTCCACAAGAGGCTGTATCCTTCGAGTTTAGGAACATCAACAGTCTGAGTGGAGTTATTATTTGCTGATTCAGTTGTAGCTTCCGGCTTAGAGCTGCTGTCAGATGAGCTTGAAACGCTTCCGCATCCGGAAAGCATAACAAGAGCAGCGGTAATAGCAAAAATACTGAGCTTCTTCATATGAAATCCTCCTTATTGCCGCAGGGTAAAGCGGTCATTTCTTGTATATATTATAGCCTGATATCATGGATTTTCATATCATTTTGAATACAAATATGGTAAAATCTTGACCAAAAAGCACATTGATCGACCAATATTTTTGTGCTCTGTACATTTCTTTCTATTTAAATATAAAAGAGCTATGAAGAAGAGGCGCTTCTTCATAGCTCTTTCTCATGCCATATGGCATGACCTTACGGTCATCAGTCCCGCCACATCTTCCTATAGGAGAAGCAGGTGAGGTTCTCGGCCTTTTTGAACTGTCTTGCGAAGTAGCTCTGATCGTTGAATCCGCAGAGGTGTGCTATTTCCTCGATGGACTTATCAGAGAAACGCAGAAGCTTTTTGCCGTAATTGATGCGTGAGGTGATTATGTGCTGGAAGATCGTCATACCATATATCTTTTTATATTCACGGGTGAGGTAGAATTTGCTGATGTAAAATTGTGATGATAGTTTTTCAAGAGACAGATCCTCGCTGAAGTGGTCGTCGATAAAGCTGTGAACGCCTGCCAGCTTCTGCTTGAGAGCGGAATCGAACTGCTGCTCGCCGGAGCTTACTGTCAGTGCGATAGTAAGAAGATCGACTATCAGCTTTGAGCTTAGGATCTCAGATGACTGATTTTTAGTCTCATTGATCCTTATGATCTCAGTTATAGCTGATACCACACGGTCGAATGAAGGAGGTCTGAAAGTATTTTTTGACTGCGACAGGAAGTATTCATAATACTGCCGGGAGGTCGCACCGTTGAAATGTACCCACATAACTTCCCAGGGGTCATCGGGATCCCCCTTGTAGAAATGTGACTGCTTGCAGTCGATGAAGAAACATTCGCCCTTGGAGAGGGAGAAGGTCTCACCGCCGATAGTCAGCTCACCCTTACCGCTGATAACAGCGATGATAAGGTATGAATCCAGATCCTGCCTGTGTGTCATTGCGGGTTCATCAGATTTCAGACAGCCGGTCTCTTGAACGTAGAAGAATGTATTTTTGGCGGCCGGGCCGGGGGTACTGATGATACGCTTTGACAGCTTGTTCTTAAAGCCTTTAGTATCGTTAGTATCCATAATATAAACTCCTTGTATTTTTTGCAGACAGTGCCTAATTGTCTGCAAAGGTTTATTTACAGGTATATTATATCACAAAAAAATGGCTTTGTCTATAGTTTATGAAAAATATTGCTGAATTATATTGCTTATATTTCAGTGCAAAAATACCAGCAGTAATCCTGCTGCTGAGAGCAGCAGTCCTGAGCGTATGATAAGTCTGCCTGAGAGTATATGCAGCTTCTTTTTACAGCATCCGGGATCGATACGGCAGATGTATCTTCCTGCTTCATTTTCCGATACCTGGGGCGGCAGAGTGCGGACATTGGCTCTCAGGTAAAATACAGCCTTTTCAAAATATATGCTGTCGGGAATGTTTATTTCGATAATCCTTTTTGTGACGCCTTTTATCATATATCCTCCTGAAAATTTATTCAGAGATATATTTGGCAGAAAAAGGCATTTTATACAGCAGCGGTCTGAAGATTCCTTATGTAGTGGAAGAGGTACTGCTGGGCGATGCCGGCGTTATCCTTGGCGAAAGCCGGAAAGCCGTCCGGGTAGTATTCGCTCAGTACCCGTTTGATCCATACATCCACAGGAAAGGCATCTGTGCGGTACATACCGAAGAGCAGAATACATTCAGCTACTTTCGGTCCAACACCTTTGATCTTTTTCAGCTCCGCCCTTGCAGCGTCGATCGGCATTGCGGCTATGTCACCGAGTATCGTTTCACCGGAGTTCACTCTCGCTGCTGCATCACAGAGATATTTTGCCCGGAAACCGCTCCGCAGGTAAGCGAGAGTTTCCTCAGTCTCCATTGCAAATTCCTCAGGGTACGGGAACCTGCCCTCGTAGTTCTCGCAGAGCCGGTCGATAATGCCCTTGATACGTGGGATATTGTTATTCTGGGATATGATGAAGGATATGAGGCACTCCCAGCTGTCCTGCCGGAGAAGTCTTATCCCACCGGCGAATTTACAGGCCTTGGCGAGAGTCTCATCCTCTGAGAACTGCTTTTTCAGTTCGGAGTAATCTGTATCAAAGTCAAAGTAATTCAGCCATTTGCTGAGAAAATCATTTTCCGGAACGTTATGGAAGAGGAATTCGCCGTCCCTTAGCTTTGAGACAGTGAGGCAGTCATTGAGGAAGCTGCCGGTATATGTACATTCGTAGTCTGATGGTATCTTCTTCCAGCGGAAGGCCTGACCGCAGTCCAGCGTTTCGTCCAGATCCAGATCCGGCTCAGAAACGATGATGTCACTGCCTTTAATGTAATAATCCATTTTATTCTCCTTTGTATAAAAATTTAAAATAAGACGAATTAGTTGTTTCCACTTGATTTTTCTATTAAATTATACTAAAATATTAAGTATATTACAAGAGTAAGGAATGATTTTTTTGAAAAAAATTTCAGCAGCAGCTCTGTTATTGGCGATCATGGCTATATCAGGCGGATGCTCGTTTAAAAAGACTGAAAAGGCAGAGGATGTCGTTCCGACAGCAGCCTCTGTGAGTGAAGCGACAGAGGAGGAAAGCAATACCGAGGCAGCTTCTTCCGGTGAAAAAGCAACTGAACCTCCTGCAAAGAACGATGACCAGCTCAAGGCGGAGCCGGGGAAATATGTCTACGACCTTGCACACCTTATGAACGATGAGCAGAAAAAGAGCTGCGAGGAGTTTGTCGACGGAATTTACAGGGACTATATGCTGAATGCGGCAGTAGTCACCGTCAGCGACCTTAAGGACAAAGCTCCCTATACATATGCAGCCGAAGCCTATTTCACCATTTACGGCGGAGATGGGAACGGCCTGCTCTTCCTGATAAATAATGACACAAATGAGGATTTCCTCTATAAGACAGGTATCTGTACCCACAATATAGATACAGAAGCTGAAAAGACAGCTTTCTTCACAGCCACAAGGGATATCGTCAACGGTGACTATACAGCTGCGGTCACAGGGATAATGGGACTTGGAAAGAGCTGTCCTGCAAGAGTATTCGATGAGGCGGAGGCATTCAGCAATGCAGATGCTGCGGATATAGATAAGCTGCTGTCAGCTTCGGATACTCCGGCAGCAGTTGCGGCAATAAAGACAGAAAAGAACGGCAAGGATGTCCAGACACTTGCCAAGGAGCTTCACGAGAGACATTTCAAGGACGGAAAAGGAATAATGATCGTCATTGATACTGTTTCAAAGAAAACAGCGGCCTATTCAAATGAACAGCTCACGGCAGGCTTTGACCAGAGCCTGAAAAATGCTGATGCGAGCGCAGCAAAAAGCGAATGGGGCAAGGCTGCTCTGGAAGCAGCAGCACCGCTTGGCAAAAATAACAGCACTGGGGCTGCGACTGAGGTAACGACAGCAAAAAATAACTGATACTATCAGAAGGAGGGGCTCATATGCCGCCAGTAGGAGGTCCGAGGGGCGCCGCTTTTCTCACGGATGAGGAGAAAAAGAATGCGCCGAAGGTAACAAAAGGTCTGCTCAAGCGTATATTCTCATATCTTCTGCCATACTGGAAGCAGATGATAATCGTATTCATAGCCATAGTCATATCATCAGTGCTGAACCTGCTGCCGTCAGTCCTCACCGGTAAGATCATCGATGAGGGACTTATCGGCAGGAGCATGAACAAGCTTATATTTTATATAGTACTGTCGCTTGCGGTAACACTGGGAGCTAACCTGATAGGTGTTCTTGAGAGCTATATGAACACCTGGATAGCCCAGCATATAACCTTTGATATGCGGAACAAGATGTACCGGCATCTGCAAAAAATGTCACAGCGTTTCTTCACCTCCAACAATCAGGGTGATATCATTACGAGAATGACCAGTGATATCTCAGGCGTACAGCAGATAATAACAAATACACTTACAAGTATACTGTCCAACTCCATAACGCTGATAGTTGCTTTGATAGTGATGTTCCGTGCGAACTGGATACTGGCAATAGTCGGTATAGTAGTCATACCGCTGTTCGTTATCCCTACAAGAACAGCCGGCAAGACACGCTGGACTATAACGAAGGAGTCGCAGGCCTGCAGCGATGAGATAAACGGCATACTCAATGAGACCATGTCTGTCAGCGGACAGCTCCTTGTCAAGCTTTTTGGTACTGAGGAGAAGGAGTATCAGAAGTATGAGGACGTTAACCGCCGGATGATAAAGCTGAACATCCGTGAGGGAATGGCTGGACGCTGGTTCAGGGTAGCACTCAGCACCTTTTCAAGCATAGGACCTATGCTTATCTATCTTGCCGGAGGAATACTCATGATGAAGTACGACTCATCTCTGACAGTGGGTGACATCACAGTTCTTGTGGCACTTCTCGGAAAGATGTACGGCCCTGTGAATCAGCTCCTGAACATACAGGTTGACTGGATACGCTCAATGGCAATGTTCACAAGAATATTCGATTACTATGATATGCCTGTAGAGATAGAGAATGCTCCCGACGCAGTAAAGCCTTCTGAGCCTGCACAGGGCAGAGTAGAGTTCAGAAATGTGGGCTTTTACTATGACAAGGAGCGACAGATACTTGACGACGTAAGCTTTAAGCTGGACAGCGGAAAGTGCATAGCCGTGGTAGGTCCTTCCGGCTCGGGAAAGAGCACACTTGTAAATCTTATACCGAGACTTTATGATGTTACAGCAGGTACAGTCACCTTTGACGGCACTGATGTCCGGAAGATCGATCTTGGATATCTCCGTGACAATATAGGCATCGTCAGTCAGGAGACATACCTTTTCAACGGTACTATAAGGGACAATCTGCTCTACGCAAAGCCTGACGCAACAGAGGAGGAGCTTATTGAGGCCTGCAAGAAGGCGAACATCTATGATTTCATACAGAATCAGGAAACAGGCCTGGATACAGTGGTCGGCAACAGGGGACTAAAGCTCTCCGGCGGTGAGAAGCAGAGAATATCCATAGCGAGGGTACTGCTGAAGAATCCTGCGCTGATGATATTTGACGAGGCAACATCCGCACTTGATTCCATATCCGAGCAGAAGATACAGGATGCGATAGAGCCTCTTATAACATCAAGAACGAGCATCCTCATTGCCCACAGACTGTCAACGATACTTGCTGCTGACGAGATACTTGTCATAAGCAACGGAGGGATTGCTGAGCGTGGAACACACAGTGAGCTAGTGGCAAAGGGCGGAGTATACGCTCAGCTTTACGAGACACAGTTCAGCAAGGCTGCTCAGGTAACAGACAAATTCGACTATACCGAGGGCGAGGGAGAATAAACGACATTATTCCCGTTGACAAAAGCGGAATTTCTGATATAATCAAGCTATAGCAGAAAGGAAGGATACATATGAGCGAAAGAGATTTTTTCAAGCAGACATTCGATCATCTGCCGGCAGTGGTGCCAAAGGATGAGGATGTCAGGGAGCAGGTAGCGGAAGTATTGTACGACTTCATGCAGCTCCAGCATTTGTACGATTCAGCAATAGAAGTTGTAAGGACGTATCTCAGCATTATCGACAACGAGTTCAGCGTAAAGTTCCAGCGGAATCCCATACATAATATTGACAGCCGTCTGAAATCGCCGCAGTCAATAATAGGCAAGCTCCAGAAAAAGGATCTTCCCCTGACAACAGAGGCTGCGAAGAAGAACCTGCTGGATATAGCCGGCATAAGAGTGACCTGTTATTATATCACGGATATATACTCTATAGTGGATATGCTGTCACGCAGGGATGACTTCACAATAATCAAGCAGAAGGACTATATACAAAATCCCAAGCCCAGCGGCTACAGGAGCTATCATATGATAGTGAACGTACCTGTTTATCTTTCAACCCATAAGACATATGCTCCGGTGGAGATACAGATACGCACCATAGCAATGGATTTCTGGGCAAGCCTTGAGCATCAGCTCAAATACAAGACCACTGCCGCTATACCTCCGGAGATATCTGAGGAGCTCCGTGACTGTGCAGACCGTATCGCACAGACTGATATGGAGATGCAGCGGATATTCATGGAGATAAGTGATCTGACTTAGCACCAGAAAAACTGCTTTCTTCTTTCCGAAAACTAATATCTGGAAAACGCAGCTCCGGCTGCGTTTTTACATTATTCGGCAAAATGAAGCAAAAAGATACAATTTTGACCTGTTCCCAATGCAGAGGTAACGTGGTATAATGTAAGAAGAAAAAAGAAAGGAGAACACAAATGTTCAGCATTGTAAGAAAGATAAAGCGTGAAGTCAGTGACAGGACAGTGTATATGGAGGTCTACGGCGACAACAAGGTCGCCTACAGAGTTACGGCGGGAAAGATCAGCTTTTTCGGTGACAGTGTGTACACATACGGAGTTGAGGCCGAGGATAAGTGCAGCGGTGAAAAGGAGTCTATCCCTGACTTTTCAAGAAACGTGGAGGATGCCGTTGACTTCACGGAGATGTTGATAAACGGAAAAATAAGACCGAAACAGCTCTATTCTAAGGCTTTGAACTATCTCTGCATATCGATATAGGAAAAAATTTCCTGAATGGTATGGACAAACTGCTCATTTTGTGATACAATAAATAAGCCATAAAACATAAACAGAAGGGAGAAGTCAAAATGGCAGAGTTAAAATATGAGATCACAGAAGAGATCGGAGTTCTTTCTGAGAACGCAAAAGGATGGAAAAAAGAGCTTAACATGGTAAGCTGGAACGAGCATGAGCCTAAGTATGATATTCGTGAGTGGGCTCCGGATCATTCAAGAATGGGCAAGGGCGTTACACTTACAGCTGACGAGCTTGCAGAGCTTAAGGAGCTTTTAAAGGATATCGACCTTGATTCTTTTGAATAATGACAAAAAGCACCGTTCAGGTGCTTGAGAATGCAAAAATGTTTCGGGACGCCGGGGGCGGCGTCCCCTACAAAACCCAATATGCAGAATAGCTGTATCTACAGACTAAAGCACCGTTCAGGTGCTTTTTTGTTATATGAAAAACCGGACGCATATAAGTGCGTCCGGTTTATAATCAGTCAAGCACAGGTATAAGTGCTGCAGCGTTTATCTTAGCTGAATACTCAGCAGCCTGAGTAAATGTAAGCTTATCCTCAGTGATGAAGGAGATGCCGTCCTCATGCTCATATGAGCCCTCAGGCGTATCAGATCCGGCAGGAACACGGAAGTACCAGCGTGAAGTGAAGTTGTCGATATCGTCAACAAAACTGTCGTTGTCTGAGGATTCCCATGACTGGGAGAAAACAGTGATCTTGTGCTTTGCAGCTTCGATAACGTCACCCATAACAGCACTTGCGGTAGGGAGCTTACCAGCGCCTCTGCCGTAGAACATAGCCTGATCTATGCCGTCACCATAAACGAGAACAGCGTTGAATACGTCATTAACTCCGGCCATTATGTTCTCGTGGGAAACGAGCATAGGCATAACAGCAGGAAGGATCTTGCCGTTTGGCTGATGTGTAACAGTTGCAACGAGCTTTATAGCGTATCCGAGAACATCGGCAGCAGCCACATCACTGAGCTGTATCTTGGAGATGCCCTTTGTATAGACGCTCTTAGGATATACGTGTTTGCCGAATACAAGTGAAGAGATAATGCAGATCTTGCGGCAGGCATCGTGGCCTTCAATATCGGCTGTAGGATCCTTTTCAGCGTATCCCAGCTTCTGAGCGAGAGCAAGAGCCTCTTCAAAAGTCATATTGTCGTTGTACATCTTTGTGAGGATGAAGTTTGTCGTACCGTTGAGGATACCTGCTACCTTAGTGATATCATTAGCTGCAAGGCAGCGGTGGAGAGGACGGATTATCGGGATAGCTCCGCCGACGCTTGCCTCAAAGAAGAAGTTGCAGTTGTGTTCTTTGGCAGCCTTGAGGAGGATATCTCCTTTTTCTGCTACCAGCTCCTTATTGGAAGTTGCAACACTTTTGCCCTTTTCAAGGCATGACTTTACGAAAGTGAAAGCCGGCTCAACGCCTCCCATACACTCAGCAACGCAGGTAACCTCATCGTCGTTGAGGATATCATTGAAGTCCTTTGTGAACTTGTCCTTATAAGGGGAATCGGGGAAGTCCCTGAGATCGAGGATATACTTTATATCCATTTCAGTACCGGCTCTTTTTTCGATACTGTTCTTATTTTTATAGAAGAGCTCGACAACGCCTGAGCCCACAACACCGTGACCTAAAACTGCAAATTTGACTGACATAGAATGAACCTCCTGAGAACTATTCAGCGGAGAGGATCCTGACCTCGAGAACGCCGTTGAGTTCAGTTATTGAATTGAGTGAAGCAAGCTCGTCCTCGGATTCACCGGAAAGACGCAGCGAAATATTAACAGCTGCCGCACCGTCAACAGGTATGCTCTGGTTGACAGTAAGGATGTTTGCGTTCATATTATGAAGAAAAACGAGTGCGCTTGACAGAACGCCGGGGCTGTCATTGAGCAGGAGATAGAGGTTGACTATCTTTCTGGTATACAGCTCCTCATATGAAAAAACACTGTCTTTGTACTTATAGTATGCGCTTCTTGATATGCCGACACGCTTGCAGGCAGATGCTGAGCTCTTTTCGTCTTTTTTAGCGAGGAGCTTTTTTACTTCGAGGACTTTTGTAAAGACCTCCGGAAGGATATCTGCCTCAGCAACGATCAGCTGAGATCTTCTGTTCATACTGAAACTCCATAAATTTTATTATAAATCGTCCGCCACAGGCGTACAATTGTATTTTACTTATATACTATAACATTTTTTCAGAAAAAAGTCAAGAGCAGCAAGCCGATTTTTCACTTAGTTAACAAAAAACGTCGGAAATAAGCAATAAATAATATGAGACATTGAAAATCAGTTATTTTTGCATAAATATAAAAAGCGATACCGGATATTATTAATACGATCATACAATTGAAATTTATTGAAAAATGTTGTATAATATAATTTGTTATACAATTAAGTGTTGTTAAAATAATAGGGGGAAAGTATGGAAGAAACTTCTAATGATATGATAAGCGATCCTTCGGAAAAGAAAAACGGCCCTCCGTCAGGTGACGGCAGACCGGGCGGTCCACCTCCGGGAGCAGGAGGGAAGGGCGGTCCGCCGCCCGGAGGTGGAAGACCAGGAGGCCCTCCGCCGGGAGCAAACGGCGCAGGAAATCCGCTTGGAACTGAAAATGTCAGATCACTGATGATGAGATTTGCGATACCCAGTATAGTTGGTATGCTGGTAAGCGCTCTGTACAATATGGTCGATCAGTTCTTTATCGGCCGTAAGGTGGGAACACTTGGAAATACAGCAACGTCTATTGCATTTCCGTTCACTACCGGATGTATGGCACTTGCACTGCTGTTCGGAATAGGAGGAGCATCCTGCTTTAATCTTGCAATGGGAATGGGTGACAAAAAGAAAGCCGGATATTATGTAGGAAATGCGCTCACCATGCTGGTAGGCTGCGGAGTAGTGCTCTGCGTCATAACGTTAGGCTTCCTGACACCAATGCTTAAGGTATTCGGAGCATCAGCAAATGTAATGCCATATGCAAAGGACTATGTAAGCATTACTGCCATAGGTTTTCCGTTCCTGATACTCACTACGGGCGGAGGACATCTCATAAGAGCTGACGGCAGCCCGAAAATGACGATGATATGCAATATTACCGGTGCTGTTATAAATACGGTACTTGATGCAGTATTTGTAATGGGCATGGACTGGGGAATGAAGGGAGCAGCCTGGGCAACTGTTATAGGAGAGATGATCTCTGCTGTCATGGTTGTGGCATACATGAGGGGATTCAAGACAGTTCCTCTTGAGAAATATCATTTCAAGCCTGTAACTGATCATACAAGAAGAGTTATCTCTATAGGTATGGCTTCATTCTTTAATCAGGTAGCGATCGCTGTAGTACAGATAGTCCTGAATAATTCACTCAAGAAATATGGAGAGCTTTCAGAATACGGAGCAGATGATCCGCAGGCTTGTGCCGGAATCGTAATGAAGGTGAATATGATAGTATTCGCTATAGTTATCGGACTGGCACAGGGTACACAGCCTATCGAGAGCTACAACTACGGTGCAAGGAACTACCGCCGTGTACGTGAAGCATACTGGATGGCAGTAAAGGCAGGTGCGCTTATATCAGTCATAGCCTTTGTACTGTTCCAGACTATGCCGAGACAGATACTTGCTGCCTTTGCTAATTCTGATGCAAGCAGCGGATATTATGAGTTCGGTGCGAAGTTCTTCAGGATATTCCTGTTCTTCACGTGGCTCAACTGTCTCCAGCCGATAACCTCCACTTTCTTTACGTCCATAGGAAAGCCGATAAAGGGAGTTATACTTTCACTTACAAGACAGATAATATTCTTCGTGCCGATACTGATAGTTCTTCCGATGTTCATTGGCATAGACGGAATACTATTCACAGGCCCGATAGCGGATCTGCTCTCGGCACTTGTGGCCATATCCCTTGTTACAATTGAGTTCAAGTCAATGGATATGTTTGAAGAGCTGATAAAACAGGGCAAAAAGCCTGAATGGTGGCGGCATTTTTAAGTATAATAAGTAAAAAGGGTGTGATAAGGAAGACTTATCACACCCTTTAAAATGCTGCAAATGTTTTGGGATACTGAGAGCAGAGTCTCATAAAAAAGCTACGCAAATGCGTGAGCCGACCAATTAATGAATATTGAATAATGAATAATACAGAAACGCCTGACAGCAATATCATGATTTATAAATTATTCACTATTCATTATAAATTAAGCCCATCATATAAGTGACGGGCTTTTCTGGTTGGGGCAGCGGGATTTGAACCCACGGATGACAGAGTCAAAGTCTGTTGCCTTACCGCTTGGCTATGCCCCAGCAATACCTAATTATTATACCAAATAATTAAATATAAATCAATAGCACTATAAATATTTTTTTTTATTAACTATAAGAGTGCAGCGAATGATGATTGCAAAAAAAGAAAAAATATGTTAAAATCAGAATATGCTTTGCTTTATATTACGATCAGGATGTGAAATTTATGAAGAAAATATTACTCGTTGAAGATGATAAAAGTATTATAGCCAATCTCTCGGAATTTCTTAAAAAGGAAGGCTTTTCGGTCGTCAATGCTGAAGGACAGGCCAGAGCGCTGGAGATAATCAGTGAAGAGCAGTTCGATCTGGTCTTGCTGGACGTATCACTTGCTGACGGAAACGGTTTTGCTGTATGCTCGGCAATAAAATCTGAATCCAGCACCCCTGTGATATTCCTGACAGCCTCAGGCGACGAATACAGCACGGTTACCGGCTTTGAGCTGGGAGCGGATGACTATATAGCTAAGCCGTTCCGTCCGAGGGAGCTCATACTGCGTATAAAGAACATCCTCCGTCTTACAGGAGGTACAGGCTCCGTGACTAAGCTTGGGGATGTGACGATAGATACCGAAAAGGGGATAGCCTCACGCAATGGCAATGACCTTTATCTGTCTGCACTTGAATACAGGCTGCTGCTGGTATTTCTTAATAACAGGGGAACAGTCCTGTCGAGGAATCAGCTTCTTGAAGCGATCTGGGATATTGCCGGTGAGTTCGTGAATGACAATACCCTCACTGTATATATAAAGAGGCTAAGAGATAAGATCGAGAAAGATCCTCAGGATCCGCAGATCATAAAAACGATCCGTGGACTTGGATACAGGGTGGACTGATGATAAAGATATTGAAAAATGCAGAGCTTTCGCTCTCGTTGAAACTTATGCTGCTGATAACAGTTCTCGGCTCGGTATACGGCTTCAGCCGGGACAGTCTTACCGGGGCGGTATTTCTTTCATCAGGTCTTATGATGTCCGTTATACATCTTATCTGCAATGCCTACAGACTGTCAAGGCTCAAAGCAATGTCCATAGATGTAGGCAGGATCCTTCATGGTGATGAGGATGTTAACTTCAATGCTTACACAGAGGGTGAGACTGCCATACTTGAATGTGAGCTCAGCAAGATGACGATAATGCTCCGGGAACAGCAGCAGAACCTGAAAAATGACAAGGTATACCTTGCGGATTCACTTGCAGATATATCACATCAGCTCAGAACACCGCTCACATCGCTTAATCTCATCAATTCACTGCTCTCCCGTCCGGACTGTACTGAGGAGAAGCGCAGGGAGCTTATGATCGAGATGAGGGGGCTGCTGGGACGGATAGACTGGCTGATAACAGCCCTTCTCAATATGTCCAAGCTTGATGCAGGAACAGTAAAATTCCGGCAGGAGACTATATCTATGAAGGATTTTCTCAGCAAAGCCACAATGCCGATACAGATACCTATGGAGCTGCGTGAACAGAAGCTGATAATAGAAGCTGATGGGGAGTTTTCAGGAGATATACACTGGACGTGTGAGGCAGTGGGCAACATTATAAAGAACTGCATGGAGCATACTCCTGACGGCGGCAGGATAACTGTCATAGGAAATGATAATCCGCTGTATACAGAGATCGTTATAACTGATACAGGCTGCGGCATCTCAAAGGAGGATCTGCCCCACATATTTGAGAGGTTCTATAAGGGAAAGGATTCCGGCGACAGCAGCTACGGCATAGGCCTTGCGCTGGCAAGGAAGATAGTTACCAGCCAGAACGGTACGCTTAAGGCATTTGATCCTCCTGGAGGAGGAGCCGGATTTGAGATGCGCTTTTATAAGGGAACGATATAGTGACAGAATTGTTATTTTTAAGTCACGGTAAAGTCACATAGGTCTGATATAATAACATCATCGAAAGGAAATACACCAGAATTTTTATGGCTGACATGGCCTGAAAAATACTATCAAGGAGAAATGTTATGGAAATACTTAAAGTTGAAGACCTGTGCAAGGTTTATGGAAAAGATGAGAATGAGGTACACGCACTGGATCATGTATCCTTCTCAGTTGAAAAAGGCGAGTTCGTAGCGATCATTGGTCCTTCCGGTTCGGGAAAGTCAACTCTCCTCCACGCTCTCGGCGGAGTTGACAAGCCTACATCCGGAAAGGTATGGATGAATGGCAGTGATGTATACGCCCAGAACGATGAGCAGCTTGCTATATTCCGCCGCAGACAGGTGGGACTGATATACCAGTTCTACAACCTGATACCGGTGCTGAATGTTACAGAGAATATAACACTGCCGGTACTTATGGACGGAAGAGAGGTGAACAAGCAGCGACTTGAAGAGCTCCTCAATCTTCTCAAGCTTAAGGGCAGGGAAGATCACCTTCCGAACCAGCTTTCCGGCGGACAGCAGCAGAGAGTTTCCATAGGCAGAGCGCTTATGAACGCTCCGGCAGTAATGCTGGCCGATGAGCCTACAGGAAATCTTGACAGCAAGAACAGCCAGGAGATAATCGAGCTGCTCAAGCTCTCCAACGAGAAATACGATCAGACTCTTATCATAATAACACATGACGAGAACATCGCTCTTCAGGCAGACCGTATAATCGCTATCGAGGACGGCCGCATTACTCGTGACGAGGTGATAAGAAAATGAACGTATTCCACAAAGTCACGATCGAAACAGTTAAGAAAAACAAGGTCAGGACACTTGTTACTATAATAGGTATAATGCTTTCAACAGCGCTGATCTTTTCAGTTGCCACCACCCTTTACAGCTTTATCTGCTTTGGAAAGGACATGGCTATATACAATTCCGGAGACTGGCATGGTGTGGCCGCCCCTCTCACTCAGGACAGAGTGGATGAGCTCAGGGACGATTCCAAGATAGACGAGGTATTCTGCCTCGGCGCCGTAGGCTATGCTGATACGGGAGTAAAGCTGCATACGGAGATGAAATCATATAAATATATGGTCATAGCAGCAGATGAAAAGTGCTTTGAAAATCTTCCGTATCATCTTAAAAGCGGAAGATATCCTGAAAATGACAGTGAGATCATCATATCTGATATTTATTTTGAAAATAATATCGATGATGCCTTCAGAGCAGCAGGAAAAGGTGAGATAGGTATAGGAAGCACTATAGACATGGATATGACCATTGATATTTCCGGCGGCATCGGTGATATACTGACGGAAGAGCCTGACGAAGAGATGCTTATGGAAAAAGCCTCCGAAATAACAGGCACTCATAAGACATACACTATCGTAGGAATTTACGAACAGCCTTATATAAGTGAGATTATGGAAGGCGATTGGAATAATATAAATTGCCTTACAATTGGCGACAGCAGTTCCGGAAGCGGCATCTATACAGCTTTCTTCAAGATGAAAAAGGCTGGAAACGTCGGCGATTATCTCAATCAGAATTTCAATTTCAATGAGGATAGAAATGCGGGCATAAGCACTGCTACAAATGATGAGCTCCTTGCGTACAGTCTCAGCGGCGGCAAAGCAGATGCTGGGTTCCTCATGTCAGTATTCCTGATAGGCTCTATTGTGTTTGGTATCATAATATTCGGTTCTGTAGCACTTATATACAATGCATTTGCGATATCAGTCAGTGAGAGGACAAAGCAGTTCGGACTCCTTTCGTCAATAGGTGCAACGAAGAAGCAGATAAACAAGATGATAGAGTTTGAAGCGCTCCTGCTCAGTCTTATTGGAATACCTCTTGGAATATTGCTGGGTTACTGCGGTATCGGAATAACCTTCAAAGCACTCAGCACCAGATTTGATACAATTACAAAAATGATATCCGATTCTAATCCTGTACCGTTCAAGCTTCATGTTTCATGGATAGTTATACTTATTTCCATATTGGTCGCAGAGTTTACAGTAAGACTTTCAGCATGGATACCCTCTGTAAGAGCACAGCGTATATCAGCAGTAGAGGCTATCCGTCAGAGCGGTGATATAAAGGCAAAGAATAAAAAGATCCGCACACCTAAGATAATATACAAGCTCTTCGGACTTCCTGGCGTTCTTGCACAGAAGTATTTCAAGCGCAGTAAGAAGCGTTACCGTGCAACGGTATGGAGCCTCTTTATGAGCATAACCCTGTTTATTTCAGCATATGCGTTTACCACTGGCCTTGTCAGATCCGTTGAGGAGGAAATGGGCACAGAGCATTATGACATACAGTATCTGACTTCATTTAATGACGATGAAAGTGCAGATAAGCTTTTTGCAAAGCTGAAAGATGCGGATGAAGTATATGAAGCCGCATGTTCCGAGTATATTGAAATGAGAGCCAACGCTGATGAAGATGTAATCAACAGTGAAGCAAATGATGTTTTTCATTATACCAGCGTTACAGAATCAACTGACAAAACCGTGGAAACAGTAGTATTCTTTGTTGATGATGATACCTATCGTGATTTCCTTAAGGAAAACGGATATGATACGGATAAATACATGGATCCGGAGCATCCGATGGCATTAACATATGACATCCATGAAGAATATGATATTGTAGATAGCAAAACGTTCAAATATCATATTTTCGACAGCGATGATGAAAAGAAAGTTAAGATCGAATATGATTACGATCCCAAGGGATATGTTCGTGACAGCATAGCTGATGGCAAAATAAGATTCGTTAAGGCAGCCTATAATGTCAGCGATGATCCGGATGAGATATATCTTACGAAGGAGGAGACATGGGTTGAGCATGATATAGCGGTCGGAGCAAGACTGTCTAAACGTCCATTTTTTGCAGTAGGCGATTACTATAATGAATGTACGTTCATATTTCCTAAGAGCCTTCGTGACAGTGTCATCCCGAAGCACAGTAATTATTACTTATACTCATATACTTTCCTTTCCAACGATCATAAAGAAAGCTATAATGCTATAAAAGAAATCATTAACGCAGAAGGCGGAGACGATGAGTTTATCTATGATTATGCGGCAGAGGTCGAATATATCAGAAATATGGTAGTAATAATAAAAGTATTCGCATATGGTTTCATAGTGATAATATCCCTTATTGCGGCAGCAAATGTATTCAATACCATATCCACCAACATTGCCCTCAGAAGAAGAGAATTTGCAATGCTCCGTTCAATAGGAATGGGTACAAAGGGACTGAACAGGATGATGAACTTTGAGTGCCTGCTCTACGGCGGAAAATCACTCCTTTTTGGATTACCGATATCATTCCTGATAGCCTACTTTATAAACAAAGGATTCAATTCTGCTAATTCTGATATAACCTTTGAGCTTCCTTGGAAGGCAGCGATAATATCTGCAACAAGCGTATTTATCGTTGTGTTCTCCACAATGATCTATTCAATGAGAAAGATCAAGAAGGATAACCCGATCGATGCTCTTAAGAATGAGAATCTGTAAGAAAAGTAAACAGGAAAGTTATTAAGATAATATAATAACAGAGAGAAGCAGGAGTATGTTCATGTATTAAGCATACTCCTGTTATTTTTTGTTGTCCACCGCAATTTTGTACAAAAAGTATTGACATATCGGTAAAACTATGGTAATATATGATTTAAGGTGGTGCTTAAATGGAAACGTGTTCCTATTTAAGCATCAAGGTCAGGGGTGCTGCTGGACGTGTTTCTTTTTATTAGATATAACAATGATCAATATTACACTATATAATCAAAGGAGTAATTAGTATATGTACAATTATATTGAACAACATCCGGAAGATCGAGAGATGGGTTGGAGTAACGAAGTAAACGGCGTGTGTCACGATAAAGATAACTGGTTTTTCACACAGGATGGAAATTTGTGGAAATTCCCAGTGACACATAATATAAACTCTAAATGTGAAAAGCCTGATGCCTCAAAAGGAATATTAAAAGTTTCTGTTGGTCATCATCTTGGAGATATAGACTACTATAAGGGATATGTTTTTGTTCCCGATTCTGATAATTTAAGTATCCGTGTATATAGCGCAAGTGATCTTACACTTGTTTCTGAACATTTCATTAAACGCGGAGATGGTAATAATTTCGCTTCAATCGGATGGCTTGCGATCAATCCAAACAGTGGTCTGCTATATACATCTGATAAACATACAGGCAGTGATTACTCAGAAGAAACAAGCTATATAAATATTTACAAAATAGGCGATGTTACAAAAAATAATACAATAACATTTCATTCTTCTCTTGCGTTATGTGATAGAAATGGTAACCCGCTTCCGCGCGAACATATGCAGGGGGGCTGTTTTGATGATAATAATTATCTGCATATTGTAAATGGATTTGTAACAAAAGTTAGCGAAAGCTGGGCAAACAGCAAGGGTGGGATTTCTGTGTTTTGTGTAAATCCATATCCAATCGAACGCAGCAATGAAAAGGCGAATAGAATTGATTTTTCAAATCAGGAAAAAGGATTCCATTTTCAGTTTAATGGAAAAGGGGATGAGCCTGAGGGAATAACATATTGGGATCTTGACAGTGATAAAAGAGCACCTGGAAAGAATGGTAAACCAATGGGGGGGCAACTTCATGCAATAATGATCAATAATGTGGAACCAGGGACTATAGTCAATTGGGTTGCCGATAAAGTTGGATTAGGCTCTTACGTGAATGCGCCTGATATTGATGATTTCTTTTTTAAGCATTATCGACGTGAATGGAAAGATCCAAATGGAAAAATAACTTTAAGTTCTGTTGCTGTTAATGAACCGATTAAAATAAAGATTACTGGTGATCTGGCATCTATATACTATAATTTTTATTTGAAATATAACCGAAAGTTTGAAATGGCATTTCAATGGCAGAGAGGCCAGTATCAGGGAGATCCAAGCGGAGAATGGGAGAATATCTGGGGAGCAACCAGTAATACCTACACTCCAACTCCTGATGATCATGGTTATCATATCCGGTTAAAAGTGGTTGCTGAGACGGGGTATAAACCTCTTTATTCAAGTGCGTGTTATGTTAATGCTCCGCATATAACAGGCAGTGCCGAGATACCGTCAGAGGTACGCTGCGGTCAGGAGATAACAGTAAAGCTTACGGGTGATCTTGGAAAAGTTCCTACGGACAGAATATCTTTTGTCTGGGAGCGCAAGGGAGACGACGATGATTACTGGCACAGATATATTGCTACAGGCAATAAATATACGCCAACACAAGAGGATGTTGGCAAGAAGATACGTGTTTATGTTGATCCATATGACTATACAACATTTCTTGATTCAAATGAAGCCAGTGTACTGCCTGCGCTTAAAAGAAGAAATCCAAGACTAGGAGGTTCTACAAGACCGGTCAGAAAAACATCCAGATCAAAAGTATGAAAGGCTTGCTCATAGCAATGGAGATAACAGAATTTGACGCAGAGGATATTATCCTTGCAAGCTGCGGAGGAATGATCGGACATTCCGGTTCTGCTGGTTCAATTGAGAATCAGGGTGATTTTGGCGAACTATTCAGCTGATCGTTAAATGAGAACGGCAGGCAGCTAATGCTGTCTGCCGTTTTGCCGTTATATTATAAGAAAAATGCTCACCTTGCGTAAAGGTGAGCATTTTTGTATTACTCCTGTGGAAATTTCAGTCCCCACTGCCGGCGGCATTTGTCCAGTATCCTCATTACTGCAGCAGTTCCGGAGCGGGGGACAAACGGGCTGTCGGTCAGGCCATTGTTGAGACATAGGCAGAATTCCTCGATTTCATATTCATAACCGTTGATCTTGTCCTTGCATGAGAAGCTTTCAACGGGGCGGCGGTTTTCGTCATAGAGGGTTATATCATCTGCGTAGAAGAAGCCGTCTCCGAAGACGATCATGCCCTTTGTGCCGGAGATGACGGCGTTGTTGAGAAAAAGGATTTTATCAAGCAGCCGCAGTCAGGTACGCTTTACTTCAAAGTCCTGCCGTATACGGATCACATAGTAGATTTTACGATGTGGATTTTGAATATGATCTCGGAATAAACGACATTGTGGAAGTAAAACACAATGGCGAATTATACAAAACACTTAATTCCGAAAGCGGAACAAAACATTCCTTTGAGGTCAACGATCCGGGAGATTACTGCATCATAATCAAAGATGCGTTTCAAGACAAGATGAGATATATGTAGAAGTATACAGCGATCATTTCACCGTTTCAAAGAATAAAAGTATAACTGTTCAGCCGCAGAGCTGCGTAAAGTCTCCTTCAAAAAATGAGCCGGCGACCGTGACATGGAAAAATGATTTCTTCCCCAAAAAGGTGCTTATCCAGCGTTTTGAAGGCGGAGAATTCGCAGATTTTTATACAAGTGAAGGCAGTTCGATAATGTTTTTCACTTTTAATAGTCACACACTGAATTCTTTTTCGTATGATTTCAATGAAGAAGGCACATACCGTATCCGTGAATAGTACGGCGACGGCGAGGACGAATACGTTGACAGCGATTTTTTCCATATAGAGAAATACAAGTTCAAGCTTCAGCCTTATTTCAAGTATACTGGGAACTCAGATAAATGGTCTATCAAGTATCAGGATTTTGAGAAATTAGTATGGCGAATGAACGCAGACGAATCTGCAAAGTTTGTGCTGTTCAGACGTCCTTCCGGTTCTGACGACAGTGTGCTTTGGGATAGCTTCAATATTACCCCGGAGTGTAAAAAGTATGTTGATTCAAGCGGCGCATACGGTTCGGTCGTCAAAGACTGGTATATGCTTTACAGCACGAATAAAAACGAGGATTTTGATTACTTCATTCGTGCGTGGATGACGGACGATCCTGACAGCTACGCCGATTCCAACGTGTTCACAGTTCATATGCAGGCTCCACGTTATTATTATAGTTGGTCGGGACTGGCATTCAGCTTCGATTCCGTAACATATTCCGGTAATTTCATAGATCCCGACGAGGAGATCACCATTCCAGTTCACCTCGAAACTAATCTGGTGGACGTTAATGGCTCTTTTGATCTCAATTGGGACGCAGATAAGGTAGAGCTTTTAAGGATAGAATACAACGACGAGGTATTCCATGTTGAAGATCCTGATCCGATAGACGGCCTCAGCGGTTCGTACCGAGTGTACTTCGGCGATGATGATGCTAATACGAATAATAAGGACAGCGGTCTTGCATTCACGCTCTATTTCAGACCGTCGTACTATTCTGAGTACGCCGATTATGCTGAAGACGAAAAGCCTTCTTATGACGAACTCATTGATGAAGAAGTTGATGCATATGTAAGTATATCAAATTTGGACGTTGTTAATGCAGACGGAGAATCTGTTGATGCTTCTTTCTGGGATACAATGATCAGTTTCTATGCCAACGATAAGTTAACTATTTCATTTGAAAATTAATTCGCATATGCAGGTGAGGGTGAACTCAGGATAAACGTCTTAGCTCTGGCAAATCCTGGCTTCAAATATATGGAAATGCCGATCTGGCTGCCAGAGATAGATGGCATCTACAAGTTGAAGGACATAGAAGCCAACGATGATTTTGCTCCTTTGCAGTATGAGAAGCTTGAGATTGATCCGGATGAATATTCAGAGTATAATACGATAATAAAGCTCGGCAATGAGAACGCAGATGAGAATTATACAAACCGAGGCGTGATGTTTACACTTGTATACGAGATCGCTGATTATAGTGCTGGATTTGAAGGCGACTGGTGGATGTTTGCACAGCATCTGTCTTTATGGCCGGATTCATATCCTATGGTTGTGAACGCCGATAACGGGGATGTACCGTTTGCAATTTTTAATTACGGCGAATCACTGGTGGCTATGTATGGATTCAGCGAACAGCCGCAGCCTTATGGAGCAGACAGCTTCGTTATCCCTTATAACGGCAAATGCGGTATAACATGGACGCTGCTGTTCACGATCGACACATACAGATGTCAAAACCCGACCGTACCCCAAAAACAGGTGCTTTGCCGCCGTCCCGTTGGAGCCTCCGAAGATACGTCGTGGGAAACAGTGGAGATCGAAGGATATTACTGCGATTACGGTAAATACGTATTTGAAATGGACGGCACAAACGAGTGGCAGAACTATGAGTGCTTCATTCGTGTCTGGGACAATAATAAAAAATATGAAGCAGAAGCAGAATCGAATTGCGTATGCTGTACACACAATAAGGATTATATTGATTCCGATATATTCGTAGTAGAGATGCAGGGTCCCGATCCCCGCATAATGGTCGATACATACAAAGCAAACGGAACATATCCCACACAGGAAGGCAAGGTATTTGCAGGCTGGTATGCAGCTCCCGACTTTACAATGCCGTATACTGAAAGCACAGGATATGCATTTGCAAAATTCGTGGATGAGGATGTTAACAAGGTAATGGCACAGTTAGCTTCCGGAACAACTGCTGACAGCGAAAAGACAGATATCAGATTCGTAACAACGATCGATGATCTCAACTATAAGAATGTAGGGTTCCTTATCACTTTAGGCGGCAAGACTGCCAACGTTAAAACAACTGATGCATATAAGGAGGTAAACGGCGGCGGAAACGCATATGTTCCGACAGCTTTCTCCGAAGAATCAAATTGGTTTGTGACCTATCTGCTCAAAAATGTTCCTAACATTGTTTTCAATAAGGAGTTTAAGGTGCAGGCATACTGGACAACTCTGGACGGTACTGTTGTAACAGGAAAAGAAAAGGCATTTAAGGTGAACGAACACTTTAATTGAAAGGAAATAAAACCGTGAAAGATAAAATATATGTTACTCCTGAAATGGAGATCATTGAATTCGATGAAGAGGATATCATCCTCACAAGCGGCGGCGGAATGAAAGGTAATTCCGGGGCAGCCGGAGATAAAGAAAATCAGGGCTATTTCGATGATCTTTTTTAACTTATAACAAAACGGCAGACAGCTTAAGTTGTCTGCCGTTTTACAATTTAATATGCTTTTCATTCTTGCGGAAATTTCAATCCCCATTGTCTGCGGCATTCATCAAGCATCCTCATAACAGATACGGTACCGGAGCGGGGGACGAGTGTGCTGTTGGTGAGGCCATGGCTGAGACAGCGGCAGAACTCCCCGATCTCGTATTCATAGCCGTTTATCCTGTCCTTACAGGAAAAGCATTCAACAGGGCGGCGGTTTTCGTCATATAGAGTGATATCGTTGGCGTAGAAGAAGCCGTCCCCGAAAACGATCATACCCTTTGTTCCGGAGATAACAGCGTTATTTCGGAGAGTGAGCTCAAATCCGGAATCCGCAGCAGCGTAACTGCCGTCAGGATAGCGCATGATGATAGTATTGCTCAGGTCTATACCGTCTTTGATATGTGCATTGCTTATGATCTCTGACGGTTCGTTGCCGAGAAAGTCTGCGGCGAGAGTAACAGGGTACACAGCCAGATCAAGGAGGGCTCCGCCGCCGCAGTCCGGCCTGAAAAGCCTGTCATTTCTGTCGTAGGGGACGGTATTGCTGAAATCGGCTTTGATGAAGCGGATATCGCCAATGCGGCCGGACATCGCCCATTCCTTGGCTTTAAGGTATACCGGGCGGCATTTCATCCACATAGCCTCCATGAAGAAGAGCCCGTTTTCATCCGCAGTTTTCAGCAGTATCTCAAGCTGTGCAGAGTTAAGAGTGACAGTTTTTTCGCAGAGGACGTTTTTGCCGTGTTCAAGACACAGCATAGCGTCATTGAAGTGGGACGCCATAGGAGTTGCAATGTAGACTGCTTCTGCATCTGAGTGTTCAGCAAAGTCCTCGTAGCTGCCGTAAGCTTCACGGGAGCCGGACTCTTCGGCAAAGGCATCGGCTTTTTCTTTACTTCTTGAAGCAACGGCGCATAGCTCAGCTTCTTCACAGCCGTTCAGTGCTTCTGCGAATTTGTGTGCGATACGGCCTGTACCGACAATGCCCCATTTTATTTTATCCATAGTATCACTCCTGTTGCTTTTTGGTAAATTATATCATATATTTCTTGAATAATCAATAAAAGATATGAAAATTCACATATAATAAATCAGAATATGGATATATAAATAAAAGATAAAAATATATCAAAAAACAGTGGAAATTTGTATCTGAATGTGTTATAATTTATTTTGATTGGGCCGTTTTGCAATGGTGCATAGGGCCTTTAGCATTTCTGTCCCATACAGAAAGCTGATTAATAAGTTAATTCTGCTATGCAGATAATATTTGAGGAGGTTTGTACATGAAAAAAGTGCAGTTGACAGAAACCGTTTTGCGTGACGCCAATCAGTCACTGATGGCAACACGTCTGCCTTATGCCGACTATGAGGGTATCCTCGCAGATATGGATAAGGCCGGATACTATTCGATCGAGTGCTGGGGAGGAGCAACATTCGATTCATGTCTCCGTTATCTTAACGAAGATCCATGGGAGAGACTCCGCAACCTCAGAAAGAATCTTCCTAACACAAGACTCCAGATGCTCCTGAGAGGACAGAATCTTCTCGGCTATAAGCATTATCACGACGATGTTGTAGAGAAGTTCATCCAGCTCTCTATAAAGAACGGAATCGATGTTATCCGTATCTTTGACGCTCTCAATGATTTCAGAAACATCGGAACAGCTCTTGAGGCTACAAAGAAGTATGCTACAGAGAAGACAGTTGCTTCCGGATGTATCTCATATACACAGAGCCCTGTACATACAGTTGACAAGTATATCGAGATGTGTAAGGAGCTCAAGACAATGGGCTTCGATACTATCTGCCTGAAGGATATGGCAGGTACTATGTCTCCATACGAGGCAGAGCACCTCATCAAGGGTATCAAGGATGCTATCGGTGACATGACACTCATCCTCCATACACACTGCACAACAGGTATGGCATATATGACACTGACAAAGGCTATCGAGTCAGGCATCGACGTTATCGACACAGCTACATCATGCTTCTCAGGCGGTACATCACAGCCTGCTACAGAGACAATGTTCTATGCTCTCCAGCAGTACGGCATTGAGTCCGGCCTGAACGAAGACATTATAAATAAGGTAAACGATTACTTCAAGCCTATCAAGCAGAAGTACATCGACAACGGCCAGCTCAACCCCAAGAGCCTTGCAACAGATGCTCAGGCACTGGTATACAAGGTTCCCGGCGGTATGCTCTCCAACATGATCGCAAACCTTACAGATATGCACGCAATGGATAAGTTCGATGCAGCCCTTGCCGAGATCCCGAAGGTAAGAGCTGATATGGGATATCCTCCGCTGGTAACTCCTCTTTCACAGATGGTTGGAAACCAGGCTGTAACAAACGTACTTGTCGGCGAGAGATATAAGAACATCTCCAAGGAGATAAAGAACTACATCAAGGGCGAGTACGGTAATCCGCCTGCACCTATCGCACAGGAACTCGTAGACAAAGTGCTTGGCGACAGCCAGCCTGTTGACTGCCGTGACGAGGATCAGAAGCGTACAGGTGAGGAGTTCACTGCTGCAAAGGATGCGCTTGGCGATCTCTGCCGCAGCGAAGAGGATGTAATGAGCTACATCTGCTATCCTGACCAGACAATGACTTTCCTTAAGAACCGCAAGGCTCAGGAGGAAAACGAAGCTGTATACACCATTGAGGAAATGTAAGGAGGCTTCGTTATGTTTGATAAATTGACACTTGCGGTCGAGGAGATCACAGAGGTCACTTCCGAAGCTGCTTCAAAGGGCGATGAGCTCTCTATACCTGAGGCAGGTGTTACTGCTGTTTTCGGTTATGCAGTTGTATTCTTCGGACTTGTTATTCTTATGATCGTGCTCTACTGTACAGGAGCTTATTTCAAGTCGAGAGATGCGAAGGCAAAGGCTGCTGAAGAAGCTGCAAAGAAGGCAGCTCCTGCTGCACCTGCCGCTGCTGCACCTGCTGCTGATCAGAAGCTCGCACCCGGTTCAGCAGGTCATGTAAAGCTCTTCGACGTTCCGGATAAGGAAGCTGCAATGATAATGGCAATAGTTGCCGATAAGATGCAGACTCCTCTTAACGAACTCCACTTTATTTCTATCAAGGAGGTCAAATGACCATGAAGTACAAAGTTACACTTAACGGTAAGACATATGAAGTCGAGGTAGAAAAGGGCAAGGCAGTTCTCCTTGACGAATACGAGGCACTTGCTCCTGCACCGGCTGCTGCTCCTGCCGCTGCTGCACCCGCTGCTGCTGCTGCTGCTGCACCTGCACCGGCTGCTCCGGTAAATCTTGCAGCAGGCGAGACTATAGAGGCTCCTATGCCCGGCAATATCATCAGAGTTGATGTCAAGCAGGGCGATACAGTCAAGGCTGGTCAGATACTTGTTATTCTCGAAGCCATGAAGATGGAAAATGAGATCGTTGCACCGAAGGACGGCACTGTCGCTCAGGTAGTAACAAGCAAGGGAGCTGTAGTAGATACAGGTTCTCCGCTGGTTGTTATAGCATAAGGAGGGCGACATAATGGATATTCTTGAAACCCTTGAGACCCTGTGGAATGGTTCCGGCTTCAAGAGCCTCTTCACAGGCGAAGGTTGGAAGAACCTCATAATGATATTTGTATCATGCGTTCTTCTCTATCTCGGAATCAAAAAGAAGTTTGAACCGCTTCTTCTGGTAGGTATCGCATTCGGATGCCTGCTGGTAAACCTTTCCTACTTCGTAGGCGGTGATACAGCTGATGCACTTTATCATCTGGATCTCTGGGATAACTTCCTTGATCCGAATCATCCCGACTACCATAGTTACGGTGCGATAATGGCTCACGGCGGACTGCTCGACATCCTTTACATAGGAGTTAAGGCCGGCGTTTATCCGTCACTTATCTTTATGGGCGTCGGAGCTATGACAGACTTTGGTCCGCTTATAGCCAACCCGAAGAGCCTTCTCCTCGGAGCTGCTGCACAGATGGGCGTATTCCTCGCATTCTTCGGCGCTATCTGCCTTGGATTCACAGGACAGGAAGCTGCTTCCATCGGTATCATCGGCGGTGCAGACGGCCCTACAGCTATCTTCCTTACAACAAAGCTGGCTCCTCATCTCCTTGGAGCTATCGCTATCGCAGCTTACTCCTATATGGCTCTTATCCCTATGATACAGCCTCCGATAATGAAGCTCCTCACAACCGAGAAGGAGCGTCAGATCAAGATGGAGCAGGCTCGTACAGTATCAAAGACAGAGAAGATCATCTTCCCGATCATTGTTGCAATGTTCGTTATCCTTCTCCTTCCTTCAACAGCTCCTCTTATCGGATGCCTTATGCTTGGCAACCTCTGGAGAGAGTGCGGAGTTACAGAGAGACTTTCCGACACAGTTCAGAATGCTCTTATGAATATCGTAACAGTATTCCTCGGAATCTCTGTTGGAGCTACAACAGCAGCAAGCCGCTTCCTTTCACCTGAGACAATAAAGATCATCGTGCTCGGACTTACTGCGTTCTGCTTCTCAACTGTAGGCGGACTTCTTGTAGGTAAGATCATGTGCAAGCTTTCAGGCGGAAAGATCAATCCTCTCATAGGTTCAGCCGGAGTTTCCGCAGTACCTATGGCAGCCCGTGTATCACAGATGGAAGGTCAGAAGGCCAACCCGAAGAACTTCCTGCTCATGCATGCTATGGGCCCGAATGTTGCCGGAGTTATCGGTTCAGCAATCGCTGCCGGATTCCTCCTTGCAGTATTCAAGTGATAAAGTAAAAATGACGCCCGGATAGAGATATCCGGGCGATTTTTATTACATAAAGTCATATTACAGTGCATTTGCTCAATCTGTAAAAAAATACAGTTGAACTTTGTGCAATACGTAGAAAATCAGTATTGTAAATTAATCTGTTGACTTTTGTAAATTCATGTATTATAATATCAATATAGAGATATATAAACAGAGGTGTAGAATGAATAAGAGAGGAAAAGGCAAAACTGAACCTCGATATTTAAGGATCGGCGCAGTTGTTTTCCTTTTGATTCTTATATTTTTCGGGATAGTTTTATCTTCTTCGTCATGTCGTGCGGTTACGGCTGATAATGCAGATGAACAGACGGATGCACGGACAAGTGCAGCGGCAGTGTCAGATGCGGAAGAAAGCGAACCTATTTCCGGGGAATACTCTGATCATGCAGGAGAAACAGCAGCGTCTATTGTTGTTTATCCGAGAAAGACCAACAAAACAAAAGAACTAAGCAAGGACTATGACGCAAAAACAGCTGTCCTGATCTGTACAGATAATAATGAGATAATAGCAGACAGGAACAGCACAAAGAAAATTTATCCGGCATCACTTACCAAAGTCATGACGCTGGTCGTCGCTGTTGAGAATATCAGCGATCTGTCAGAGAAAGTGACCATAACGTACGAAATGGTGGAACCAATGATAGAGCTTGACGCTTCAAGGGCAGGCTTCATCCCCGGCGAGACTCCCACACTCGAGGATGCTCTCTACGGTATGATACTTATGTCCGGAGCCGATGCTTCATTAGCGGTAGCGGATCATGTAGCGGGATCTGAGGAAGCATTTGTGAGGCTTATGAACGATAAAGCCAAGGAAATGGGACTGAAGGATACACACTTTACCAATACGGTAGGGCTCCATGACGAGGAGCACTATAGCACGGCTGCGGATATGGCAGTTATTCTGGAATACGCTGTCCGGAATGATACCTGCAGAAAGGTGCTCTCAGCGTATGAGTATAAAGTTGCTCCCACTGAACAGAATCCGGACGGCTTGACGTTTGAAAGCACGATATTCAGCAGGATGTATGGTGATGAAATGCCCGGAGTAGTCGTAAAAGGCGGCAAAACAGGATATACTGACGAAGCCGGAAATTGCATAGAGAGCTTCGCAGTTATCGAAGGAAAGACATACATACTCGTTTTATGCGGGGGTACAACAAACTGGAACAACATTTATAATACGCTGAGTGCATACAGCGAATACTGTGCAGGAGGAAAGCCATATGAGCCTCCGGCGTGAAGCATAACTATAAAGGCTGGGCCTTGACAAAAAAGAGAAAATACCGGCACGACCGGAAAAAGTGAAGAACAAAAAATCGGAGGATATAAAAATGGCGAAAATGCGCTTCAGATGGGGGCGTTTCTTTCTTGCGCTTGTTGGCGTATCAGGATCGATATTACTGATCGACAATATGCGGAGAGATATGACCGAATCTAATACAAGCAGCATCGTAGTGAGCGGAGATTTTGCTAATGGCAGCGGTGAAAAGAAGTCTGAGAAACACACTGACGGAACCGTGAATCTCAGTAACGGAACACAGACTGTCACAAAATTTGAAGGAGTTCAGAATCTTGGGTTTTCAGAGCTCAGTATTCCCGGTTCAAAACTTTCTTCAGGATTGCTTACTATCATAAACAACGAACATCCGGCAGATAAAACTGCTTCTGGCAAGAAAGTTGATCTGCTTAAATATAAAAATGAGTACTATACCCTTGTGAGCGAATCCGTAAAGCTCAACGAGGACGCAGCAGAGGCCTTTAACAGAATGATGGCTGATTATCATGAAGAGACTGGCCTTGATGATTTTATAGTGTATGGAACGAATGATACATACACAGGGGACGGTTCATACTGTCCTGAGTATTTTCCTGAATCAGCAACAGGGAATACTGTCGACCTTGCAGTTTCCTCATACGGAGGTATCATAGCTTATGACGGCTGCGATGCTGAGGGCTGGGTCATAGAAAACTGCGATAAGTACGGATTTATTGTGAGATATCCTGAGGGAAAGGCTGCAAAGACTGGACATGATTACTGCCCGTGGCATCTTCGCTATGTTGGCGAAGTGAATGCTGCTATCATGGGGGCAAAGGATCTCTGCCTTGAGGAGTATATCGATTTCCTTAAGGACTACAGCTTTGACAAGGCGTTCTCTTATACTTATGACGGTGTTAATTACGAAATCTATACTTCGGAAGCAAAGGACGATGCAACTACAGCACGTGTGCCTGTCTCCGGAAAGTATACTATATCCGGAGATAACATCGGAACATATATAATAACAACAGTGAAGAACTGAACGAGTGTTAAATGATCTCAGGCAGCCTGCGGGCTGCCTTCTTTTATGTCTAAAGATCAGCGCATGGACATATAGTTCTATGAGGTGATCTGTATGAAAAGACTGATTATTTTTGCTGCCGCATTACTTATGTGCGGAGTATTTATCTCTGCTGGCGATAAAGAGGAAGAAATTGTTTTTTTGGGGACGTATGTCCTTATTGAACCGAAAACCGGGACGATACTTGACGAGAAGGACTGTCATGAGCGCTGCAATGCAGGGTATCTCAGCAAGCTCATGACACTGCTGATTATTGCGGAGGACATAGACAGCGGCAGGCTGTCTCTTACAGAGGAGCTTACTGCTTCGGAAAACGTATCCGGTACTAAGGGTGCTGTAGTATGGCTCAGTCCCGGGGATAAAATGACGGTTGAAGAGCTGATAAAGAGTGCTGCTGTAGGAAATGCCAATGACGCAGTTACTGTGCTTGCTGAACATTCTGCCGGCACTATCGATGAGTTCACAGCGAGGATGAATGCAAGGGCATTTGATCTGGGGCTGCGTGACACAGCCTTTTTCTCTCCGTATGGATACTATGACGAGAGGGAATATACCACAGCATTTGATATGGCAGTGATAAGTGCGGAGCTTCTGAAGCATGAAGCTATCCTTCCATATTTTTCCATATGGCGTGATTATGTGAAGGCAGGGCAGACTGAACTTGTGAACGAGAACACACTTTCCAGGACATATGACCGACACTGCGGCTTCAAGGCCTGCCATTCTGATGAAGCCGGGTACTGTATATCGGAATGCGGCAAAAATGAGAAAGGCGAGGAATATATTGCTGTTGTTCTTGGGGCACCGGATGAGGATACATCCTTCGGCACGGCGAAAAAGCTTATCCGCAGCGGCTTTGTCGGCTACAGGATGACTGCCTCGGTGTTTCCTGAGGATGCACTTCGGCCGGTCAGTGTCAGGAACGGTGAGGAGGCTGCGGCCGAACTCGGATTCGCTGAGGGCACTGATCTTGTGGTGCCAAAAGGGGAGAATAAGCTGCGTATAGTGACGGTCCTGCCGGCATATCTTGAAGCTCCGCTGAGAGCTGGGCAGACAGTTGGAAAAGCAGCTTTTTTCAACGGTAAAGAACTGATTTTTGAGACAGATGTAATTGTAAAAAATGATGTTAATAAACTTACGTTCAGGTTTATTTTGAGAAAAATCATGTATAAAACTATCAATTAGATGTGTTGAAGGTTGGTACAACTGCACAAATGTGGAAATATTATCGCAAAGGTACTTGAAAAATTTCTTAAAATATAGTATCATAAAGATGGTAAATTATATTTGTACGGGTGATTCTGTACATATTGGAGGTATATTCAAATGTCTTTAAAACTTAACACCAAATACCTGAAGGACTTTATCAATGCTGATGAGATGTCCGGTATCAAGGCTCAGGTCGAGGCAGCAGCAGCTTCTCTTCAGAGCAAGACCGGTCTCGGCAACGATTTCCTCGGATGGGTAGAGCTTCCTACAAACTATGACAAGGAAGAATTTGCAAGGATCAAGGCAGCAGCCGAGAAAATCAAGAAGAATTCCGATATCCTTATCGTTATTGGTATAGGCGGTTCTTATCTTGGTGCAAGAGCAGCTATCGAGCTCCTCAAATCGCCCCTTTACAATAATATAAAGAAGGACACACCTGATATATATTATGTAGGCAACAGCATCAATCCTGCATATCTCAACGAGATCATTGCTCTTTGTGAGGGCAAGGATTTCTCAGTAAACGTTATTTCCAAGTCCGGTACAACTACCGAGCCTGCACTTGCTTTCCGTATCTTCAAGAAGATGGTTGAGGATAAGTACGGCAAGGAAGGCGCTAAGGACAGGATCTTCGCTACAACAGACAAGGCAAGAGGAACTCTCAAGAGCCTCTCAGATACAGAGGGCTACGAGACATTCGTTATCCCGGATGACGTAGGAGGACGTTTCTCAGTTCTTACAGCAGTTGGTCTTCTTCCTATCGCTGTTGCAGGCTGTGACATCGATGCTCTCATGAAGGGCGCTGCTAAGGCACAGGCTGATTTCTGCGCTGATTTTGACAACAACGACTGCTACAAGTACGCAGCTCTCAGAAACATCCTTTACAGAAAGGGCAAGTCTGTAGAGATGCTCGTATCCTACGATCCAAGCTTTGTAATGATGTCTGAGTGGTACAAGCAGCTCTTCGGCGAGAGCGAGGGCAAGGATAACAAGGGCATATTCCCGTCAGCGGCTGTATTCTCAACAGATCTTCACTCCATGGGCCAGTACATCCAGGACGGTGCAAGAATACTCTTCGAGACAGTTGTAGATATCAAGAAGCCTAAGACAGATCTCTTCCTTGAGCCTGATGCTGAGAACCTTGACGGTCTCAACTTCCTCACAAACCAGAATATGTCTGTGGTTAACAGAAAGGCTTTCGAGGGAACAGTTCTCGCTCATACAGAGGGCGGCGTTCCTAACATCATCCTTGAGCTCGACGACACAACTGAGGAGAGCGTAGGATACATGATCTACTTCTTTGAGAAGGCTTGCGCTATTTCAGGCTATGTTCTCGGAGTTAACCCCTTCAACCAGCCCGGTGTTGAGAGCTACAAGTCAAATATGTTTGCACTCCTCGGTAAGCCTGGTTATGAGGGCGCAAAGGCAGCTCTTGAAGCTAAGCTCGGTTAATCCCCGGCTTGCACTATAAATTTAAAAAAATACGTCATAAATGCCCCATGGCATGGAAGGAGTAAATTATGATTAAACTTATTACAGGTAAAAAAGGCACAGGCAAGACCAAGATACTCATCGATCAGATCAATGACGCTATCAAGTCTTCAAACGGAGATCTCGTTTGCATCGAAAAGGGCGCAAATGTAAGACGTTCTATCAGCTTCAAGGTAAGATGGTGTGACGTTGATGAGTTCGCTATCGAGGGATTTGACGCTTTCTACGGATATATCGCAGGTATGATCGCAGGCAACTACGACATCCAGTCTATCTACGTTGACGGTATCTTCAAGATCGGCGGCCGTGACTATGAGGCTTTCGGCAAGCTTCTTGAAAAGCTCGACACACTCACAAACAAGAACGATATCACAGTTGTATTCACAGTTTCTGCTGATGAGTCCGAGCTTCCTGAGGTCGTAAAGCAGTTCCTCAAGTGATCTGAGATAAAAAATAAGCTTTTTTGCACCTGACTATTGACATATCAAGCTATTTGGTGTATAATATATTTTATGGTGCTCTGAAGGATTTGTAATATGAAGATCAATTTAAAACAGCTTTTCAGTATCGTCGGAGAATCAAAAACGATAAACTGTGAGATAGGTACAGAGGAGCTTTCTGATATAAGAGGGTATACCTTTTCTACTCCGGTAAAGGTGGATGGCCGTGTCTATAACAGGGCAGGAGTTGTCTATCTTGAGTATTCTGTTGATTTTACCCTTAATATCATCTGCGACAGATGTCTTAAGGAACTCGACAGAGAGTATCACTTTGATTTCGACCATATTGTTGTTCCTTCCATCAGCGGCGATAACGATGATTATATCGTGGCTGAGGGTGAGAGCATTGAACTGAATGAAATCGCATTGACCGACCTGCTGCTGCAGCTTCCCACAAAGAATCTCTGTAAGGACGATTGCAAGGGACTGTGTATGGTATGCGGCTGTGACCTTAACGAAGGTCAGTGCGATCATCTAAATTAATCTGAGCTGTGAAGCTCTGTAAGGAGGTGCCAGAATGGCTGTACCGAAGAGAAAAACTTCCAAGGCAAGACGTGATAAGAGACGTAGTGCTGTATGGAAGCTCGAAGCACCCGCTATGTCCAAGTGTGACAACTGCGGCGCATTTAAGGCTCCGCACAAGGTCTGCAAGAACTGCGGTTTCTATAAGGGCGTTGAGGTCCTTAAGATGGACGCTGAATAATCGGCTGAACACGAAGTATGAGAAGGAGAGGAGGAGAGATCCTTCTCTCCTTTTTAACTGTCAGACAGCTTGGAGTATTTTTTATGGTAAAGATCAACAGCGTTGTTCCCGGTTCACCGTCAGATAAAGCCGGGATACGCAGTGAAGATATACTGGTCAGTATAAACGGCCATGGCGTCAAGGACGTCCTTGACTATATGTACTATGCGGCGGAGACAGATGTTACACTGCTTCTTGTAAGACACGGAGAAGAGATGTCTGTCAGCGTCAGCAAGGACGAGTATGATGACCTTGGCCTTGAATTCGAGACCTTTCTTATGGACAGCAAGCAGTCATGCAGCAATAAGTGTGTATTCTGCTTTATCGACCAGATGCCTCCGGGCATGAGAGAGACGCTTTATTTCAAGGACGATGACGCAAGACTGTCTTTTTTGCAGGGAAACTACGTTACCCTTACAAATATGAGTCAGGCTGATATCGACCGTATTATAAAGATGAAGCTCAACATAAACGTATCTGTGCATACCACAAACCCGGAGCTCAGGGTAAAGATGATGCACAATCGTTTTGCCGGAGAGAAACTGAAATATATCTGGCAGATGGCTCAGAGCGGCATAAAGCTGAATTGTCAGGTGGTATGCTGTCCCGGTCTGAATGACGGGGATGAACTTAGGCGTACTCTCAGTGATCTTGGAAGCCTCATGCCCAATATTTCCAGCATGGCTGTTGTTCCTGTAGGAGTTACAAAATTCCGCCAGGGACTGTATCCGCTCACAGGATTTACCCCTGAGGGTGCCGGAGAGACAATAGATATCATCGAGAGCTATCAGCGTGAATTTCTTGAGAAGTTCGGCACAAGAACGGTATTTCCCTCAGATGAGTTCTATCTTATCGCCGGAAGACCTATACCTCCGGCAGAGGTATATGAGGACTATCCGCAGTACGAGAACGGCGTTGGTATGCTCCGCTCTCTTATGGACGAGTTCGATCAGGCACTGGATATGGCTGAATGGGAAGGCGGAGACCGCCATGTGACTATTGCCACAGGCTATTCTCCCTATGGAGTTATATCCTCTCTTGCAAAGCTTGCAGAGGAGAAATTTCCTCAGCTCAGGTGCGATGTGTACCGCATACGCAATGACTTTTTCGGTGATACTATCACTGTCACCGGACTTATCACTGCACAGGATCTCATCGCACAGCTTAAGGATAAAGAACTTGGTACAGAGCTTCTTCTCTCGACCGCAATGGTCAGAAGGGATTCTGATGTTTTCCTTGACGATATGACCATAGGCGATGTGGAGAGTGCGCTTGGAGTGAAGATCGTGACTACAAACAGCGATGGATTTGAGCTGCTTGATGCAATGATGGGGATAACATACTGATATGGGGATATTTCCCCGTTTTACAAGACAATAAGCAAATACATGAAAGGAGATAGGGAACAATGTCAATACCGATAGTAGCAGTTGTGGGAAGGCCTAATGTAGGTAAATCCACACTTTTCAACAAGCTGATCGGACAGCGCCTTTCCATAGTAGAGGATACTCCCGGAGTTACCCGTGACCGTATCTACTCAAAGTGTGAATGGCGTGGCAAGGAATTCATGGTAGTTGATACAGGCGGTATCGAGCCTGACAGCGACGATGTGATCCTTTCCCAGATGAGAAGACAGTCCGAGCTTGCTATAGAGAAAGCCGATGTTATCGTATTCGTTACAGATATCCGCTGCGGAGTTACTGCTGATGACTATACAGTGGCACAGATGCTGCTGAAAAGCGGCAAGCCGATCGTTCTGGCAGTAAACAAGTGCGATACCCTTGGCGAGCCTCCCATGGAGATATACGAGTTCTACAATCTCGGATTGGGTGATCCGTATCCCATATCCTCAGTACACGGCCATGGTACAGGCGATATGCTGGATAAGATATATGAGTATCTTCCTGACGAAAAGGAGGAGGAGTACGAGGACGACTATATCAAGGTAGCTGTTATAGGCAAGCCTAATGCCGGAAAGTCCTCGCTTATAAACAAGATAGCAGGCGAGGAGAGAGTGATCGTATCTGATATCGCCGGCACCACACGAGATTCAACGGATACTGTCATTGAAAATGAGTACGGCAAATTTGTATTCATCGATACCGCAGGCATCCGCAAGAAGTCAAAGGTGACTGAGAAGATAGAGCATTACAGCGTCCTGAGAGCTTATATGGCTGTTGACAGGGCTGATGTATGCGTTATCATGCTTGACGCCTCAGAGGGCTTCACAGAGCAGGATTCAAAGGTTGCAGGCTATGCACATGAGCAGGGAAAGGCCTGTGTTGTAGCAGTCAACAAGTGGGACCTCATTGAAAAGGACGATAAGACAATGCAGGAATTCAGGACAAAGCTTGAGAATGATTTCAGCTTTATGTCATATGTTCCCTTTGTATTTATCTCCGCAAAGACCGGTCAGCGCATAAACAAGCTCTATGAGCTCATAAAATATACCTATGAGCAGAACAGCATGAGAATATCAACAGGTATGCTCAACGATGTTCTTGCATATGCTACAACAAGAGTGCAGCCGCCTTCGGATAAGGGCAGAAGGCTTAAGATATACTATATGACACAGCCTTCCACAAAGCCGCCCACGTTTGTGACATTCGTGAACAGGGCAGACCTCTTCCACTTCTCCTACAGGAGATATATTGAAAATCAGATACGCTCTACATTTGGTCTTGAGGGAACACCTGTGAGATTCATAGTACGTGAGCGGGGAGGAAATGATAAATAATGAAGTTATTACTGGCGCTTATATTTGCTGCCGCAGCAGGATATTTCCTCGGCAGCCTGAATTTTTCAATTATCTCTGTAAAGATGATGAAGGGAAAGGATATCCGCACTATGGGCAGCCATAATGCAGGTCTTACAAATACTCTTCGCTGTGCAGGAAAAGACTGTGCGGCAGTTACTCTTGCCGGAGATCTGCTCAAGGGAATAGTTGCCGTTGCACTGTCAAGAGGTTTCTGTCATCTTATCGGAGCCGGACTTACTCCCGGAAACGATACCCATTACATAGGCTATATTGCAGGGCTCTGTGCTATAATCGGACATATATTCCCGATATACTACGGATTCAAGGGCGGAAAGGGCGTGCTTGTTGGAGTATCCACTTTCCTTGTAGTAGACTTCAAGGTATTCATAGCACTTCTTGCTATATTTATAGTGATACTTGCGCTTTCAAAATATGTATCTCTTGCATCTATAATAGGCGCAGGATACTGTCCGCTTGCGACACTCCTCATGTCTTGGATAGTTACCGGAAACAGCTTCGGACGAAGCTTCCTGTATCTTATCCTTTCTCTGCCGATGGCAGGGCTTGTGATATGGATGCACCGTTCAAACATCGAAAGACTCATGAACGGAACTGAAAATAAGTTCTCATTCAATACAACTGACCTTACTAAAGGTAACTGAAAGGAGAGTATATCATGGCAAAGATCACAATACTTGGTTCAGGCGGATTTGGTCTCGCCCTTGCGATAATGGCAGAACACTGCGGAGGACATGAGGTCACAGTATGGTCAAAATTCCAGTCGGAGATCGACGAGATACGTTCACACGGCGAGCACATCCATAAGCTCCCCGGAGTACCTGTATCGGAGAGCATAGCTATGACCAGTGATATATCCTGTGTAAAGGGATGTGATATGCTCATATTCGGTATACCATCATCATTCGTAAGAGATGTTGCAAAGGAAGCCGCTCCCTATATCGATGATCATATGGTAGTTGTCAACACCGGAAAGGGACTTGAGGAGGGCAGCCTTAAAACTCTCAGCGAGGTGATAAGCGAGGAGATAAAGACTGATAAGCTGGTAGTTCTCTCCGGTCCCTCACACGCTGAGGAAGTAGCAAGATGCATCCCTACTACAGTAGTTGCTGCTTCAGACAATCACGATGCTGCTGAGTATGTACAGAAGCAGTTCGGCAACAGCTTCATGAGGATATACCTCAATGATGATGTCAAAGGCTGTGAGATCGGCGGAGCACTGAAGAATATCATAGCTCTCTGTGTGGGAGTATGTGACGGACTGGGCTACGGAGACAATACCAAGGCCGCTCTTATGACAAGAGGTATACACGAGATAGCACGCCTCGGAAAGGCTGCGGGAGCTGATACAATGACATTCAGCGGCCTTACCGGTATCGGCGACCTTATAGTTACCTGCACAAGTATGCACAGCCGCAACCGCCGTGCAGGAATACTCATCGGACAGGGAGTATCTCCGCAGGAGGCAGTTGAAAGAGTAGGCACAGTTGAGGGATACTTCTGCTGTAAGGCAGCATATGATCTTTCAAGAAAGCTGGGGGTTGAAATGCCTATAACAGAGCAGCTCAACGAGGTGCTCTTCAATGGCGGAGACGTCCGTGCGGCACTTAAGAATCTGATGAACCGTCCTATCAATTACGAAGAGGTATGATATATACGAAAGGAGACAGACCAATGGCAGAGATACGTGAATACAGAGGTCACATACGCAACTGGAAGGCTCTTTGCGGAGAGCTTGGCATAGACAGCAGCCTTCCACGTGAGAGCAGAGAAAAAGAGATAATCGAAAAGGGTTTTGAGAAGTGGGGACATGATATTGCCGATCACATCTACGGTATGTTCGCATTCTCTCTCTGGAACGAAGCTGATAAGGAGCTTTTCTGCGTAAGAGACCAGTTCGGCACAAAGCCTTTCTACTACTATCAGACATCTGACGGCAGACTTCTCTGCGGTACGATGATAAGAGATATCATGTCTCAGGATGGATTCGTAAAGGAGCTCAACAGAGATATGCTCCAGATATATCTGACACTGACATATGTTGCAGGAGAGGATACATTCTTCAAGGGCGTGAAGAAGCTCATGCCCGGCCACTGGCTCAGCTTTAAGAACGGAAAGCTGGAGATACACCGCTACTGGAAGCCGGAGTTTGCTCCCGACCGTACAAAGTCACTGGAGGATTATGCTGACGAGATCCACAGCACTCTCACTCACATAATGACAGAGGTCAAGGAGGACGGCGAAGTGGCAGAATCCTTCCTTTCCGGCGGAGTTGACTCTTCATATGTGCTTGCTATGAGTGACGCAAAGAGAGCAGATTCCTGCGGATATGACGAGGAACGCTTTGACGAATCAAGAGTTGCCGCAAAGACTGCGGAGCTTCTCGGCGTTGAGCATTCTGTAGCCAATATACAGCCAAAGGATTATTTTGATATCGTCCCATATGTTATGTACAATATGGAGCAGCCCCTTGGAGACGCATCTGCTATAGTCTTCACACTTGGCTGCCTTGCCACAGCAAATCACACAAAGCTCTGCTATTCCGGAGAGGGCGCAGACGAGTTCTTCGGCGGATACAATATGTACCGCAATGCTGAGCGTTACGGCGATAACCTCAAGACCTTCTATGTGGGCAATACCAATATCATGAAGGAAGAAGAAAAGCAGCGCATACTCAAAAACTATGATCCGTCAGTGCTTCCGATAAACCTTGTGAAGTATATCTACGATGAGACAGAGGGACTTGATCCGCTTACAAAGATGTCAGATGTTGATATACAGATATGGCTTGAGGGAGACATTTACCTCAACGTTGACAAGATGAGCACAGCAGCCGGACT
>LVAK01000213.1 GCA_001604035.1 Clostridiales bacterium Firm_05
TCTATCAGTGCTCTCCAGTTGGAATCGAGCACCACCACTGTCGGCTGAGTGTCCGCCGCTGCCGACAATTCCTTGTCGTACATCTGCTGCAATTCTTCTTGTTTTGAATTCATACTCCATATTCTCCTTTCTGTATTTGTCGCCGTGAAGCTTATTGTCACGGCATCTTCTTCCATTAGGACAAGTGTAGGTGATGTATTTGCGGTTGTCCTCCCACCTGACACCGTAGCCCTGCCGCTTCATCATGTAGCAGAACTGCTTCTTGGTTTTGGCTTTCTTCATGACTTGGTTTATGACATTCATCAGCTCCCACTTGAAGCTCTCGCCGCGTCTGGCTGACCTGTATTCGCTGTCAGAAAGGAAGTCTTTATTCATTTTCTTCTTGGGAGTGTCGAGGACATGAACTCCATACCGTTGACAAATCTCATCGCTGAGCTTCATCAGCTGTTCAACGCTTTCCTTGTTGGAATGATACTTCTTTCCGTTCTCGAAACTGACCGAGTTGAACACAAAATGTGAATGAATGTGCTCTCTGTCAATATGGGTTGCTACAACAACTTCGTATTTGTTGAAGGCTTTCTCCGCGAGCTCCACTGCAATTTTGTGTGCGAGTTCGGGTTCAATTTCATATCCGCTGGGAAAGCTCTGCACTAAATGATAGTACAGCCGTCCGTCAGGTTTGTGGTAGAGATTCTTGGTCGCGGTCATTTCATCGAGTGCAGTCTCGGGTGAGCAGTTGACTCCTGTCACGAATCGCTTGTCCTCAGAGACCGTCTTTTCCTTTCTGCTGACGTAGTTGAGGACGTTTTTCATTCCGCCAGCGGTCTGAGTTTTGTTGTTTATAAAATGGATTATTGGCATCACTTCACCACCTTTGCTATCTCACAGACTGCCGCTGTCACTGACTTGTGCTGCTTTACAAGCTCGTCCAGTCGGACAGAGTGCAGCCGTCCTTCGTGTGCCAGCATTGCTATCTGATTCAGGTTTCGCCCGATAGCTTTTTGCTGTCTTGCTACCTCGTCCAGCCCGTCAGCCACGATTATCTTCTTGTCCATTGCCGACCTGAGAACGAAGTCGCTGAGGGATAGCTTGTGCCGCTCAGCCTTGCTGTGTATCCGCTCATACTCGTCATCGGTGCAGCGGATAGTGATGGTTCGATTGCGTTTTCTCATTGTATCACGCTCCTTTCTTTGTGCGATTTTTGTGAGGGGGCTCGGGGTTCGCCCCGACCAGCAAGCGTTCGGCGGACTGCCGAATGCGATGCTGGCATTTCATACCTCCGTGACCGATACTGCTCCGTCAGCGATAGTTTTTCTCCTTATGCCAATGCCGCCACACTTGCTCCACGTTGCGCAACAATCGCTTTTGTGGGTACGGGTGGGATAACTACCCGATTTCTGAATTGGCGGCAAAAAAGGGCGTTTTTGTGCGTGACAGTAACTCAGCCGTGACAGTAAAACTACCGACACAGAATCCTACTGACACGCCCCGCAGATGAAGCTATATAGAGCTTTGTGAGCTGTAAGGCAACGCCTGCGTGACGGTAACATTTCTACCGTCACTACCGACACGTTATCACTTGCAAAAGGAAAAATGTGGGAGCAGTGTCCTTTTTGCAAATTGATATGTTTTTAGCGGATTTTTATTGTCCCTCAATAGTATTATGGTTCGGTTTTTCAGTTTTGCATAAAATCAGGTAACAATTTCAATTCTTTCAAAACTACAATTATTAAACTCAGGGGCAGCATAATTATGAGAACTTTTGTGACTACAATTGAGCGTTTGCGAGGATATATCAGCGTTTGCAAACAGTTAAGGGACAGCAGGGACGCCATTTCATCACACATCAATATGCTGTCACTGCTGTCCCTGTCGACGTGACAATTGTGCTCGCAGAGGACAAAATGTGGGAGCAGTATCCTTTTTACAAATAAGCCTATTTTTGAATATGTTTTTGCCCATGCGCAGTACCGTTCCTTTCATTCCGCCTTGCGTGACGTGAGAGAAGTATTTCACTGCTCGATGCGCTAAGCCCCTCCAAGCTGTCGCGGTGCACTTAACTGCTGTGTATCACTCCTGCGCAGGATATTCAATTTTCAAGTTTCTAATTTGCCCCTCTAATTATAGGGAACTGGGAAGGGCGTTTTGCATACCCATTTCACATGATTTTCACATTGATTTGTAGAGTTGCACAATCGTGTGTGCGCTTGTGGTACTCTTATTTAACAAAAAAACAGCACCTGCAACTGTAAAAGTTACAAGCACTGTGTGGCTCTCTAATATATATTATGGGAATTTTTTCTTCATTTTTATAAAATGTGGAGATATTTAGTTTCGTTTTCGAAGACATTTTTCAGCAAAGGCATTATGTTGTAACAATATACAATACAATATATGTTTGATTGTGAATTTGCACAATAATCACTTTGCGTACTTGTCTAAAAACGCACATTATGATATAATCAAGGTATAATTTATGAATGAGGTGATACTTATGCCAAATACTGTAGAAAACCTAAATGCCCAAACCGTTATTCCTGCAAATGGAACTAACTCACGTACTCTGTATGAGCACCAGGTTGAAGCACTCAAAGCACTAAATGCGATCAACAAAAAGCCTGTCTTTCGTACGCTATTGGTATTACCAACAGGCGGAGGTAAAACAATGACTGCAGTATACTGGCTTTTGCAGAATGCTGTAGATCAAGGTAAGAAGATATTATGGATCGCTCACCGTCACCTTCTTTTGGAACAAGCAGCCGATACATTTATCAATAATGCTTACACCAGCATTATGATAAACCACACCACATTCTGCTATCGTATTATCTCAGGTATGCACGACAAGCCTGTACATATCAAAAATGATGATAATATTCTTATTGTAAGCAAGGACAGTATCAACCGCAGCCTCGAAAGACTTGACAGTTGGCTAAAAAACGAAGATGTATTCCTTGTTATCGACGAAGCTCATCATGCTGTTGCCAAGACATACCGAAAAACCATAAAATATGTTGAAGAGCATGCTAAGTCGATGAAACTTCTTGGACTTACTGCAACTCCTTTTCGTACATCTGAAAAAGAAAAGGGTGCGCTATATCAGATATTCACAGATGATATTGTATACAAGATAGATCTCAACACCCTCATTGACAGGCACATTCTTGCATATCCGAAGTTTATTGATGGATGCGAGACCGGTGTTGAATTGGGCGATATGGTCGGACTTAAGAACATTCAGGAAATTGAAAACTTTGATGCTCTCCCCAAGAATATTCAAGAATTCCTGCAAGAAAACAATAAGCGTAATTCTTTTATAGTAGACCACTATGTCAAGAATAAAGAGAAATACGGCAAGACTATCGTATTTGCCATTAATAAGACAAATGCATTTGCTTTAAATGCACTATTCCGCAAGAATAAGATACGCTCAGATTATATCGTTTCTGACGTTAGAGATGCTGCTCTCGGAATTACTATATCAAGCAAAGAAAATGAAGAGAAGATAAAACAGTATCGTGACGGTAAACTTGATGTACTTATCAATGTAAATATCCTGACAGAAGGAACCGATCTTCCACAAACACACACTGTATTCCTTACCCGCCCAACTATATCAAGAGTGTTTATGACTCAAATGGTCGGCAGAGCATTGCGCGGTGAAAAGGCAGGCGGCACAACTGACGCATATATTGTTCCATTTATCGATGATTGGAACGGTAAAATCGCATGGGTAAATCCGCAGTCGTTATTCAAGGATGAATATGAACCGCAGGATACTCCCGCAAAGAAGCAGCAGTCAGAGTTACGTATGATTTCAATTTCTAAAATTGAAGAATTTGCTGCTATGCTTAACGATGGTATTGACACTTCCGCTCTTGAAATAATAGAAATGATTGAGCGTATTCCTGTTGGATATTATATGTTCAGCACTCTGGAGTGGAATCATCAGATACTCATTTACAATAGTACACAGTCATCATATCAGGCTTTGATAAATGATCTTCCTCAAATAATGGAGTTATATAATATTGAAGAAGAAACAATACCTGACGAAGTACTGCCTGAAATGACGGATTACTGCATGGAGCAGTACTTTGATGAAGCAATGGTTCCTGCTTGTCAGAGAAGCGACGTAGAACACCTTCTTCTTTTCTTCGCACAAAAGGCTGTTGATCCGCTGTTTGTTCCTCTTGACGATATTGTTCGTAAAAAGCTGGATGTATCCGATATAGCTAAGAAATTTGAAGATGAGGCTATGACAGGACGTGAACGCAAGGCTTACCTTGACAGCCTATGGAACGCCGAAGACAGCGTGTATAAGATATATTATTCCAGCCCTTACATCTTCAAACGTATGGTAGATATCGAAATGGATAAGCTTGACGGATATATGGATACAGAATACGCTCGCCCTCAGACTAAAGCAGAGCTTCGGAAGCTTGAAGATCTGAAGTTAGAGGAGATAATCAGGCGGTACCCTAATATTGGAATTCCTTTAAAAATGAAGATATTTGATAAGGCTCGCAATTCTGACGGTGATTATGTATGTGCCGGTTGTAAAAAGATATTTGACAGCAGGCAGTACTTACATGTTGATCACATCAAGCCGATGGCTAAAGGTGGAAAAACCGTTGAAGAGAATCTCCAGATACTCTGCCGCACCTGCAATCAGCGGAAGGGGGATAAATGATGGTACATACCAAATATAAGTTTACTCCCCAGGATATTGCCGCGTACTTGTTGAAAGCGGATTTGCCGCGGTTTCGTGAGGACGAGATAATAGCCGATCTTTTCCAAGAACACGGCGATGATATAGTTTACGATTATCGTAACGATTTACTCAAGCTGCGTCGTCATGTCTACGAAAAAATGATATTACTGGAAATGAACGTTGAAGAATATGAAGAAACGCAATTGATAATGCGTGAATTCCAGATTGAAAAGACAGAGTCTCAGCCTGATTATTTTGGAGCTTATTTCAAGTATATTAAGTTGAAACTTCTGTATTCTGGTAACGGATATCATCGCATTAAGCTGAGAACTCTTCTAAAAGATTTTGGATACAAAAGACGAGGCACTGCATTGATGGAAAGTATAAGTCGAACTATGCAAGCACTTCATCTACAAGCCTATCTCAAGCAATATGAGCCTTGTGACTTAGCGGAAATCTCAATAGATCAAATGGTCATTATACGATTAAAATGATTATTAGTACAAAGCCGCCATTCGAAAATGGCGGCTTTCTTCCTATTCAGTTTGGCTTTTCAATTGTTCCGCTAAGAGTAGCAGGCGTGAGGGAGCTTATTATTTTTATATTGAGTAAGCGTGGCCTGAGAGCCTTTGCTCAAATTCTTCCTTCGGTAATGGCTTATCGAAAATATAGCCCTGAGCCAGCTTGCAGGAGTATTCACGGAGCATTGCTACTTGTTCAGGTGTTTCCACACCCTCTGCAATACATTCCAGCCCCATTGCCTGAGCCATTGCTATAACGTATTTGAACAGCATCTGGTTCTGGTTGTCAGGATCGTTTTTCAGGTCGGGGATCAGACTTTTATCCAGTTTCAGTACGTTCCATGGGATCTCCTTTATCAGATTCAGCGAGGAATATCCGATACCGAAATCGTCCACGGATACATACAATCCGGCTTTCTGAAGCTCGGTAATGATGCGCTTGAGATTGAAAAGCTCAATATCGGTAGTCGTTTCAGTAAGCTCGATCTCTATGAGCTCATGAGGAACGTCATAGCTGTCGATTATTGATAGGATATGTTTTGTAAGGTCTATATCCGAAAGATGCCGGCGTGAGAGATTTACGGATATCCTTACAGGCTCCAGGCCTGCATCCAGCCATTTCCTGATATGTGAACACACCTCACCCAGCATATAAAAGTCTAGGCGGCATATATCCATGCTTCTTTCAAGAACGGAGATGAATACATCCGGCGTTATTATCCTTCCGTTGTGTATCCACCTGCAAAGAGCCTCAGCACCGGCGATAGTGTATCCTTCAAGGGATACCTTTGGCTGGTAGTAGACCTTGAATTCCTTTTTGGCAATGGCCGCCGGGAAATCTGCGGTTATAGATGTGACTCTCTGGCTGGCATTCATTATCTCCTGGTTGAAGAATACCGGATCGGTCTTTCCGGAGGCTCTTGCGATATGGGAGGCAAGGCTGATGCGGTCCATGATAATTGAAGGAGAGATAGAACTGTCGTTATCCGGAACAACGTATACTCCGGCAGTTGCACTCAGCATGATCCTTTCACCGTATGTTTCGTCGATGGTGATCGCTGTACCCTCAAGAATGTTGAGGATCCTTTTCAGGTTGCCTTTTCTGACAATGAGAGCGAAGTTGTCGCCGCCGATACGGGCGATGAGCTCTTCATCTGACATTAACTCCTTTAATTTATTGATGAATATCTGCATTACTTTGTTGCCGTTTTCACGTCCGATCTGCTGATTGATAACTGAAAATCTGCGAAGATTTGCAAATATTGCTGCATAATCACCGATCTTATTCTGAGCGCAGAGCTGTCCTATGAAACGCATATAGAATTTATGGTTCCGGATGTCCATATCGTGATCGAAGAATATCAGCTTTTCAGCGTCCTTTATCAGCTTTGAGCGGCCGTTGAAAAGGAACATCAGATCCAGCACTCTTGTGATGCTGCTTATCTCATCCTCGTCCCATTCATCTTCGCCTGCACGCTGCCAAGCCGAATAGACCGCTGCATTTTCTGCGGCAGTAACATTACGCCTTACGATACAGCATGATTCGTCGCAGGGAGGCTTGTCGTAGATGACGACAGTTCTCCTGTGATCCGGGTCAGAAAGCCTATAATTATCATATATTGTCACAGTCATTCTGCTGATACGCAGAACGTCACAGATACGGCTGAGGTGATCGCTGACATCGATATTTATTGTATCCGGAATTGCAAGCATTTTATCTATGAAGTATTCAAGTGCATCCAGATATTCCTTGTTTTTCATATAAATACCCTCTCTCTATAGTGAGGTAGTACACTGATCTGATTTTAATATAGCATAATATAATGTACCAGTAAATAACAATATTTGAATATTGTGTTAATAAATAAAATTCCATCAAAGAACATGATTATTATTATGATTATTATACAATCGGTGCGGCGGATAAACGACCGGATACAGATGTTTACCGGGGGAAAATATTCTTGACAATATGTGGCCTATATGATATAATTATCATGACATATGAAGCAGATTTGATTGTTGCTGAAAGTTCGCTGAAAAATTTAGGGCAGCGGTTTTTTTATATCCGGAGGTTTTAACGATGAAAAGCATTAATGTGAAAACAAGTCATCCGTATGAAGTAATAATTGAACGTGGAAGTATCAGTAAATGCGGCGAATATATCTCAAAGATCACAAGCTCCCGCAAGGCCGTTGTTATAACGGACGATATCGTTGGCGGACTTTACGGCGATACAGTGCTCTCTTCACTGAAAAACAGCGGATTTGAATGTACAATGTTTGCTTTCCATAACGGTGAGCAGTCAAAGTGCCTTTCTGTATTCGGCGAGATAACCGACTACCTCTGCAAGGCCGGTATTACAAGGAGCGATATCATAATTGCTCTCGGAGGCGGAGTTGTCGGCGATATTACAGGATTTGCAGCTGCAACATATCTCCGTGGAGTTGATTTTGTACAGATACCTACAACTCTTCTTTCGCAGGTGGATTCCTCTGTAGGAGGCAAGACAGCGATAGATATAACCGGCGGGAAAAACCTTGTAGGTGCCTTCAAGCAGCCTGCACTGGTCATCTGCGACAGTGATACACTGAAAAGCCTTCCTGCTGAGACACTTGCAGACGGAATGGCTGAGGTAATAAAGTACGGCATGATAAAGAACGGCTCATTCTTTGAGCTTTTAGAGAGCCATGACCTCGACAGCGTAGATGAGATAATGGATGAGATAGTATATACCTGCGTGGATATAAAGCGTGAGGTAGTCGAGCACGATGAATTCGACAGGGGAGAGCGAATGATCCTCAATTTCGGCCATACCCTTGGCCACGCACTTGAAGCATGGCACAACTATACCGATTATACTCACGGCATGGGCGTTGCAGCAGGTATGTGCATGATAACAGACAGACTTGCTCCTGCTGACATATCTGAAAGACTGAGAAAGTGCGTTGAGAGCTACCGCCTTCCTACCGGCACTGATATCCCCATGAAGGAGCTGCTGCCATTCTGCTCAAAGGACAAGAAGCGAGAGTACGGTGAGATAAGCTACATAGTCTGCAAGACCATCGGAAAGGCAGATATAGTGAAGGTGGCCGTTGAGGAGTTCTCACGTCTTATGGAGGGCTGAGCAATGGATGTACGTATCACACCTACTCTCCTTGAGGGAAAAGTAAGCATACCGGCTTCAAAAAGCTGTGCTCATCGTGCATTGATATGTGCTGCACTGGCTGACGGTACATCTGTCATCACCGGAGTATCAATGTCAAAGGATATTGAAGCCACTATCGGCTCAATGACAGCTCTGGGAGCAGAGTTTAAAGTCGAAGGAGATACAGTTACTGTCAGAGGAATAAAAGTACCGGCGGAAAAAGCAGTCATAGACTGCAACGAGAGCGGTTCAACACTGCGCTTTATCATGCCGGTAGCCGCTGCACTCGGAACAGAGGCTGAGTTCATTGGCAGGGGGAGGCTTCCCCAGAGGCCGATAGATATTTACAAGCGTGAGCTGTCAGCAAACGGCATAAGCTTCATTAAAGAAGAGATGCCATATAAGCTTTCGGGAAAGCTCAGGGGCGGTATATACCATATCGAGGGCGATGTATCCTCTCAGTTCGTTACAGGCCTTATCTTTGCGCTTCCGCTGCTCAGTGAGGATTCCGAGATAGTCCTCACCTCACATCTGGAATCCCGTCCATACGTGGACATAACAATAGATATCCTCAGGCGCTTCGGCGTTGAGATAGAGGAGAAACCGGACCGCTTCGTAATAAAGGGCGGTCAGAAGTATCATCCTCACGATGAAAGGATAGAGGGTGACTATTCACAGGCTGCATTCTTCTATGTTGCCAATGCTCTCGGCTCTGAGACGGTGCCTGAGAACCTTAACGAGAACAGTGTTCAGGGCGACAGAAGGATACTTGATATCATAAATGAGATGTACTACAACGACAAGGGCTGCTTTAACGCTGACTGTTCGGATATACCGGATCTTGTGCCCATACTCTCAGTGCTTGGCTGTTTCGGAAAGAACGAATCAGTGATATATAATGCAAAGCGGCTTAAAATAAAGGAAAGCGACAGGCTGGAAACTACCGCTGCCCTCCTTAACGGACTGGGCGGAAAAGTTACGGTCACAGATGACGGTCTGAGGATAATGCCTGTTGATACTCTCCACGGCGGTACAGTTGACGGCTTCGGCGACCACCGTATCGTAATGGCAGCTGCTATTGCTGCAACAAGAGCTGACGGCGATGTTATAATAAAGGGCGCTGAGGCAGCAGAAAAATCTTATCCGAATTTTTTCAACGACTACACAGATCTCGGAGGTAAGGCAAATGTCATCATTCTGGAATAACAGGATATCAAT
>LVAK01000214.1 GCA_001604035.1 Clostridiales bacterium Firm_05
GCCGGCGGGATAAATGTGTTCTGCGACAATATCTTCCGGTCGATAAAGAAAAACGTTGTGCAGTCCGAGCCAAAGGATTTTGGTCTGACTGAGCGTGAGCTTGACCTGATCCGCCTTATATGCGATGGAGCAGATAACAAGGAGATATCTGCAAAGCTCTTCCTTGCAGAAGGTACTGTCCGGAACGGCATATCAAAACTGCTGGAAAAGCTTAATTTGAAAGACCGCACGCAGCTTGCAGTCTTTGCGATAAAAAATAATATAGTCTGATACGGCGAAAGCACTCAGGCACTGATCTGTCATATGACACAGATCGGTGCTTTTTTCATAAACAGTGACATTTGTCACTCAGGAAATGACAACTGACCTCTACCCAAAAGTGTCAGAAAAAGTATAATTATATTAAAGAACACGAATAAGGCTTAAAAGGAGGTAAGGGATATGAAAATAAGGTATTACGATATACATGATTGCGAATACGAATTTCTTTACGGAAAGCCGTCCGTGATCGCTCCTGACGGTGCTGATGAAATGATGCTGAAAAGATACAGTTTTATTAAGCTTCCTACCGGCCGCTGGTGCCATTATATGACACCATACGAGATCAGCCATATGATGAGCAGCAGTTCTGACCAACTGCTGGTATTTGCAAATCCCCCGTCACTGTCTCCAAAGACATCGTCCTCAACAAAAGTTCTGATCATTTTATTAGTCGTTGCAGCGTTCCTTATCTGGATGATTTTTTTACTCTTTTTATTTATTGATTCATGCCCCATGTTTATATTTTTATTTGTCTGAAGCATTACTTCATCGCTTGATGAGTGCGGCAGAGAATTGGCAGGTATTGGCAGTCAGTTCATCCAGTCAATAAGCTTGTTCCAATAAGCCTTACACCAGTTTGAAGGGAAGTGTCTGTATGAAAACAAACAGTATATCATCTAATATGACTTCGGACTTCTGCGGAGCAAAGCAGAAGAGCTGCCCCATAGCCAAAAGCCGGGCAAACTCCGGACTTTCTTCCATGAAAAATAAGAACATCTTCCAGAGTATGCGCTGCGCCTTTCAGGGAATGAAGGCTGCATGGAAAGAAGAAAGGAATTTCCGGGAATACACCGCCATTTATTCTGTGTTCTTCTTTCTTGGACTGATACTCGGCGTTTCACTGACTGAATTCCTTATAGGCTTTGCACTGGTCTGCGGAGTATTCTCAGCAGAGTATCTCAATACAGCGCTGGAACGTTTGCTGGACACTAAATTTCCAGAGATATCCGCTGACAACAAGTTTATAAAGGATACTGCGGCAGCCGGAGTATTCATCCTCTCAATAGCCTTCTTCATTTCACAGGGGCTGATACTTATACCGAAGCTGCTGGAGGTGATATAATGAGGATACTTGTCATGTATGCAACACTGATGCCTGTCGTTATCGCAGGCGCAGCAAATATGATATTTACTAAAACCAGTCTTTACCGCACCCATAATTCACCAATGGACGGCGGAAAAATTTTCCATGACGGAAAACGTATCCTTGGTGATAACAAGACATGGGCAGGCTTTTTCGGAATGATCGCTGCTACTGTCATTGCACAGGTATTTTGGGGAATGCTTACCTCCTCATCTGATGCGCTCAGCAGCAGGAATGAACTGTATAAATGCTTTGACAATACACTGCTGTTCAACACAGCAGCAGGTGCAATCTTCGGCCTGGCATATGTGCTGTGCGAACTCCCTAACAGCTTTATCAAGCGCCGCATAAATATTGAGCCCGGCAGGACTGCACAGGGCTTCAAAGGGCTGATGTTCTTTATGATCGATCAGATAGATTCACTGCTTGGCGTAGTTCTTATACTGGCTCTTTTTTCAGGGCTAACTGTTTCACAGTACATACAGTACATATTGCTCGGTGCTCTGACTCATATCGCACTGAACACTATCCTTTACGCATTGAAAATACGCAGAAATATATGAAAGGAGCATTTTTATGCTGAAACGACTGAATATTTACTTCAAGGAAATGTATCCTATAATACCAAGGCTTCTGCTGGGCGGAATAGTATTCTTCGAGATATACTTCATTATCCTGCTCAACAATGGAGTAACGGATTTCCATATCACCGCAGCCGAATTCATAGGCGGTTTCACAGTGTTCAGCTTTCTCTGCTGGCTCCGCATAGCCGACGATTTCAAGGACTACGAGCTGGACTGCCGGCTGTTCAGGGAACGCCCTCTCCCGTCGGGAAGAGTTACAAAAAAGGATCTCGCCATCTTCATCAGTATGCTCATTGCAGTGACCGTTCTGCTGAATGTATGCTTTATGAACAACATCCCGTTTTTCGTATTTCTTTACGTATACGGCACGCTGATGTCAATGTGGTTCTTCCAGAAGAAAAAGATCCAGAAAAGTCTGCCGCTGGCACTTGTAACTCACAATCCGGTGCAGATGATAATGAATATCTACATAATATCCTTCACCTGCATAAAGTACGGTCTGAGCGCATTCACTCTCACTACTGTTCTTGCCGCATTCACGCTTTACTTCCCTGCCCTCATATGGGAGAT
>LVAK01000215.1 GCA_001604035.1 Clostridiales bacterium Firm_05
GACTGCGACGGAAGCGTAAAGATGAATGACGCTGTTCTCATTATGCAGTCCATATCTAACGCTGACAGATACGGTATTGACGGCTCGGAAAATACCTGTATCACAGAAAAGGGTCAGCGGAATGCAAATGTGTTTGAAAATCTCAGCAGCGGTATCACTCCAAAGGATGCCCTCCAGATACAGTTCTGGCTCCTCCACCAGATACCGTCCCTTGATCCGAATTACCAGCAATAAAGGCTTCCATATAAGCAGCTTGGCTTATGTAATAAGGTATACGTTAGTTATTTAGTGGGGCTCCTTTTGAAAAAGGAGCCCCACTAAAACTTTCAGTTTTAATTTTTGCTCAGAAAGTTTTTCCACGAGCAACTAACGTACACTTCTGCATAAGCATGGCAGCTATACGGAAGCCTTTTGTTTATTCTGTTTCATATGTCTGAACTCGGTAGGCGAAAGGCCTTCTGATGAGCGGAACTGTCTTACAAAATAGTTATAGGAGGAATATCCGCAGAGGCGTGATATTTCTGTTACAGAGAGCTCTGTTTCAGTGAGGAGCTTTTTGGCATTTTCGATCCTGAAGCCTATCATCTCCTCGATTATGCTCTTGCCGAAGAAGGCCTTATATATCTTTTGGAGATAGCTTTTACTGAGATAGAGATTATCCGCTATATCGCTTATATTCCATGAATACTCGGGATTCTTCATTATCCTGTTCCTGAGGGCACAGAGTTTCTCGAACTGAGGATTTGCACTGTTTTCGGAAGTATTATATGCGTACACCTTATTCACAGTTGACTTATACATAGCATCGCTTAGGCTTACGGTATCACTCAGGGACTGAGTAAAAAGTCCGACTGAGAAATCTATATCCAGATCATCGCCCTGATCGAAGCGAAGCTCCTTAAGACTTATGCACAATGCATCGTAAATAGCAGCAGCTCTGCCCGGCTTGAACGAGATAACGCACATTGTCTGTGTATTCCACATACCGCATATCTCATTTTCCTTAGTACAGTCTTTCAGCAGCCCTGCAAATGCAGCGGAAAGCTCGTTGCACTTCTCCTCGCCGCTGCGGTAGTAGGTATTCTTTATACCAATAAGCTCTATCGTTATGAAATCAGCAGAACCGGTAGGCGGAGCAGAGCTCATGCGCTTGGCAAATTCCTGCTCGATACCGCTTCGATTCAGCATACCTGTTATCTTATCGTAAAGCAATGCCCTGTTGGTGCTGAGTATGGTATGGGACATCACATCCTTTATCCGAACAAGCTCCAGAGCCACATTTACATAGTTGATCCACTGGAGATAGATAGAGCTGAATGTGATCGGTCTTTTGCCAAAGGACACTGAGCAGTATCCGAAAAAATTGTCATTGTAATGCAGCGGAGATATGTAATACGCCATAGGATATTTCCTCTCTGCACTGTAATCAGGCAGAAGGTCGCCGGAGCTGAAATATTCTCCCACATTGTACTCGCGGTTGACCGAAGACTTTGCCAGCAGTATCTTCACCTCATCACCGCATCGGAAATTAAGCTTGTCCTGATATATGCCCTTAGTGGAATCAACATACTTTTTAGTAAGGCATATCCGCAGATGAGCCATTTTGTACAGCAGATAGGTATAGTTATCAAGTCTGTCCGAGAATACCGATGGGCTGTCAGCATTAGTGATATCAAACAGCATATCCCCGTAGAGAAGGTTATTCTCGTAGAGACTGTTCACGATGTCGCAGCGCTTCTGCTCCTTATGTACAGGCTTGACGATATGGCAGCCGCAGCTATGTCCGATACGAATGGTGCCGTTCTCGTTTGGTACCTTCGGGCACAGCTTTCCGGTTATGACTCTGTAAAGCCGGCGAAAGGCTTCAGTTCCAAGCTGGAAATTCGGACGGCTGAAGGATGTTATTGAAGGCTCTGCTTCTGCTCCGTCAGCGGAAGCATCGTATCCCGTGACAGCTATATCCTCCGGTACTCTTATACCGGCAGCAGCCAGTGCCTTACACAGTGATATGGCAGTGATGTCATTTCCGCAAACCACGGCATCAGGCATTGAAAGCTGTCCGTTGATTATTTTTTCAGCAAAACGCTTTGCAGCTTCGATCCAGAAATCTCCGTAATGGCAGCAATTCTTGTCCACAGCAAGACCATGATTCTTCATTGAATTTATATAGCCCTTGAGCCTTTCCTCGGAAACATATGCATTCTTCGGGCCGGTAAGGCAATATATCCTTTTGCATCCATGCACCTCGATAAGGTGATCTGTCAGCGCCTCAAAGGCATTGCAGTCGTCAACTGATGTAGTCTCAAAGCTCTTATGGTCCCTTGAATCCAGCAGCATTACAGGCTTTCCGGAAAGAGTGAGAAAATCGTCTATATACGATCGTATCTCCTCGCTGTAAAAGGTATTCCTGTCATATAGGAAGCCGTCGAACCTGTCCGAAAGGATAAGGTCGAAGATAAGCTTCTCGGTATCCTTATGTGCGGAACCAAGATAAAAATTATGAAGCGGAGAAATAACAGCTATATCACAGTTGCTCCTGAATGCCTGTGTTACTATACCACGCATTACCTCTTCCTGAAAATCAACATGGCAGTCGGTGATTATGACGCCTATCAGGAGCCTTTTTTTCATAGCAGCCCCCTCCTTTCTCCGCAAAATTCTCAATAATACATTTATATGTACTATTCTATCATATATCGAAAAATAATGCAAGACAATAATGCATGTTTTTTCCTGAGATTTAAAATAATCTCCTGAAGATGATAGTATATGCAATTGAAAAAATGCGAAAATAGTGTATAATATAATTGCAGACCACATATAAGCCCATGAAATGCCGCCGCTCTTCAGGGGATATTTACTGCTGATTTGCAGCAGAGCAGAGGTATATCCGGCTTAGAAATGTATCTGCACGCTTTGTCCGCATATCTTCATTCCGTTCTGAGTGGAAGGAATAGGCGCTTTCCAATCATCCGGCCGGAGGTTCAGGCGGAACAGAGCATGGCTGTGATTTTTTACAGGCACTTTATTCCCCTCTAATTTTTTCACTGCCATAAAAAGCAGTGATATCGGGCCTTACATTACAGTTGTTCTGCGATGTGGTGTGAAAGGCTCGTAACTCTCCATATCTCTCTCCGAAGACTCCTCATTTAATTGAGGAGCATTTTTTTACCTGAACAACTGAATACCATATCAGCATATAAAAAGCCATAGAGAATCTGTATCTTCTCTATGGCTTTTCTTTTACATATCCTGTATCGTCTTCCACAGCTCCATCGCAACATCAGCACTTACCCCTGCTGTGACCGCAAGTTCCTCCGCAGAAGCTTCTTTCAGATTGGCTATGGTCTTGTACTTTATCATCAGCTTTGCAGCCTTCTTCTCGCCTATGCCCCTGACATTGAGCAGCTCAGAGCTGTAGGTCTTTTTCTTATGTCTTGAATGCATGAAGCTGACTGAATAGCGGTGTACCTCATCCTGTATCCTCGTCACAAGATCAAAGGCAGCCTTGATACTGTTTATCTGTATCTCACTCCCACCGGCAGCAATCGCTCTGGTGCGGTGCTTGTTATCCTTTACCATTCCGAAAAG
>LVAK01000216.1 GCA_001604035.1 Clostridiales bacterium Firm_05
GGCAGACTTTAGCTGTCTTAATCTTGTGCGTCCTTCGCCGCCGTGATAGCAGCGGCATTCCATAGCTGTTGCCAGCTCGTCGGCACGCCTGAACGATGATATGAACAGGGGGACGAGTATGGATATAAGGTTCTTTGCCCTTGCAGTGAAGCTTCCTGAGTCAAGCTCAGCTCCTCTTGCTTTCTGGGCGGATATTATTTTGTCAGTCTCCTCTATGAGTGTCGGGATGAAGCGAAGCGCTATCGACATCATCATTGCCAGCTCATGTACAGGGAATCTAAGCTTCTTCAGCGGTGATAACAGGCGCTCTATTGCGTCTGTAAGCGTTATCGGTGATGTTGTGTATGTAAGTATCGATGTTCCCATTATCAGCAGGACTATCCTTACTATCATGAATATGCTGATATTTATTCCGCCGGAGGTTATCTTCATGAACTTCCAGCGCCAGAGCACATCGCCTGAGCTTACAAGGAAAAGATTCAGTATAGCTGTTATCAGCAGAAAGGGCATCAGCGGCTTCACGCTTTTCAGGAACATTTTCAGCTTTACCTGAGAAAGCAGCATCGCCATTATGGTGTATACTGCTCCTATTGCGAGACAGATCATTGAATCGCCTGTGAAGAGCATTATAATATAGAGTACGGTGATAACTATCTTGAATCTGGGGTCAAGGCGGTGGATTATGCTGTTTCCGGGGAAGTACTGTCCTATGGTTATATCTCTCAGCATATCATTCACCTGTCCTTTCACTAAGCTGTTTCAGAAGCAGGTCTTTTGCATATCCCACTGTGTATACTTCCTTGCCGAAATCAAGTCCACGTTTTTTAAGCTCCATGAACACCTTGGTTATCTGCGGAACGTCAAGGCCTATCTGCGAGATCTCCTCTGCACGGGAGAATACCTTTTTCGTCTCGTCGAAGCAGAACAGCTTTGCCTTGTTCATAACAAGAATCCTGTCAGCGAAGGAGGCTATATCCTCCATACTGTGTGAGACTATGAGAGTGGTATTGCCTGTACGCTCATGATAAGCCTTGATGTGGCTGAGTATCTTATCACGGCCTGCCGGATCAAGTCCGGCTGTAGGCTCATCAAGTATCAGTACCTTCGGCTCCATTGCCATAACTCCGGCTATGGCAACACGCCTTTTCTGACCGCCGGACAGCTCAAAGGGAGAGCGCTCCATAAGCTCCTCTGAAAGGCCGATGTCATTTGCGGTGGCAAGGACTCTCCGCTTTATCTCAGCATCATCAAGTCCCATATTTTTCGGGCCAAAGGCGATATCCTTGAAGACTGTCTCTTCGAATATCTGATATTCCGGATACTGGAAAACAAGTCCTACCTGAAAGCGGACGTCACGTATTTTCTTTTTGTCAGCCCATATGTCCTTTCCGTCAAGGAGTATCTTTCCGGAGGTAGGTCTGAGAAGTCCGTTGAAGTGCTGGATGAGTGTGGACTTTCCTGAGCCGGTGTGTCCCATTACACCGATCATCTCGCCGGCTTCTATTTTGAGGCTCACATGGTCTACAGCGGTCTTTTCAAAGGGAGTTCCCGGACTGTAGGTGTAAGTGAGCTCCTGAGTTTCGAGTATTGACAATTTTTATGCTCCTTTGTGTATGCCTGTGTTCTTATCAGTGAAAAACTCCGGATGATTATCTGCTGAACAGCTTCAGCAGTGCCTCTACGCATTCCTCCTCGGAGATAGTCTCCGGAGAGATATCGCAGCCGGCTTTTTTCAGCTCCCAGGCAAGCTCTGTGACCTGCGGTACGTCCAGACCTATATTCTTGAGGGTATCCACCTGCGAGAATACCTTTTCCGGAGCTCCGTCCAGCACAACTCTGCCCTTGTCCATTACGACAACTCTTCCGCACTGTGCGGCTTCGTCCATATAATGAGTGATGAGGACTATGGTTATACCCTTTTCACGGTTCATGCGGTGTATAGTCGCCAGTACCTCCTTGCGTCCCTGGGGATCAAGCATGGCGGTGGGCTCGTCGAGTATTATACAGTCCGGCTCCATAGCTATGATACCGGCTATAGCCACTCGCTGTTTCTGTCCGCCGGAGAGCTGGCTGGGGGAGTGCAGGCGGTATTCGTACATATTCACGGCTTTGAGTGCCTCGTCCACACGCCGGCGCATCTCATCATACGGAACGCCCAGATTTTCAAGGGCAAAGGCTACATCCTCTTCAACTACAGATGAGACTATCTGGTTGTCCGGATTCTGGAATACCATTCCGGCAGTCTGTCTCAGGTCGAAGAGCCGGGATTCATCAGAGGTATCTATGCCGCCTACGGTGACTTTGCCTTCCGTAGGCACAAGAATAGCGTTGAGGTGCTTTGCAAGCGTAGACTTGCCGGAGCCGTTATGTCCCAGCACTGCAACGAATTCTCCTTTTTTTATTGTAAGGTCAATGCCCTTCAGTACCTC
>LVAK01000028.1 GCA_001604035.1 Clostridiales bacterium Firm_05
CTTCCCCTGCATTTATCTGCAAGTTCTTTCAGCACCTTGTTCAGGATCGGCATTATTACCGGTGAATACAGCCTGTATTTTCCTTCCAGTGATCTGTCAAGATCATCGCAGGAAGAACAGTAATCAAAATCTGCATATTCCTCTGCATCAAAATCACCTTTATCATCATACTGACTGTAGCTCTCTTCAAGCTCATTAAGATCAACACTGCCGTCTGAGGAGATAAGCTCTTCAAGTTCCTTACGATCGACCTCCGGATAGAATTTCTTCCAGTAGTCCAATATATTATCTTTTGTAAAAACTGAACTTTTCATATCTGCTCCTCTTTTTACTGATACTTAAAAACTTAGTCCCAGAGCCATCCAAAGAGGTTGATTATACAAACTACCATCATTATTCACTTCCTTTCGTTTTGTTTCCGGATCATGTCTTCCGTTTACAATGTGAGTATATCATGCGTCAGAAAGAATATCAATTTTTTTCCGGTTTCAGGTCATTGAAATCCGGTAAACGGCATTTACACATATTTTTCCGCCAAAAACAGGCTTTTATTACAGATAAAAAAATAAGGAGATCCTTTTCTGAAAAAGGATCTCCTCTGTAAAGATCATATTTTATAATACAATATACTCTCACGATCTGTCAGGGACCGCATCCGGCAGAACTATCTCTACCTTAAAACGATGTTCATCATATTTAAACTCGGATGTTCCGCCGTTTGCAGAAACACACTGTTTTATATTTATAATTCCAAGGCCGTGATTGCTGCTGTCTTTCTTGCTGGTAACAAACCGGCCGTTTTTTTCTTTTATTTCGCCCTCTTTTGTATTTTCGACCGTTATAACAAGGCTTCCCGCAAACTGTCCTATTGACACACTTACGTTCTTGTCTCCGCTGCACTTTACTGCTGCTGCCATTGCATTTTCAAGTACATTTGAGAAAATGATACAGATATCCATATCATCTATATTGATCTTTTCCGGAACGGTGCCTTCCCATTCAAGAGAAACATCTGCATATTTCTCATGTATATCATTAACTATGGCATTTACCAGTATGTTTCCCGTTCTATACTTCGGCCTTGTCGCCGCAAGCGTTGCAGACATGGATGAAAGATAATTTTCCGCCTCGTCATACTTACCCGAGCCGAGCAGTGCTCTTATACATATTACATGATTATTCATATCATGCCGGAAATGCCGAAGACTCTCATCATTTTTCAGGAGCTGCTGATAATAATTCTCCTTTGACTTCATAAGCTGATGATTTATCTCAGAAGTCTGCTTATAATAGTTTTTTGAACTGTTGCTGTATATGAGCATGACTCCCAGCAGCAGAAAAAAAGCACTGAACAAAGCCGTACAGGCAGCTATTATCCGGCTGTTTCGCATATTCGAGGAAAAACCCGATGTCAAAAACGGCGAAACTACGATAAGCGATATTGCTTGTCCGATTATAAATATAAGTATATACGATATATCCGGCTTTTCAAACAGCTCTTTCTTATCCCCGTGCTTATAGTATAGTTTATCCATGAGCACTACTATGAGCATGATAATAATAAGATTTGCTGAATTCATCAGAGAAAAAACTACCGAATCATTGCTGAGATCATCATTGTTTATTGACAGTACATGACTCATAATAATATATATCAGATCATCAAGGCAGCATATGCCTAAATAGGCAACAGTGCTCAGAAGAAGTTTTCGCCGGCCTTCAAGAAAAAGCGTACATACCGGTATGACCGTCAGCACAAAAAGCGACATTTTATAGCTGTTATCGTATATGCTCATTATAATAAGATATGCTGTACAGGCGCATAACATGGTGATTGCCGGAGCAGATATCTTTACCCTGCGGTTTATTACTCCCTTCATTACAAGAAGGAGCTTAAAAAATTCTACATAATAATTTGCAATATTTATAAGCATAATTTCCTCTAACGTGTCTGTGCATTATTCTTTATATATTTGAAATATTCTTCCTTGAATGCTGCTATATGCCTTCTTGAAACAGGAAGCTCCATATCAAAGCAGTCAATGAGGGCGTTTCCGTTTTCGATCTTTTTGACGTGTCTGAAGGATACAAGATATGATCTGTGTGTTCTGAAAAAGCCCTTATCCTTCAATTTCTCCTCAAACCACTTTAGCTGATATGAGCTTTCATAGAAGCGTTTATCGCTGTCATATATATATGAACCATCACCGAAGGCTTCCATATATACTATATTTTTAAGCTGTATCTTGGATATCTTTCCCTTATGGCTTATAACGATATGCTCTGTGTTCAGCATTTCCATTTCAGTTCTCTGAAGAGCCTCTACAAGTTTTTCATATTCCACAGGCTTTTTAAGGAATCTGAATGCACTCACTGTAAATGCGTCATAAACAAACTCATCATGACTTGTTGTAAAAACTATCCTTACATCTTTGTCCCTTGCTCTCAGCTCCTTGGCTGCTTCCATACCGTCTATCCCCGGCATATCGATATCAAGGAATATGATATCAAATTTCTCATCTGAACGAAGAAGATCTCCGCCGTTATTAAATTCATATATGTTCATTTCTACGCTGTATTCATTAAGCAATTTCTTAAGATAATCGCAATGATACTGCTGATCGTCACATACTGCAACTTTTATATTGATTCCTGCCATATTACACCTCTTACCCGATCGATCTGAGAAAAAATTTTTCGTTTTACTTGTAATTGATTGATACTATAAATGATACATCCATCATAAAAACAGGCATTGCATATATACGTTCCATACAGGGACAATTCTATTACTGTTAATTATACCATAAATGAGCATATTTGTCCACCTTTCATACACAAAAAAGAAAACAAAAAACGATCAGCGGATTACTTGAAATAATCTTATGCTTGTGATATAATGGTAAAAATGCAGCGAAAGAAGGTACAGAAATGCATACAAGCGTACTTGTTATTGATGACGAGCGTGAGCTTGCCGAGTATACGGCGAAATATTTCAATATGTCAGGCATTGAGACACAGTATGTCCTTAACGCACAGGACGCACTTGCTTTTTTAAAAGAGAATACGTGCTCATTGATCCTTCTTGATATAAATCTTGAAAACGACTCTGGGTTTGAGCTTTGCATGAAGATACGAAATACTATGGACGTGCCTATTTTCTTTATAAGTGCAAGATCAGCGGAAGATGATATGCTCCTTGCTCTGAGTTTAGGCGGCGATGATTATATATGCAAGCCCTTTTCCCTCGTAGTTCTGCTTGCAAAGGTAAAGGCGGCTCTTAAAAGGTATGAAGCAAAACAAAGCTCAGACGAAAAAAAGGCGGATGATCGGATCGTACATATAGGAAATGCCGATTTTGACATGAGAAAAGCAACTATAATCAAAAACGGCAGCCATATCGGCTTGAAAGCTATGGAATTCAAGCTCCTTGTGTATATGCTGAAAAACAAGAACCGTGTTATACCAAAGGACGAGTTCTTTGAAAAGATATGGGAAACAGATTATGTCAGCGATGTGACACTTAATGTTCATATCCGGCATCTGAGGGAGAAAATAGAAGATGATGCAGGAGCACCAACATTCATCAAGACTATATGGGGCGTTGGATTTATGCTGGAGGATAACAATTGAAAAGGCGTTTTATTGTAATATATGCTTTGTTCTTCTCGCTCTTAACCTGCCTGATATGCTCCTATATCCTCAATTCTGACGAAAAGAAGGTCATGCCGCAGTATACTACGGAGATAAACAGGCTGCTTATAAGTATAGAGGATGATTGGGAGAACATCTCCGCTAAAAATGCCGTTCTGATCGAGAGCAATGAGGAATTTGATTATTCTGTTATAGATAATGACAGCCGGCTTCTTTGTTATACAAGAGAAGGGATATCATGTACGGTTTCGGCCGCTACAGGAAATTTTGACATAATCCGTGATATTGACTGCAATGGCAAGGTTGTAGGCAAGCTGATAGTTTCTAATAATTATGAGGAATATCAGCATATGGATGCTATAAGAAATGCGAAGATGATGTTCTGCATGGCAGGCGTTATGCTTCTGGTCTCTGTGGGATATTTTATATTTCTCAGGAAGCGTGTAGTAGATCCTTTTGGCAAACTGAAAAGATTTTCGGTCAGAATAGCAGCAGGCGACCTTGATACTCCTCTTGAAATGGACAGAGGAAACATATTCGGTGCGTTTACCGAGAGCTTCGATATCATGCGTGAGGAACTGAAGGCTTCACGGAAGCGTGAGGAAGCTGCTGTAAAAAGCCGCAAGGAACTTATTGCAGAGCTGTCCCACGATATAAGAAATCCCGTTTCGTCCATAAAGGCTATGGTGGATTATCTTGAACTCATGTCCGACAACGAAGAACAGAAAGAAACCCTTGCCGCCATAAATGCCAAGACCGACCAGATAGACAAGTTGATCTCAAATATGTTCCATGCCGCTCTTGAAGAGCTTGAACAGCTTGAAGTTGCTCCCGAAGAGCTGCCGTCACGGGAACTTGAACGCATAATTGCAGAGAGCGATCCGCTGAAAAAGGTACGGTCTGCCGATATAAAGGACTGTGTAATATATGCGGATAAGCTCAGACTCGAACAGACGGTGGGCAACATAATCTCCAATTCATATAAGTATGCGGATACAGACATATATATCAGGAGCTTTTTTGAGGAAGATTTCTTTGTCCTGGAGATATCTGACAAGGGCGGAGGAGTTCCCGATGAGGAGCTTGAGGTCATCACAGAAAAATTCTGCCGTGGTTCAAATGCGGCAGGCAAGGACGGTTCGGGCATCGGACTGTATATCTCAAAATATTTCATGGAGCAGATGAACGGTGGGCTGACGTGCTGTAACACCGGCGAAGGATTTGCCGTATCACTGCGGCTAAGGCTTATTTAAAGAATAATTAAAGAACAGACAAAGATTTTAAAAACAGGATATGGTATAATAAGGTCATACGGTACAAAGCTGTATGATCTTATTTTTATGAGGTGTAGCTATGGAAAACAAAGAAGTCATAGTCAGAACAGATAAGCTTTCCAAGAGCTTTTCAGTGGGAGGAAAGCAGCAGCACGTAATAAAAAATCTTGACCTTGAGTTATACAAGGGCGATTTTACAGTTATAGTCGGTTCATCGGGAGCAGGCAAATCCACACTGCTCTATATGCTCTCCGGAATGGATAAGCCATCCCTGGGCAGGATAAATTACTGCGGCGAAGATATTACGGATATGAATGATGACAAGCTTGCGGTATTCCGCAGGAAACACTGCGGCTTTGTTTTCCAGCAGATACATCTTGTTGACAGTATGAGCGTCATGGATAACGTAATTAGCACAGGTATGCTTATCGGTCAAAAACAGAAGGAGCTCAGATCAAAGGCTATGGGGCTTTTTGAGAAAATGGGTATATCCGAGGAACTGACAAAGAAATTTCCGGCACAGCTGTCGGGCGGTGAAGCGCAGCGATCTGCGGTTGTACGGGCGCTTATAAATGATCCTGACATTGTGTTTGCCGACGAACCTACAGGCGCTCTGAACAGCGCCGGCGTAAAGTCGGTGCTCGATGTACTGACGAATATCAATAATGCCGGACAGACTGTAGTAATGGTAACTCACGATATCAAATCTGTTCGCCGTGGCAATCGTATCATATACTTGCAGGACGGCGGTATAATGGGTGAATGTGAACTTGGCAAGTATATCAGCGGAGACAAGGAGCGTCACGAGAAGATAAGGAAGTTTCTGGAGGGGATGGGATGGTAAAGCTTATAAAGTCAGGCTTCCACAAGGACGGAACTATACTTGCGGCATTTCTGTTTATTATCGTAATATCGACATTTCTGCTCCATTCAGGTCTGTTTGCTTCGATGTACCCCCGGCTGTATGACGAATACGCCAGCAGCGGAGGCCTTGCAGATTATGTGTTTATAACAAATGCAGACGATGAAGATATCGAAAGATCATTATCGGGCAATAAGGATATTGACTCTTATATCGTTCAGGATATGGTTTATTTAAATAAACTGACTCTGACTACAAGCAAATGTTCAAAAGAGAAAAATGATTCCTGCTGGATAGTGCAGCGCTTAGGTGACAATATAGGATATGACAGGCTGGATTATTTGAAGCGTGATGACAGCGTAAACGGAAAGAGAATTTACATAAACGCATATACTGCGATCAGCAATGACCTTTGCATAGGCGATACTATGTATCTTGATACGGGATTCGGAAAGTTTGAATATACAGTCGCAGGAATATACCAGCATCTGCTCCTGGGCAACTCTTATTCCTATATTTCGGTGCTTTTAGATGATGAATCATTTGCCGAGCTGAATGAAGCTCAGCAAATATCAGATGATAAGGTAAACAGAGTTGGATACATATATGCTGATCAATGTGAAGATATCGATAAATCTATGCAGCAGGTAATGAATTCACTTAAGGAAAACGGAGAGATCCACGCTGAAGGATTTTCTGTACAGCTCTGCAAAGACAGCTACACCGTAATAGTTAATATTCTTGCCGGCTTCATGGCTGTATTCGCCTTGATAATCATGATGATCTGTATAATAATGATAGTGTTTACTATAAACAACAATATCAGCAGGGATATCGTAAATATCGGAGCACTCCGGGCTGTCGGATATACTGTCGGACAGATACGCACAGCCCTGGCAGCGGAATATGTTATTATCGGGATAGTTGGTTCGGTATTGGGGATCGCTCTTTCATACGTGGTATTCCCGGTCGCAGAGCAGACTTTCATCCGGGAGATATGCGGTATTATATGGAAAAAGCGCTTTTATCCTGCAATAACCTTCGGCGTACTTGCAGGAATACTTATATTCATTATAGCGGCGGCTTTTTTCTCAACACGAAAGATAAAGCAGCTCCACCCTGCAACAGCTCTCAGATTCGGACTGAAGTCCAACAGCTTCAAAAAGAACCATTTCCCACTGAGCGAAACAAGAGGTAAACTTAATCTGCTTCTTGCGCTGAAAAGCTCTATGCAGGATATGGGGCATAATATAACGATATTCTTTGTTATCACGTCTGTGGCTTTCGTTGCAGTTTTTTCGGGATTATTGTTTTACAATACAAAGGTGGATATAACCAATTTCCAGCGAATGATACAGGGAGATGCGCCTGACGCATATATTTATCTTGAAGATGATTCATACGATTCTGCTTACAGAGCTATAGAAAAGATAAAAAATGTCAGCGGCGTATCGCAGGTATACGGATTGAACTGGGAAACGGCAAGTGTCGGCGGCAGTGATGTTGATCTTTTATATACAACGGAGCCTGATTATGTGTACTGCGGCATTTATGAGGGGAAAATAATGCGTAAAGACAACGAAGTTGTAGTGGGGAGCACGGTTGCTGACAGGCTCGGAGTCGGGGTAGGCGATGAAATAGAGGTCGAATACGGAGGAAACAGCAGACGTTATCTTGTGACAGGATTGCAGCAGTCAGTATTGTCAAACAGGTTATATATGTCCGATAAAGCCGCACAGGCAATAGGCATAAATACAACATATAATTATCTGCGTGCAAGAGTAACAGATGCTACAGCTGAGAAGGTGGATAAGGTTTTATGTACTATAGAAGGACTGGAGGACTGCGGCGTCTCTGAAACCCAGAATTACTACAGGTATATAAGAAGCAATGAGAATACGCCCGTTTATGCCGTAGGATTCATCGTTCTTATCATGATACTGCTCAGTGTTGCGACTGTACTGTTTGTGATAAGGCTTCTTCTTAAGACAATGTTCATTAAAAAAGAACGTGAATTTGGTATAAAAAAGGCTGTTGGATTTACAAGTACTCAACTGCGGTATCAGCTGGCACTTTCACTCATGCCGACAACGATAGCTGCGGCAGTTTCGGGTTCATTACTTGGGTACTTCATTCTGAATCCACTGTTTACGCTTATACTCAGCGGATACGGCATAAGAGACGCAAATCTTCTGCTTCAGCCGCTTGTGATACCTATAACGGCTTTTGCGGTAACGATAATGGTATTTGTGTTCTGCTTCCTTATGTCGGGAAAAATGAAAAGGGTATCTGCTTATAAGCTCATACAGGAATAAAGATCAATTTTTGAGGGCGAACCTACCCAAACACCTTACGAACAAACAAAAGTGCGATAAACAGACGATATTGCTATACAAAAGAGATGACAGCCTCAATTACATTTTGAAGCTGTCATCTCTTTTTTATTGCAAAGCTGTTAGGAATATCCTCACTATGAATATTCAGGCTCTGGATCACTGCCTTGTAACTACTCCTGATTGACATTTGGGATATATTTTAGTATAATGTTTTATATATGGCGGACACTCAGTTTACTTGATAAAACTAATGAGATATAGCTGTTGTGTCTTGATCTGTTATAAGCCTGACAAAGAGTGCAGAAAAAGTCGGGACAAGAATGCCTTGATGTGATATAATGAATTTGAATGGAATGAGGTGACCGTTTTGAAAGGCTGGATCGAAGGATTTCAGGCTTCCATTGATTATATTGAGCAACATCTGCTGAACGAACTTGATATTGAGGAGATTGCAAAAAAAGCTGCCTTATCTCCCTTCTACTATCAGCGGATTTTCGGCGCTCTATGCGGTATGACCGTTGGAGAATATGTTCGTGCCCGTCGTATGACAGTAGCAGCGCAGGAACTGGCTTGTTCGGAGTTTAAAGTGATCGACATTGCTGCAAGATTCGGCTATGATTCGCCTGATAGCTTTACAAAAGCATTTCAGCGCTTTCACGGTATCACTCCCACACAGGCAAGGGAATCGGGGGTAAACCTGCGGTCACTCGCTCCGTTGCATATCAAGATTACATTGGAGGGCGGAAGTATGCTGGATTACAAGATCGTTGAGAAAGCTCCGTTTACGGTTGTGGGTATCAAAAAGAGGTTCAGTGCTGAGACAAGCTATATGGAAGTCCCGAAGTTCTGGAGTGAATGGATGTCAGACATGAAGGGATTAAAGGGAATATTCGGTGTATGCTCGGACATGGACGGAAAGACCTTTGACTATTGGATCGCTGACCTTTATCTGCCGTGGGAGGATATTCCGTCAGGCTGTGAAACATACCAGATCCCCGGCGGATTGTGGGCACTTTTCAAGTGCAAGGGCGCTTTGCCCGAAGCTATGCAGAAGGTCAATACGCAGATATGGTCGGAATGGCTTCCGGCTTTGCAG
>LVAK01000217.1 GCA_001604035.1 Clostridiales bacterium Firm_05
GAGATATTCAGCGATATGAAGATAAAGGAGCGCTGCCTCGGTATGCACTTCTTCTATCCGGTAAAGCTCACAGGATATGTTGAGCTGAATATACTTCAGGAATCCTCACCCCTTTATTTCACAGGTCTCCATCCGCTCATATATGCACTGGACAAGACACCTGTCACCTTCTCGGGAGAATACCACATCTACCTCAATCAGATACTGGCCTGCATGGTCTCCCATGCCATAAAGCTTACAGAGGAGTACAATGTGTCCCCTGCTGAGCTGGACAAGGCTCTCAGTGATGTCTTCACTGTTGCCGGCCCGTTTGAGGTGCTCAGCACCGTAGGTCTCGGACTTATGGCAGGCAGCCCGGAAAATTTCCGCATTGAGCGCAACAAGGAGCTTCTGGCATACGGCTGTGAGAAGATGAACGGCTGGCTGGCAGATGGCTGTCCGAAAGAAACAGGAGCCTTTCTCGGATTCGCCGGGGAAAAGCTTCCGGATACAGGCAATGACGCAGGCAGCGCAAAGCTTTCCATGCTCTCTCTTATACTCAATGAGACACTGAACGCAATGATAGATACCGGTCAGAAGACCGGCCTTGCCAACGCTGTAAAGGATACTCTCGGACTTGAAAAGTCACAGGCAGAATACTACAGCGAGCTTGGAACTGACGCTATATTTGCAGAGCTTGACCGCCTGCACGATAAATATGGATACGGATCCTATGTACACAGAGAAAAAGAAATATGGGATCGTTATTACAGCTGAGCAAACAACTAAAATCTTTAAAAAGAGGTTCGGCAAATGAAAAAAGTTGTTATCACAGGTATCGGAGCAGTAACCTCCATAGGCAACACAGCTCCTGAATACTGGGAAAATCTTACCGCCGGAAAATGCGGTATGCGTACAATAACCCGCATACCACTGGACGGACATGATTCTACCGTAGCCGCTGAGGTCGATGATTCCTTTGAGGCTGAGGCTTCAAAGTACTGGAAAAAGCGTCAGCTAAATGCAGCTACTACCACCACACGAATGGGACTTGCTTCCGCAGGAGAGGCTATAGCTGACTGCGGAGTAGATACCGAAAGCTATAACGGCAGCAAGGTGGGCGTTATCTACGGCGTTATAGATAATTCATACGAGGACTATGAGCTTGAAAAGCCCCTCAACATCACACTGAAGAAAATGCCCAACGAGCTCCCTGCTCTTGTATCCATAAGGTACGGCTTCACAGGCCCTGCCTTCAACGTGAGCACAGCCTGCGCTTCATCAGCCTACGCTATCGCTCTCGGCAAGCAGTTCATCGAATCCGGTCTCTGCGATATGGTAGTTGCCGGAGGCATTTCCAATACCGTTACTCACCTTGTTGTCAGCGGCTTCAATCAGCTCCTTGCAATGTCAGTAAATCCTGATCCAGCCACAGCTGCAAGGCCGTTTACAAAAGATCGTGACGGCTTCATAATGGGCGAGGGCGGCGGAACAGTGATCCTCGAATCCGAGGAATCTGCAAAGGCAAGAGGAGCTAAGATATACTGCGAGCTGGCCGGCGCTTCAATGTGCGGAGAGGCACATAATCTTACCGCGCCAAAGACCAACGGCACAGGAATGGCGGAGTCCATGAGGCTTGCTCTTGATAACGCAGGCATCTCCCCTGACGCAGTTGACTATATAAACGCTCACGGCACTTCCACCGGCCTTAATGACCTTTATGAGACAATGGCCATAAAGGAAGTATTCGGCCAGAGAGCATATGATATACCCGTTTCTTCTGTAAAAGCTTCTATCGGCCACACTCTCGGTGCCGGAGGAGCACTTGAGGCTATCGCCTGCATAAAGGCTATAAATACAGGAATCGTCCCCCCTACTATACACTATGACGTTCCGGATCCTGAGCTCGACCTGAATTACGTACCGAACAAGGCTCAGGAGCATACTGTCAATACTGCTATCTCAAACTCATTCGGCTTCGGCGGACATAACTCCACACTGGTGTTCCGCAGATACGAATGATAGGAAAGGAACACTGATAATGCCTATCGCACAGATGAAGACCAATTTCAGATTCAACACACCAACAGACAAAACACTATTTCTTGATGAGACTGCAAAGGAACTTTCCAATATACTTAAAAAGCCTCTCCCTGCAATAATGCTCATGCTGGACGATTGCTCCATGTACATGAACAATTCCGATGATACCGTATTCTTTGCGGAGTTCAGATATATACTCCCTGAGGAATATTCAAAGGACAAAGCAGGGTTCCTGAAAGAGTTCGCAGACAGGATGCTGTCTCTTATACAAAAGCATACACACGTTGATCCATACCGCATATATATGCAGTTCACGGAAATGTCCCGTGAAGGAGCATGGCGGTATACCGGCTGAGACGTCCGACAGAAAGGAACTGAATAATTATGAAATGGGCAATAAGGGACCTTCTTAATCCCGTAGTTACACGCTCCCTCCTCTATGGCAGCGATCCCTTCGATATAGAGTACATACTGAAAAAAGTGGATGCCATAAA
>LVAK01000218.1 GCA_001604035.1 Clostridiales bacterium Firm_05
GGACCTGTAGGGCCGTCAAGGTCAGCAGTGGACAGCACCGGATGATCCAGCTTCTTCCAGCTCTCAGCGTTCATGAGATCCGCATCTATATCCGCCTCAAGCCTTCCCACACAATATTCAGAGCCCGTTCCGGAGGCTGAGAAGAAAACATATATCTTCTTGTCGGTCTTGAGTACGGACGCTCCCTCGTTGACACGGTTGTTGACCTTCTCCCAGTCGTATTCCGGTTTTGTGAGCAGTATGGGGCTGGATGTCAGCTTCCAGGGCTCAGCAGGATCTATCTCAGCCATGAACAGTGAAGAATCGCCCTTTATCTCCGCCCATATCACATAGCTCCTGCCGTTGTGCTCGAAATAGGTCATATCCAGCGAGAAGTTTGCGAATGACTCTGTATCTCCGGCGGAAGGCTGCATCTGTCCGCATTCAGTCCAGCAGCCTGTATAGGGATCGCCGTCACATTTAAGCACGTAAGGTCTTATCGCCCATATATTGTCGCTGGCACCGGCTGCAAAGAAGATGTACCACTTTCCGTTTATGCAGTGCATTTCCGGAGCCCAGATATGCTTTGAGAGGATGCCGCCGGAATGAGCCTTCCATATGACCTTCTCCTCTGCGGAGGCAAGTCCCGCAACAGTGCTGCTTCTTCGCAGGATTATACGGTCATAGCCCTTGTCCACACTTCCGTATGCCGGATAGGAGGCTGTGAAATAGTAGTACGAGCCATCATGGACGATATAAGGATCAGCTCTTTCCTCGATAAACGGGTCAGCATAGACATCGCCGGCGGAATGTAGCCTGCCTTTAAGCTTGTATACTCCGGGCCTTGAGGTGTCGAAGCCGTATTTGTCCTCCCATTCGATATACACCTGAGCAGAGCCGCCGTCACTGTATTCAGCCGTGGCATATTTCGGAGCCGGGGCTTTTGAGCCTATTCCCACATGAGCTGTCACAGGCTGTATGCCGGTGTTGATCTGATGTATGCCTGCCGAGGGATAGGCGTTCACCAGCGCTGTGTACTGGTCGGCGTTTATCGGTATCACGTAGCCGTGACGGGGAGTGAAGTCGAAGCTGTAGCTGTCCCTTGAAAGACTGCGGAAGTTTTCCAGATCAGTTGTCTCCTGCATTACGTAATAGCCGTTTCCATAAGCATCGGACATCATCAGCCACTTGTCAGAACCGATAAGCTTATAGATGTTAGGTCCTTCAACACCGATGCTGCCCTCTGAGACCTGTTTTATCTCCTTATACGGCCCATTGGCGTGATCGGCCTCCGCAAGGTATATCCGCTTATTGGTCTCGTTCTTGTAGTACATATAGTACTTTCCGTTCTCAAAGATTATGTCGGAGTCTATAGCGTCATTTCCGTTTGCCGGAGCGAACAGCAGAGCCGGTTCTGTGTCGAACTTCTTCATGTCCTTGCTGTAAGCATAGTACATGATAGTACGGTCATCACGGCCGGGAACTCTTGCGGCAAAGTATATCATATATGAAGCCTTCTCCGGATCGTATATTGCCTGCGGTGCCCATGCACGGTCTGCTCCCATCATCAGCGGATACTTGTTCGCTACTTCTATTATGGTATCATCGAACCAGTGTACCAGGTCGGTAGACTTTGCAGTGATGATATTCCGGTTGCTGTTCCAGCCGAGGGAGGACTTCATGTCAGTGGCCAGCATATAGTACAGCCCGTCCTGCCCCTTGAATATATAGGGATCACGGATACATTCCGTGCCTGCTCCGGACTTCCATACCGCATTGCCGTTGTTGAGAGCCTTGAAGTGATAGCCGTCTGTACTTATTGCGTAGCTCAGCCGCTCCTGATCCGGAGCATTGCCCAGGAAGTATGCAAAGAGGTATGCAACATCAGGCTTTTCGGCGGATATCTCCACATAGGGCTCGAAATCAGCAGCATTGCCGAGAATAAAATCCGTCAGGGCAGAGAAGTCCTCCTTATTTACAATACCGTTGCCGGTTATATCTGCTATCTGCTCCGTTATCCGGTCGAAGCCGCCGCTTAGTCCCATTTGAAGCAGTGTGCGGTCAAAGGAATCGACCCTGCCGTTATGGTCGATATCCCCACGGAGGAACCGGTATCTGTTGTCCACAGGACGGATGTAGAATTTCTGTCCCTCGCCGCCCCAGTAATCCCACTGGTCGATATTTGCGCCGTTCTCATAGCTTATGTCATATACGTCCATGGCAGCATTCCCGGCACATTCCGCTGTTATATAGTATGCGTCATCCGTGCGGTGGAGGATGAAGTGCTGTGCCGGCGAATCGGTATATTCCTTCAGGCTGAAGTTGTTGCCGTTGGCGGAATCTCCGTTGTCAACGGTGATGGCAAGCCCGTTTTCAGCCGAGAGCAAAGCGCATTTTCCGTCGCCTGCGCTTATGATACGCCATGTCTGCGAGTCGTCGTCAAGCTTTTCCCATTGGTGAACATTGCCGTCACCGGCTGCTGTCACGTATTTTCCGCTGAGCCTGACCATAATAGTATAGTCACAGCCACAGATAACATCGCCCACGCTGTCTGCCAGCGCTGTACCCACCATGTCGCCTCTGATGTCAAGGGCAGTATTCTCAGGAACAGAGATCCTTCCCCCGGCATGGGCATACATACTGAGGCTGCCGGCAAATATAGCTGCCGCAGTAAAAACTGATAATTTTTTCATTGCTTCAACTCCTTTTTTGTGCAATATCTTTAACCTGATTTTAACACAGCCGCCGCAGCTTTGTCAATAGCTGCATTGCTCTTAAAAGGCGATAATTCTTGACTGTTTACGGCAGATATGATATAATTATCATATGATCGTATACAAGTTAAATATTTTAGGAGGCATAACTCGTGTTCCTTACCAAAAAAATCAAATATATATCCAGCATCTTTGACAAACACTATACAAAATTCCGATTACCCCTTGAGATCTTCTCCTGTATCGCAGGACTTCTTGCAGCTGTACAGCTCTTCATTATAGATTGTCCTTTTATCGCCGCAGCGATACTGCTGCTCACCATTGAGCTAAAACTGTCTCATTTGCAGAAAAATATCCCAGAGCTGCCTGCTCTCGGACATATCACGGCATTTACAGCTGC
>LVAK01000219.1 GCA_001604035.1 Clostridiales bacterium Firm_05
GCAGTTTCTTCGTTCCATTCGCCCATATAGAAGCTGCAGTTTTTCGTCGGCACTTTGACTTTTGTATTTAAAGGCGGGAAGTAAACTTCTGACATATCCTCGTTTATTTCTGTGCTCGCAACAGGTTCTGTGGTCGTTTCGGGTTCAGTAATGTCCTGCCATATTGGATCAACTGAGTCAATGGCGGAAAGCTCAATGGTGATAAGCTTATCGCCGGATTCCGGTTCGTACTTTACGGCATTATTGATGGCGTTCAGCGCTTTCTCATCTAACTGATATCTTTTACTGTCGCTGCCGCTATTGTAATATATGGTGTCATCCGGGTAGATTATCAGTGAGAATGTGTTATCGCCCTTTTTGAAATATATCTGCTTACTCTCTCCGTCAGGCAATGGCGTATCCTTTGATATCTCTGTCCATTCAGCACTGTTCAGTGCTTCTGTGAGAGCAAGCTTCTTATCTGCATTCGGTTCAAATACAGAAGGAGCTATTGCGGCAGTCATGATCCTGACACGGTAGTCTGAAAGGTCTCCGAAAGGGGATGTGCTTATTTTTGTTTCGGAACTTACTGTTATGTGATCGCCTTTGTTCCTGCTAAGCAGCACACCTCCGGCTGTAACACCGGTCACTATCAGCATGGCTGCTGCTACAGCCGCAAGCTTATGCCATATGGGTTTGCGGTAGATGTCTACGCCTGAGACCTCTGCCTCGTTATTATATTCTCTTTCATTAGTTCTGCTGTTGTATATCTTTCTGCTCATTGCAAACATTCTCTCCTTTTCTTCATCGGAAGCAGGACAGCCCGCCGCAATTCTTCTTATTGTCTCATCATCGGCGTTTTCGAGCGCTTTAAGATCAATATCTCTATCGTTCATAACTGTACCTCCTTAAAGTGAAATGTTCATTTCGGTGAGCTTTTCCCTCAGCTTTTTCAGCGCACGGCTGCATCTTGTCCGGACAGCTTCGGGAGTAAGTGACACGTGCTCAGCAATCTCACGTGAGCTTCGCATGAAGAAGTATTTCTGCAATATTATAGTGGAATCCGGTTCGCCCAGACGCTCTATACAGTTTATCAGCTTGCTTCTCAGTTCCTTTTTTTCAATGGTATCTTCGGTGTTGTCGGGGGCTTCATATTGTTCAGCCTCCTCGTCGTCAATAGATATCCTGCCGAAGCTGTTCCTTGTCAGCTTTCTGTATACGTCAGAAGATTTTCTTCTCGCTACCATACCTATAAAGCCTGAGAGATCACCGCTCAGTTCTTTCTGTTCATCGTAGCACATATACACATCTGCAAATATGTCGCCCACACATTCCTCTATATCCTCACGGCCTGCACAGCTTCGCAGTCTGCTGAAAACTATCGTATATACATAGCTGAAGTATTCATCGAACAGCTTACGCTGGGCTATTTCCGGGGAGCTTTTTGAAGCTTTACGAAATTCATCATGTGTCATAATCTCACCTTCTCTTTTATAAAAGCTTACCGATGCATCAACGGCTTTCACTCTATCTATTCCACAGCTCTGTTATGATCGTTACAGTTTTTGTATTATTTTTTTATTTTAATTATTTCAAATCGCTCATGGAGCCATAACAGTTCCTTTATAGCTGCTCTGAGCATACAGCAGAGAAGTTTAGCTCATCATCCGATAAGCTGCATTTTCATTAAACACAGGTCGAACCCGTCAAGCCTGCCGTCTTCGCAAAGATCGCCGGCTTTCCAGTTGTTCAGCCCTGCTTCGGGAGCTGAAAGCAGCCATTTCTGCATGATAACAAGATCGGAGATATTGAAGCTGCCGTCAGAATTCACATCGCCTGCAATGAATGTACTGCCGCAGAGAGTATCACTGATGACCTTCAGAAGAGACTGTTCGCCCTTTGCATCCTGAGTAAGCTCCCATATCATAATGCCGCCGTAGCCCTTGGAAAGCTCAGCTTTCTTTGCCATAGTATCAGCTCCGTTATAGGCAATATCGTTATAGCTGTCAGCATTATAATATTCGCTGCCATTTTTCAGTATATCTGCGAATGATATATATGAATCCCAGTCAAGCTCGCCGTTGGCTGTATAGCCTCTGCCATAGAACGGTACCCCGAGGACAAGCTTATCTTCCGGTATCTTCTTCCTCTTATGGAAGTAATCAAGGCACTTGACAGCATATTCATAGGACGCATGAGAGTAACTGTCTTCATCATTGTCGTAGGCCATAACGTTTACGAAATCGAACAGTGCAAAGGTATCGGGAGTGACCTTTTCTGCTACCCACTGTGCCGTAGCAGTTGACATCTCCATATCTCTCTCGTTGCAGAGCGTGCGAAGCTCAGTACACCAGTCTGCATAGTAGTTCCATATCTGATCGTGGGAGCCGAGCTCTATATCAAGGTCGATGCCGTCAAAGTCGTAGCTTTCACAGTAATCCATTATATTTGCATTGAAAGCTGCTCTCTCTTCGGGAGTATCAAGGTGCCGGAGATAACCGTCACAGCCTCCGCCTCCGCCAAGTGCGGCAAAGACCTTCACATTGCTGCTGTGTGCATCGGAGATAATGTTTTTCAGTCTGTTTTCTGGGATATTGCAGTGAAGCCTGCCGCTCTCATCGGGATTGCAGAATGCAATATTTATGTTTGTGAGCTTACTGAGGTCGAGCTCGCTGAACGGCTTGTAATTCCAGTCCGGAAGATAGCCGACTATCCTGTAACTTGTTTCATTTTCTGCTGCTGCCGTTGGACCGGCCGGGAGAGTAAGTATGCCCGCAGCGAATATAGCGATCATCCTGTTTGTTTTCATGCAGAGACCTCCTCGTATTTTGATATTTTTATTATAGGGCAAACTGTATGCGTTTGTCAATCTGTGGAAAAAATTGGCGGATAGCTTTATATATGTTTTGATAACATATATGGATCTTTACATAAAAAACCGCAGTTCTGATAGACAGATCTGCGGTTTTTGAGTTTATATATTACTGGCTCAACGTCTGAATTTAAGAGCAAATCCGAGACCGAGCAGGAGGGCAAATGCAGAGGCTCCAAGCAATACATATGCCGTTTTGTTGTTTTCTTTTGAAGTATCGTTCATAGGAGAAAAGCTTCCCATATCAGGCCTTTCGCCGCCTGCTGCTCTTTTTCCGGGAGCTGCATTGCTTTCATTGCCTGATGGCACTGCATCTTCAGATCCGGAAGCTTTTTCTGCTGATGCGTTATCGCCATCAACGGCATTATCAGAAGCTTTTTCTGTGCTGCCAAATGGTGATGCTCCGTCAGGCATATTATCCGGATCAAAGCCTTCGGGCATTTCTCCGCCGAAGTCAGGCATATTAT
>LVAK01000220.1 GCA_001604035.1 Clostridiales bacterium Firm_05
ATTCAATTATAATGAGGTGGTAGCAATAACCAAAAATTCAGATGGAAAATTGATTTGGTTCTTTACCACGATAAGACCATGCTATACCCCTTTCCAAAGACTTTTAATCTTATTTTTCCCCATATAGGGCGCATGAAAATAAAAAAGCTCATGTTATTAAACATGGGTTGCACCCTATCTGGGGGAAAATTTAAAACTGAAAGTTTTAGGAAGGGAGTTTGAGGAAGAACCCTTTTTCAAAAGGTTTTTCCTCAATAACTGTCGTAAACATCCTATATGAGCATCGCACTTATATTTACTCTTTATTTTCAGCGCTGTCCTTGCCGGGATCGTTTATGAACTCAGCTCCGAGGTCGTTCAGGAAATCCGCAACTATGAAGCGTGGCCGCTGCTTGACCTCGGCGTATATTTTTCCAACGTATTCGCCTATTATTCCGAGGCAGAACAGCTGCAATCCGCCTATGAGCCATATTGAGCAGACTGTACTTGACCAGCCCACTTCGGTAAGTCCGGCGAATTTGGATATGAAAGCCCATATGAATGCAACTGCACTGAGCACTGACATAACGAATCCCAGTCCGGTTATCATTTTCAGGGGCTTTGTGCTGAACGAGGTTATGCCGTTTACAGCGAAGCTCAGCATTTTTCTGAGAGGATATTTGCTGCTGCCGGCAAAGCGTTCATGTCTTTCGTAGTACACCGAACAGCTTTTAAAGCCGATGAGCGGCACTATTCCTCGCAGGAACAGGTTGACCTCCTTGAAGCCTGCCAGCTCCTGGAGCACTCTTTTGCTCATGAGGCGGAAGTCTGCGTGGTTGTATACAACATCTGCTCCCATGAGCTTCATAAATTTATAAAAGCTCTCGGCAGTAAATTTCTTGAAGAAGGTATCCGATTTTCTTGCGCTGCGAACGCCGTATACCACATGATTCCCCTCATAATACCTGTCGATCATTTCGTCTACAGCATTGATGTCGTCCTGGAGATCCGCATCCATAGTTATGGAGATATCGCATATATCCTTTACAGTCATCAGTCCGGCGAGAACTGCGTTCTGATGGCCGCTGTTGTGGGCAAGGTCTATTCCGGAGAACATTTCCGGCTCTGAGGAGTGAAGCTCCCTGATGATATCCCAGGTGTTGTCCGAGGAGCCGTCGTTTACGAATACGATGCGGCTTTTGTCAGAGATCTTTCCGCTGCTCTGAAGTGAAATGAACTTTTCCTTCAGGCGGCTCGCAGTCTCCTTCAGCACCTCCTGCTCATTGTAGCAGGGGATCACCATATATAAGATTTCAGGCGTAACCACCCGATCACCTCTTTTTCAGTATGAAAGCTGACTCCCGATGCTGCGGGAGCCGATGATAAAAGTATATCACAGCAGACAAAGGTTGTCAATAATAAGGCAATATATAACATTATCCGACATCCCCGGCAGAAAATCCTTCAAGAAATGGTTTGATTTATTGACATCTATGATTTTATGTTATATAATATAGAAAGCGATACCCAAAATATATAACAGGAGGTAATCCTATGTTTTGTATAAACTGCGGCAGCCAGGTAGGAGAAGATGCAAAGTTCTGTCCTTCCTGCGGCACAAAGCTCAATGTACCGCCGATACCTGCACCAACTGAGAGCAGCAGCTTCAGCTCCGGCAGCGACAGCTTCTCCTTCTCAGACAGCACCGGCACTGATACATATGAAAACAGCTTCACTTCAAACAACGAGACCACATTCGCAGATGACAGCAGCTTTTCATCCGATTACAGCTCATCCGCTGATACCTTTGCGGATACAGCTTCTGACGATATCCTGTCTGGCACAGATGATATTACCGGTTCCGGATCGTTATCAGATACGGCTGATGCAATACTCTCTGATGCTGTAGAGGAAATGGCTCCCAAGCCACGTAGCGAGCATGGCATACTTGTGTCTAACATACCGCTCAGCAGCCATGATCCTTCCTTTGATGATTCACCTGAGGACGAGCTCCTGAGCGATGATATCATCCCGGAGCCTGTTCCGGAGACTGAACCTGAGCTTCCCGAGCCGGATTTCGGTGACATTTTCAGTACAGACGATCAGACTATAATAAAGAATGAAGAGGTGCCGGAGGTGCTTCCGGAGCCTGATCCGATCCCTGAGCCGGAGCCGGTGATAAGCTCCTCGTACTCAGATCCGATCCCGGATACGAGCTTCCCAGCAGGCGGCAATCCGGACAACCTTGATACTATGCACATCCCTGTACAGGAGCCTGCACAGAGCCCCTATGGAGGAGAGCAGCAGACTCCGCCGCCATTTGCTCCATACGGACAGAACGCTCCTCAGTTTGCACAGCCTGCCGGCCCACAGTATCCCGGCGGCGGTATACCTGCACCGCAGCCTGTACCTGCACCGGCATATGAAGAGGCTCCGCCTAAGAAAACAAAGGTGGGCGCAGGAAGAGTATTCGGTGCTTCTATCGTAACATTCTTCGCAGTGATCTTCCTGCTTACACTGAGCATGGCAGTATGCGTTAAGTTCGGTGCATCAGGAAAGGTCCTCAGAGGACGCATCGAAAAGCTTGACAAGAATACAGTTCTCAGCGCAGAGTATGACAACGACGAGCTGTCAAACAACCTCTACAAGACACTTGGTATAAGAAAGGCAACTCACGGAAATGCTGACAAGCCCGGTTTCAAGGAATACCTTTCAAAGTCCAATATGCTCGAATATGTTGGCGAGAATGTTAAGAATTACGCTGATTACATCCTCGAAGGCAAGGGCGGAAATCCCTCCGTTACATCAGAGGATATCAAGATCGATTTCTTCAAGGAAAACAATAATGTTGCCGAAGAGGTATTTGATTACAAATTCGATAAGGAAGGCCTCAACAGCATAGAGAAAGCAATGGATCAGAATGATGTTGACAAGTCTCTCTCCGTTAAGGAGTGGAACAAGAAGGCCGGCTTCGATCTCAAGAATATAAGCTATGCTCTGTCATATGTAACTCTTGGCATACTTCTTGCGCTTGTACTCGTATTCTTTATCTGGATAGCAATAATAGTTGACAGAAGAGGACGCTATGTTGCAGGATTCTTTGAAAGCATACTGTTCATTTCAGGTATCATAATGTTTATAGTAGGTCTTGGAGTGCTTGCAGGTGCTTCTGTAGTATATGCGTTCACCAGCTCGGTTATCTTCTATCTGATACCTATGGTATTCCTCTGGTTCGGAATACTTGCTCTCGGAATAGGCTTTGCAGAGCTTCTCCTCAGCGGAATATTCAAGATGATAAAGAAGAATATAAAGAGAAAGGAAAAGGCTTTAAAGGCTCAGCAGAATGCTGTACCTGAGGCAGTTCCGGCTTATAACTGAAAATAAAGTTAACAGCCATAAAGAGGCAGCGGCTTCTTTGTGGCTGTTTTTTAATTATAAGAAAAAACGCCGGAGGCGGCAAAAAAGGGGAGTCCAGAGGGATGTTATTCCTCT
>LVAK01000029.1 GCA_001604035.1 Clostridiales bacterium Firm_05
TTTTATTATGATTGTTACGTAGTTGAAGTGGGTAAGAAAACTGCCAGAAGTTCTACAACACGAGGAAAAGGAAATGCTACAAAATGGATGAACGACTCGAATGATAGTACTTATTGGTATGGTAACGTATACTGGGACTAATTAAATTAAAAAGAGGAAGCACATATTTTATGTGCTTCTTCGCATATTGATTTATAGGTGAACGTTAAATGAACAAGTCTAAGTATGTTATTTATCTTATAATTACATTAATAATTTTTGTATTTACCATTTTGACAAATTACACAATGATACTTACAAATCATGAAAAACCTAACTCGTTGAAAATCAGCAGTAAAAAAGGCATCGATATTGAGCTGGTTTCAAGTATAGCAAAAGAAAACAATGTTATTCTTTTTACAAAAATATCAAAATTAGAACAAGGTCATACCGATATTATATATTACACATCTGCTGATGATATCAATAAACTTTCTGAAAAGCTTGGAATATCTTCCGGAAAAGTTCGATCTGCTGTCTATGAAGATATCAATGTATCATTCAAACAGTTTGAAGAGCTGAATGCAGATGAAATCCTTGACTGGAGCGTATATGGAAGTGAACAGGATATTTCCAGATATATAAGTCAATTAAAAAAACTGGATGGATATTATATTTTTTATAATAATGGAAAGGAAAAAATAGAAAACTACATTCCTTTTATATTATGTGTGCTATTGATCGTAATTATGTTTTTAAGCAGTTATTTCAATGCAATATATGAAAAAAAGGAATTTACCATACGAGTGATTCATGGCGCTTCTTCATGCAAATATATTCAAAAAAACATTCTATCAGATACCTTGAGTTATTTGATTATCTACTTTGTTTTGTATTACTTTTTAAGACAGTATACGGTTCTTGTATCGATTTATAATAATATAACATGGATGTATATTGCACTTTGTATTTTGAATTGTTTCGCTTACTTTCCATTGTTTAAATTCAATTCAAGGGAAGTTATATACGGTTATCAGCATACAAAAAAAATTACATCGTCATTATTCATTGTGAAGGCTATATCAACAATAGTAGTTGCAGGCATTATTACATCAATGTGTGTTATCACATCTGAGATCGGCGATTTTTACAAAGCAAGAAAATTTTTTGAAAACCATAAAAACTACATTGCTCTCGATTTCATTTCAGATGGCGATTACAAAACTGCGATAAAAAACAACGATATGTCTTCTATACAGAATTATATGCAAAAAGAAGGTGAAAGAAAAAGCTATCTTGTAAATTCTCAAAAATATAATTATATATGTATTACTGATATTGGCATTGATAGTGAGTATAAAGTTATGTATTGTAATAATTTGGCTATGGATTATTTGCAAACGGTAATAAATGAACTATCTGATTTAAGTATTGATGAGTATGACTGTATTATGCTGCTTCCAGATTCAATTAAGGAATCATCAAAAGAAGAATATATCAACTACATGAAAGAAGAATTTGAAAGCGTTGAAAATTATTATCCTGAAGAAAAAAACATCAGATTGATCTCATACAAACCAAAGAATAAGATCCTTTGTATGCAGCTATCGGGAGAATTTGATTATTTATCAGCACCTGTAATTTGTATTTCATCAGATACAAAAGAAAAATATAATATAGATACTAATTATAGAAATCTGGTAGATTCGATGTTATTTGAAATAGATAATACAGATGAGATAAAATCTTTCTTTAGTGATGCTTCTGTTAAAGTTATCGGATATAATGCATATGAAAAATACAAGTCAGATTTTCGGATATATATTACTTTGATAATCGTGTCGACTATATTGCTTATACTGATGATGATATATTTCATCCTGATAACCGCACTTTTGATAAGATTTGAGTATGATCTTAATGCAAAGGAATTAGCACTAAAAAAGGTTCTTGGATATTCAATATTAAGAAAAAATAAAAATATGTTTATTCAATCATTAGTTGTATTTATTATGATATTAGTTTCAGAGACTATATTTGCTTTTGTTACTAAATCTGTTTCGATATATGTTGTGATCTTACAGTGCGGTATCCTGTTTGGACTGGATATTTCACTGTTAGCCGCTAATATTAAGAAAATCGAGAAAAAACAATTAGTAAAAATCTTAAAAGGTGGAGCATTATGATAGAAATAAAAAATATATCTAAATCTTTTGGTTCACATATAATATTCAATGATTTTTCAATGAAAATTGATAATAATATATTCGCCGTATTTACCGGAGAAAGCGGATGCGGAAAAACTTCTTTACTAAATATGATTGGCGGTATTGAACCTGTCGACTCCGGAGAAATAATTGTAGATAACATTAATATTACAAAAACTCGTAATTTAAAAAATTATTATTTGAAAAAAGTTGGCTTTTTATTTCAGAATTTCGCACTTGTTGAACATAAAACTGTTAAGGAAAATTTGGAATTCATAATGAAAAATTCAAGAACTGATATAACGATATCAGAAGCATTAAGCAAAGTTGGTATGGAAGGAACAGAAGAACAGAAAGTCTTTTCTCTTTCAGGCGGTGAACAGCAGCGGATAGCTTTAGCAAGACTGATATTAAAACAATGCGATCTTATATTGGCAGATGAGCCTACGGGTTCTTTAGACAGAAAGAATGCAGAGCAAGTTTTAAGAATACTGAAATCTTTTATTAATAATGGAAAAACCGTTATAATGGTTACACATGATCCTTCTATAATAGATGACTCTATGGTAAAATATGAATTAAAAAAACATCTTGTCAATTAAATGGGTTTTCTGAAAACAACAGAAAAAAGGAATATAGACTTATTTCGATGAGGGGAGATGAAGCTGATTGGGGTGATATTTTAGCCGAGTCCGACTTACAATAGCATTATGAATATATTAGAAGGATTGACGGACAAGCCGCCTGATTGACTTATTCTTGATCCTGTGCTATAATTTCTGATGTGCTGGGAGTAAATACTGTATGCAGCCTGGCTGAAATAAGTAAGCAATAAGCTTTCTTCTCGAAAAGAGGATGACATATGAATGAATTTGACGTTAAAAACACGGAGCACTCTGCTCCTGCGGTGCCGTATAAAAAATTTGTGAAGCAGATGTCGAAATGGTATAGCACAGGGGAACTTCCCGAACTCGCCAGTCAGGATCTGCGCTTTGTTTTAGAACTGCAAAAACAAAAGCTGCGATCTCTTGGACTTGATATGAAATGCGAACTAAAAAAGAAAGGTTCGGACAGAATAAACTCCGGAGACACTTCATACAGCGACAGGGTTTTTAAAAACACCTTCATCAGCGGAAATGCGGGTATGACGAGAAACGTTGTCAGCACTCAGGATCAACTTACTAAATACACTGATGACATCGATCTGATGGTGATCATACAGGAGCTGAATGACGGAACTCAGCCGGGCGACGATATGCCATTATGCTGCCCTCACTGCGGTGCGCCTTCAACACTTGGAGAACTGCAAGCCGGATGTAAGCATTGTGGTACGCATTTTCTTATGAGTGAACTGTATCCGAAAGTCATGAACTATTTCACTTTTGAAAATCATGACATCAAACAGACAAAAATCAAAAATAAACACGATCTGACAACTCTGATAATTGCAAGCATCATACCGATGATAATTATCTGCATATTATTCAACCTGTTCGCAGGTCAAGCTCAAAACACTATAGCGAACGTTATCTTCGGTCTATTTGGCGGTATTTTGGGCGGAGCGATGGTCGGCGGTATTCTGTTCGTGTTCAAAAAGCTGTTTGAGAGTTTGAGGCTGATGGGCAAGCAACTACGTGGCATAGGACATTTAGTATCAACGCTGCTTAATGCTGATAAGATCAAACAGAATGATCCTGAGTTTTCATCCGAATACTTCCGTGATAAGATCACATCTCTGTTCAGAATGGCTGTTTACAGCAAAGATGCGACGGTGCTTTCCTGCTGTAAATGCCGGTGTCCAAAAGAGGCAGCTGAAATAATTGAAGCCCGACTCCACAATTTCAGCATAATCAGTTGTCAGATAAAAGACATGATCTGCGATGTGAATCTCATACTTTATCTTGATTGCCTTCATTGCAGAGATGGAAAAATCAAAATCAAATCGGACAAGTACAGAATGCGTATGAGGAAGCAGATCAAAACACCGACTGGGCTTGGCTTCTCTTTCTCTGCCGTAAGCTGTCCCTCATGCGGTGCAAGTTTTGATGCTCGCAACGTCAAAGCCTGTCCGTACTGCAACAATGAGTATCTTCATGAAGAGCACGACTGGATCATTACTGATCTGAAAAGGATATGAGCTGGATGTGCTGCATAAAGGCACCGTTTTGATAATAACGTAAATTCAGGAATCAGGATGCCGACGGATGTTTCCGGATATTGCTGAGAAACTGCTCCAATATCGGCATCTCTCGTGAAGAGTTACTATCTCAGCTGCAACTTTCAGAGAATACAGTCCGGAGCAGATTAAGGATGATACCTTATACTCTGCTCATTGAGAATCGTCAGAAAGGCAGGAAGTATTACCTCCTTGACCTTGATGCGGCAGATAAACTATTTGATGATTGACAAAAAAGCGCCTCCCGAAGGAGGCGTTGCATGAAACGTTATTTGCATTCAGTGCAGATATACTGTAACAGCCAACCATCCTCAGCCCTTCTGTGAAGGGCTGGGAATGGCTGGCTGTTACTGAATATCACTATATACCTCTGTTTTCTAAACTCTTAAATGACAAATTGACAGATCCTCGTCAGGATATAAAAAAGCTCCGGAACTATAAACAGCTCCGGAGCTTTTATCGTGATCATTTATGCGCTGTGTGCAAGTGCAACACCGAGTATATTCCAGATCGTTGCGAATCCGTTGAATACATTATCCTTTGTAAATACGGGATCACCACTTGCAATAGCACCAGCTACATCAGCTACAAGCCATGTTGCATAATAGGTTGCATAAATTGAAGATGCAAGTGCCTCTGCTTCTGCTCCGAAGAGTGATGAAGCAGCGCAGACTAAATTGATATACGTGTCAAGCATATTTCTCATGGTGAAGAGAGCATACTCTATAAGGCAGTCATCGCCTTCTTCTGCATATTTAAATATGAAATCATAATTAGCATATCTCATATTCATTGCAGAACCGATAGAGAATGCCGCACCTATCATTCCGTGAGCGCCCTTCATTATATCTTTAGCGTTATTTGAAGCTTCTCCCTTTACAAATGTGTTGTATGATGAAGCCATACTTATAGCACCAAGCTCGATGTTTACAACGAACAGTGCATTATTGACCTCAAACAGATCCTCAAATTCCATTGATGAACCGCCGGCCAATCCGCCGGAGATCATATATGATGCAGAACCGCTTTTAAGGTCTATGGCAATATAGGCTGAACCTGTCCAGTCACCTATGGTCATGGTTTCCGGAACCAGCTCGATCAGCATTCCCATATTGACAAAGTTTCTGATCTCGTTCTTTACAGACTCCTTCAGATTGCATTTGCTGAGTTCTTCTTCTGCGTTGGCTTTGGTAAGATATCTGAAATCGATACCCTTCTGTGCAGCCGCATTCATAACGCTCATTGTTGAGATGCAGGTCTTATCCTTATCAACAAGCTGCTCCCAGATATAGCCCTCAAAGTATGAGCCTACACAGCCGATAGTGTACACAAAACTCTTTTCGGCATCTCTGTTTCCGTCGTAGCTGATATCAGCAGCACAGTTATACGCAACATCGATATAGAATGAACCGTAGTCAAGTGATCTTACCATTCCGAACATTGCTGTCTTTGTGAATTGGTAGCCTGTAAAAGCAAGACTGAGACGCTTGCTGTGGTTTACGTTCATTGTTGAAGAATAAACGTATTCCTGAGAATCACACTGTGAGAAATAGTACATTCCGGCATAGTCAAGAAATGCACCGAGTTCTTCCGGAGTACACATATTCTTTACATTATAGTTCTCTTTTGCATTGTTCATTCTTATTTCAGCAGCCTTGACCTCATCGGGAGTTATTGTCTGAAGGTCGAGATTTACTGCATACACAGAACCGCAGCTTACAATGTCATTGAGCATTGTGGTTCCGCTGCTGTTGGTAACGGAGGTTATCATCTGCTGTGTTGAACCAAGGGAGTTCTCCCAGCTTCCTCTGTACTTCTTGCTGCCGACTGTGATGACCGGCACAACATTTACAAGGTAAGCAGGAACGTCCACAAGCTTTTCGTATCTGTCCATGACCTCTCTGTCATATTCAGAAGCAGGTTCGTATGATAAGATAACAGACTTGCCGTAAAGCTCGGATACAGGAGCGTACAGGAGAGTATCATCATCGACAGTGATCGATATCCTGTCCTTGTCACTGTCCTTGATAAAGGAGTATCTCTCGCTGACATCAAGGACATTATAGGGGAGAGATGAGGGGATATACTCATCATCATACTGAGCCATTTCAGCATAATAATACTTCAGCTTATCCGGTATCTCAACTTTCTCCAGTGAATGTTCAGTATCCTTTTCATTGCTTTCGTTTATCATATTTATCAGTGAAATTGAATCTGCATCAAACTCTGCATCGACTTCTTCTGACTTTATCTCAAGCTTTTTGAAGCTGGGATCAAGCTGTATCCACATACTTTCACCGGCCTTGTTTCCGGCTCCACGGTAATCGGTATACGGTATGTAAGCCTCTACCCATGTGTGATACAGTTTATATGCAACTATCTCGCCGTTATTTGTGACTGCCCTGACATTTTTGTATGCGGTAGCAAGGAAACGTCCGGCAGCTGATGCGTCTTTTGCGCCTGTCAGCTCAACAGCCTGCTTTGCAGTTATCCTTATATTTCCTCCCACATATCTTGCTGGGATATTTCTTGCTCTGAGGAGATCGATAAGCAGTGAGGCCTGATCCATATCATTTCCGCCCATCTGAGCAAGAGTAATGAGAGCGCCTTTCTTTGAACCGCTGTAGATCTCATTTTTGATATTGTTTTTCACGAACAGATATACGCTGTTTATGTCCTCAAAGCTGTTGGCAGTATCGATCATGAAATCAGGCATTTCACCGTCAAATTCAAGATCGGAAGCAGCCGGAGCAGGGGAGGTGAATTCATAGGTGTTCAGTACCATATCATCTTCCTCATACTCGACATCAGTTGCGGCGATCTCCGTATTCGGAGCAGCATCTGTTCTGATATCCTCTTCCGGAAGTGAAAGATTATCGCTGACTATGCTGAGATTTTCATCAGTATCAATGCCGTTTTTTATGTTTTCAAGAGCCTTTGCGGTCTGAGAATACTTTACGTTCATTTCGCTTTCGTATTTTTTCTGGCGCTCTTTTATAACATCGCTTCCCCATTCGTTAACATCGTCGGAAAAGGAAAGTATATCCGCTCTTGCATCATCCATTTCGCTGAGTATCTCATCGCAGATAACAGTGATCTCTTCATTATTATTCTGTTCACAGGCATTTGCGAGCTTTTCAACACAGGTATCGTCAAAGCCGGCCGGAGCTACTTCCGCATTGATCTCTCTTACGATACCGGTCTTGTCTGCCGGTACGGTACGCCTGTTTTCAAAAACTGTATAGGCGTAATATCCTGTTGAAGAACAGATAAAGGCGGCTGCTGTAACAAATGCAGCTGTTCTGATCTTTTTATTCAATTTCATCTTCGCTGCCTCCTGTTCTTTTCAGCACTACAAGTCCTGCAATACTGAATATAGTTATCATCCACATATAAGCCGGGATATTTCTGTCTCCGGTCTTTGGTGAATCCACATTCTTTATAGTTGTTGTGGTTTTAGCAGTTGTAGTAGTTGTTGTCGCTGCTGCTGATACTGTGGTAGTTGTTTCAGGTAACGCAGGTGTTACTTCAAATCCGTCGTAGTCAAGATCTTCTGATTTGCCCTTGTATTCAGCACTCAGAACACCGGAATATGTTCCGTCATAATCAGCAGGGATATCGAATGAAGCTGTATCGCTGAATGTGTCTCCGGCATTTATTGATACTGTCTTGCTGTATGTATATGCAAGTTCGGATGTGCCGTCTTTATATACATTTACAGTTACAAGCACTTCATCTGCATTTCCGCTGCCGGAATTTGTGACAGAGAATTTCACATCTGCCTTGCTGTCTGACGGGGTAAGATCAAGCTTTCCGCTGAAAGATGTAACATCTCCTGCAACTGTAAATTCAGCAGTGTCTGATGAGACTTCAACGCCGTCCTGTACCACTGAAGCGGTAACATTATATTCACCGTCTGTGAGCTTGCCCGGAGCTAAAGCATCTGAATAATCCATGCTGCCTTCCGGATTTACAGAGCCTATACTGTGCTCAAAATCAGCTCTTTCTGCGCCCTTTGAATCAAAGACCTTTACATTGAGCACAAGGTCGTTTTCTGTCATGCCAATGCTGTTATTGTAAACGACACTTGCAAGATTTATCGGTTCGCTGAGGGAATAATTCTTCTTGTCGCTGTTTACCACATTTGCAATACTCTGCTCATTTGATATCTTGAATGTCTTCTCAGCAGAGGCAATTGTATCATCATCATTTTTCCAGCTTATAACAGCTTTGAAGCGTCCTACTGTATTCTGAGGTATCTCCCATTCAGCAGAGCTGAGGAACTTTGTATCTGCTTCAAGTACCTGACCGGGCACGGAAACGAGCTCTTTGGTCACATTGTCAAATTCATCGAGGATTACAATTGTCATATCAGCGGTTCTGCCGAACGGTGAAGAAAAAGTCTCAGTGTTTATCTTCACTGTATCGCCGTAGGTATAAAGCTGCTGGTCTGTATCAATGTTTGTAATGATATCTGTATCAGCAAAAGGCATGATGTACTCTTCGCTGACGTTTCCTGCGTTGTCAACTGCAAAGATATGGATGTACTGAGGCTGGCTGAAGTCTGTGGGCTCTGCTGTGAGCTCAGCGCTGCCATTGCTGTCAGCAGGAACTATGTCAAGCACCTGATCCCTGTTTTCGTTATACTCGATGAGCGAAGGATCTTCATCTGCGCTTGCGCTTACCTTGACAACGAAGCCTGCAAGATCGCTGAAAGCGGTATGCTTTGTGACATTTGAAAGAACTTTTTCGGCATCCGGAGTTTCAGGATCAGCAGCGATATAATACTCATAATCTGTGGGATTATCAACTGTCTTGACCTTTACACTGAGCTTGCCGTCCTTGTTTTCTGAGGATATGTACTCAGGCTTGTCCGGAGCATCTATGTCATAGAACGAAGGATCCTTTGCAGTTGTCTGCTGGGATATCTGATAGAGGTAGAAAAGTGTATTCGCAAGCACTTTTCTCTCATCATCAGAAGCCTGGCCTGTACTGTCTCCGGTCTGTATCATACCGAGATTGTTGTATGTACAGAGATAGAAACCGTCAATACCGCCTGATTCAGAGTCTATTTCTTTATGTGTGTTCAATGTGATCCACTCTGTGGCATTAGTAATGAACTGTCCGGAGGTATGAGTATTAGGAACAGTAAGATCTCCTCTTATAGTCCATGGATAATTAGTAAGTGTACCTATCTTGACTACAGATACAGAGGTCGTTCTGTATGTTCCGTGTGATGTACTTACGTGAAGTCCGGTCTGCTCATCAAAGCTGTTGAAGTTTACGTGACCGAGGTATCTGTTCATTGTGTCATGTCCGAAGAGAACTCCACGGCCGCTGTCAATGAATTTCTGTATCTCAGCCGCAGCTGCGCTGCTCATATCATAACCGCCGTTACAGTCGGAAGCACCGAAGAATATTACATCACACTTCCAGCTTCCGTCCTCGTTGTAAAGATATGTTGCAGGAGCACTGTTGAATGTTGAAATATGTACTGATTCAATATCAAATATTCCCTTTCCGGCAGGCAGTTCTGTGTTGCTTATGGTATTGGTCATCCATTCTGCAAGATAAGGACTTGCCGGATAAACATTCAGCACTTTGATATGCTCTTCCTCGTTCCAGATAGAACGGGGCTCCCATTTTCCGCCGTTGATCCTTCTGTTGAGCTGATAGCTGTAGCTCTCTGCATCATTGCTGATATCGTTCCAGGATATATCGATCATATTATCCTGGTCGGGATCCTCACTGCTGTTCATTATGAGATCCTGTACAGGCTTGTCAACGACTTTAAGTGTCCTCTTGCCTTCCTTTAAGAGGGCGCCGTTATTGTCGTAGAGCTTTGCGAATACTTCATATTCTCCCACATTTTTCACAGTGAAGGTGAGCTGAGGATCACTCTTGTATACAGGGAATTCAGCCTTGCCGTCAAAATATGTGATAACGCCTTTTTCCAGCTCAACATCAAAGCTTGTCTCAGCTATGGAATCTTCATCGCTCCAAACATAGAGCTCAACTTTTCCGTTGAATTTATCATTGGAATAGTAGTTTATCTCTGCACCGGCTGAGATCTCCGTCTCATTTCCGGCATAAACGTAGTATTCACTGAGTATGGGACCGAACCATGTTATCTCAAGCTTGGTCTTCTCATTTTCATCCTGTTTTTCATCTATAGCAGGCGGCTCGATTATCTGCAGTTCAGCAGTATTTCTGCAAACCTCCTTGTCCTCATACAGACAGATGACTGTGACATCATATGTGCCTGTTGATGATGTATCAGGGACAAATTTAAGCGGAGTTCCGGTAAGAGTATTCTTTTCCGGAACAAGGACTGCATCTTCAACAGAAGAGGTGATCTCCTTGCCTTTTCTGGAAACGACAGTCTTCATCTTTACGTTTCGTTCAACATTTGTAGCGTAAAGGAGTGTGTATGAAGCGGCTACCTCTGTATCAGTGCCTTTTACTGCCGCATGAGTATCCAGATCAACTAAAAGATCGGTTATTTCAGTAGCATCTTCGCTTGTCCTTTCAGGTACGGTAATATTGATACGCTGACTTTTCAGGAGCTCATCTCCTTTATAGAGCTCTGCAAGGACATAGATGCCTTCATCGCTCGGTTCGGAAAGTGTGAAATCAGCTGAATCAACTTCAACACTCTTCCCGCTCTCAGGACAGTTCACCTTGCATGAGTTCTCGTATACAGCATTTTCACCGTTGAATACAGTGAATTTAAGGTCAAGCTCAGCATCATAATTGCTGGTATAGCCTATACTTGTAGAAGCTGTTATTGAGCTTGACTTTTCTGCGCTTGCTTCATTGCTGCTCAGTTCAGTATCAAAGGAAGTTATGCTTATCTTGTTTTCAAGGTCAAGATTATCAAGAAGTCTTATTACAAGCGAGGTGGTATGTACGCTATCTGCGAAGCTTCCGTTTGACTTTTCTGCGCTGTCAAGTGCATTCACCACACCTATCTCATCAAATTCTGAGCCTGCTGCATTCAATGCAAGATACTTGTATACGGTTTTTTCAAGGTCTGCATCTGAATAGCTGTCTGATATGTTATTTTCAATATAGGTAAGGGAGCTTTCAAGCGGTGATAAACTGTAATTGTTAGCAGTCAGGAATCTTCCTACATTGTAAACGACCATTGAGGTCAGAACAGGATCACTGCTGTTTTCATTGGAATACGAATAGCCGCCGTCCTCGTTGACAGAGCTGATAAGGTATGAGCATATATTGGTACCGGATATATCTGATCCGGAATAACCGGTCTCGTTCAGAGCCTCGAGCACAAGAACTGAGTCGAGAACATCACTGGAATAATCCGGATACAGCCCGAAACCGCCGTCAGCGTTCTGAACTGTTTCCATTTTGCTGAGATAACTGCCGCTGCCTGAAGCAGAAGCTATCCTTGCGGTCATATCCGTATTGCGGAACTCAGCATTATCCTCCATCCATTTAATGCTGTTTTCATCTGGCTGCTCTCCGGTCTTTCTCAAAGCTATAAGAGCATCAGCGGTTTCGTTGACCAGCTTATTGCTGCCGAAACTGTTGTCTGAATTTTTTCTGGATCTAAGATACTCCGCTGATTTTTCAATGATCTCGCTGCGGACAGCTTTAGAGTCACTTGGCACTGATCCGTTGGTTTTTATGCCGATCATTGCACAGGTATTCAGTGTCAATACAGAACTTAGAAACACAGACATAGCTTTTTTCTTTTTTCTGAAATTACGTCCTGAAAAATTCAATTACATCACTCCTCCTGATAGTTATGTTGTTTACCGGTAAATATTATCCGGTATCAGTCTGAACTGCGTCGGACTTTATCTTTAATGATACCATAATACCGGCAAATTGTCAATATTGCACTTGAAATATACGATCAGTATAGCATGGCGGCAGATCTCTATATTACGTTGTTTGCAGGATATTGCGTCAGAACGATATAGCGTCATTGCATACAATTATTTTTGTTGAATCCTATATATCATTCACAAAAAAATAATCAGGACCGCCGCAAGCGGTTTTACAGGAAGAAATGAGCTGCTGAGATGAAGTGAAAATGAATAAGAAGTATGAGCCGCTATTTGATCCTGGACTATAGAGAAAACAGGCAGCCGAAGCTGCCTGTTACATATTTAGTGTAATTGCGGAGTCTGAAGATCTCCGATCGGACTTGTTGTTATAACGTCCTCTGCCTTGAATTCGATTATCTCCATTTCCGGAGAGATATACTTATCTTTCATCATTATTTCTCCTTTAGTCTTTGAATGTATCATAGAAGGCTTCAGGAGCCATAGCGTAATCATATAAAGCGCAGACAAGTGTTCTGAGGTTACTATCATCTGATCTGAGCTTTACAAGATAACCATAACAAAGCGCTGTATTAAGTAGTGTTTTATCTCCTGTTTCGACAACGAATGCTTCAGACAATCTATGGGCGGGAATGTTCTTTACCTTAAAGTAGTCTCCGTCGTCATTATGCTTTTTTTATAGGATCTCCGCAGTAGCAAGGGTTTCTCCACGACACATCTTCATTGTTGCGTAGTCCTCCTCGCCGTCATAGAAGAACCTTACAGATGTCTTTGAATTAAGAACCAGCGCCATTTTACAGCCGGCCAGCCAATCCCTGCCTTCATACGGATTATATTTATCGAAAACACTTATATCAGATACTCCGGTAAGGGCGTTGATTATTTATCCATGCTATCAGCGTCATAACATCTCTGTCATCAATTCCGTCGCCTCTGTTAAAAACATCACCGTGTGCTACGATTTTATCATAATCATCAAAAATATCCGGATATTCAGGATTATGTATCGCTTTATACAGATAATTTACATCTGCCTGTGTTCGGATATTTGGTCTGTCTGATATTCTTTTAATTCATTCAGATCGGTGCTTTTTCGGATTTTATCCGTTTATGATCTGCTGGACCAGCTCACGCTTTTCGTAGAGAACACAGCCTCCGCTATGGTCTTCCAGCAGATAGCCTTCATCTCGCAGTTTTCTGAACAGGGGCGAATTCATCGCAGCTTTCAGAGAGCAGTCTCTTACGTTGATATCAGAGTATGGCGAGAATGGACAAGGCTCTGCTCCGCCGTGTGAGTTGATATGGAAGAAGCCTCTGCCTGCTGCAACACAGCCGCCTGAGCTTTTCTCGTCACCAGGGAATGCTATGTAAACCATTTCGGAGTGAGTTTCCCTCAATTGTTCTATCCTGCGCTGTAAGTATTCACGTTCAGTATCTGTTGGAGCAAGCTCTCTGCTCTCCTCGGTCACAGGGACATACTCCACAAATATTATTACTTTGCAGCCTTTTTCCGCAAGACTGTCCAGAAATTCCTGGGAGGTCACTTCTTTGTAATTCCTTGTGGTCAGTGTTACGGAGGCTCCGAATATCAGTCTGCGCCTTTTTATCTCGTCCATATTGGCGATCAGCCTGTCGTAGATACCATTTCCACGCCTTTGGTCTGTCAGTTCACGATCGCCTTCAATACTCATAACAGGTATCAGATTGCGGCATTTGTCGAAAAGCTCTAAGTATCTTTCATCAAGGTATGTGCCGTTGGTGAAGATCGGAAACAGGATGTTCTGCTTCTTTCCTGCCGCTTCGATAACGCCTCGTCGAAGCATAGGCTCTCCGCCTGCGAGGAGAATAAAGCTGATACCAAGCTCCTCGGCTTCATCGAACACGTTTTGCCACTCCTCATCGGTGAGCTGCCTTACAGGTTCGGAATCCACCGTTGAGTGATTACAGCGTGAGTAGCAGCCTGCACAGTGCAGATTGCACTTGCTTGTGATACTTGCGATAAGGAACGGCGGGATGTGCTCCCCTTTATCTTCGGCTTTTCTGCGCTTTTTTGAGGCTGTACGGCTTGCTGCGGCAAATTTCAGCATGAATGCACTTTCCTTCGGATTCCTTAGCGTGGCTTTAACAGCTTCGGAAACTATACGCTCCACGCCCTCAGTGAGATATTCCTGCAGATCAAATTTTTCGCCCATAGTATCACCCCAATAATTCTTCGACCGCTTTCCTGACTTCGTTCATATCAGCAGTAGGCTCAAATCTTGCAGCAACCCGGCCTGTCCTGTCTATGAGAAACTTTGTGAAATTCCATTTTATATATGCCTTGCTGCCGAATTTTTTATTGTTTATCTCAGCAAACTTGTTAAGTGCGGCGTTCTTTATTCCCTTGCCGAAGCCTTCAAATGGCTTTTCTCCAGCCAGATACGCAAACAGGGGCTCTGCATTTTCGCCGTTCACTTCTGTTTTTGCAAATTGCGGGAATTCAGTACCGAATTTCAGCTTGCAGAACTGATGTATCTCTTCGCCGCTTCCTGGAGCCTGATTTGCAAACTGATTGCAGGGAAAATCAAGTATTTCAAAGCCTTTATCATGCAGATCATGATACATTTCTTCAAGGGGCTCATAATGGGGCGTAAAGCCGCAGCCTGTGGCAGTATTGACTATAAGCAGCACCTTTCCGCTGTGATCGCTGAGCTTTACGTCATTTCCCATACGGTCCTTTACTGTAAAATCGTACACTGTTTTCATAGTTGGGGCTCCTTTCGTTTTATCGAAGTTCATCATCTTTTGCTTTAAGCAGTTCATAGAGCAGGGAATAGAGCTGCTTTGCCTTTTCGGGGGCGAGCTTAATGCACTGTCCGACCTTTAAGGGGATATCCTTTGCCTGTTCCTGCAATGCTTTGCCCTGCTCGGTCAGATAAATGAGTACTGCACGTTCATCATCAGTACTGTGCTGTTTTTCAATATACCCGAGGACTTTCATTTTTTTCAGCAGAGGGGAGAGAGTTCCGCTGTCCAGCATAAGTTTTTTACATATCTCGCCGACTGTTATACCGTCCTTTTCCCAGAGTACCAACATAACGATATACTGTGTGTAGGTGAGATTAAGCTCTTTCAGATAAGGAGTATACGCTCCTGTTACAGCTCTTGCTGCGGCATACAGCGGAAAACAAAGCTGTTTTTCCAGTTTCATTGCTTCCTTATAGTCGTATCCCATTATATCACCCTCTCTTGATTATGTGTTGATTACAATTATATTGTATCAAATATAATTGTATTTGTCAAGTCTTTTTTGCTCTTTTTCGCTATTCAACCATATATTTCTGTTATGTATATCTCAAAGGAATACAAATCACCAGCCACAGCAAGGTGTCTCATGTAAATCATTAATGCGCATAAAAAAAAACCATGCAGCAATGCATGGGTATGCCATATCCGGGGGAATTAATACTTAAAGTTTCGGATAGGGGAGGGAGACACCTTTTTCAGAGGTGTCTCCCTCAATATATGATGAAAAACTGGTGAATGAGTATTATGTTTATGGGAGGAGATCTATATTATTGCATTTTACTTCCGCCCCATTCAACGACTGTAAACCCTTTTCGTTCAAAGGTCTCAAGCTGCTGTGGTTCGATATCAACTGCCTCCTCTAACGGTACATACGCCATGAATATACGCAGAATACTGTCGGGAGCCGGTGTGATGTTTAATTTTGCGGAATCGGTATATACATCTCCCTGGAACGAAATGAGATTGAACTTGTTATGCTCCATCAGCGGCAGCCAGTATACGATAAACTCGTTCATCTCATCCTCGGTCAGTCCCATATATTTGAGCTTTTCCCTGAGGAAGCTCTCTGTATCGCAGCCTGCAACACAGAAGCCCTTGGAGAAGTCAAATCTTGTCCGGCAGTTTACAGCATCCCAGAAGAGATATCTGTGGTGAGTGCCGTCTGCCTTGTTGAGAAGGCTTCCGTCGGGATAGGCAGTAACGTCCCAGCCGTTGTTGTACTTAGGATATGTTGTTGAGAGATCAGCTTCAGTCAGTTCCAGCTTCACATGAACATCTGTCTCCTCTTCAGGATAGAGGTATATGACAGGTTTTGCTGCAACTTCCTCAAAAAAGAGCGTAGGAGTTACATTGTCTTGCTCGAATATCCTTACCCAGCCATTCTTGCCGTCATATTCCGTATACATCCAGAAATCATTATCATGCTGATAGCCAAGTTCTCTGATGAGCGGTCCTTTAGGTATAGAAGTGATAACACCATAACTCTCGTCAGGTCCCATGTACATTTTCAATCCATCCGCAATAACACGGCCATATATACCATATTCCACCTTTTCATCAGGCTCAACAAAGATATTGTCGGGTTTCTCGATAAGCTCCTGCTTCATAAGACAAAGATCAAAAGCAGTCAGCTGATCATCAAAGTCAAAGTCGCCCTGCCACCAGTCATACATGACCACATCAGGATCATTGAGGAGCCATTTCTGCAATGTGACCACATCAGCAATATTGAAATTGCCGTCTCCGTTGACATTGCCTGTCAGCTTGAACTTAGTGTTGAAGATAATATCAATTGAACCGTTTTTATAGAGCTTTACTGTCGGCTGGTCATCACATACAAATCCGAAATAGTCTGCTGACTTGTATAATTCTGCTAAATCATCTGCTGTATAAAGACATGGATTTGAATCCACGATACAAATAGGGCCTGTATACATCCAGCCGCCGGGAACATCATCTCTTTTGTATCTGATATCCGTACCGAATCCCCATCTGTGATTCTTCAGCCATTGACTGGGAATAAGTTCGCCTGTATCCTTGTCATACAGCGTTATCCTTGTCTGACCGGGTTCTAAATCGACAATATTATTAAGTCTGAACACTGCTTCGCACGCACCGTTTTCGTATTTTGTAACTTTGTAATAATTCTCATCAGTGAGAAAAGTGCCCTCGATCATTGGTCTCTCATATTCTCCGGGCATTTTCAGATCGATGCTCTCATCCAGAGGATAGCTGATACCACGCAGGATACAGGGATTTGAGTCGAGCTCGGCAATGATCGGTGTCGGAAATTCGTTTACGAGCTGATAAAGTGCAAAGCCTGAATCCTTAGTTATTTCGATGGGCTTTCCTGTTTCGTTATCAAGAATGGTTACCTTTGCGTCATTCTGGAGCAGAACAGTTTGTGCGTCATCAAGTATCATGCAGTCTGCGGTCAGTACCTTAGGCTCACCATCCGGCTGATCCGGTCTTGATCTTGATGTACGTACAAACGAGATCTTTTCATGACCGTCTTTTACCGCCTGATAGACATATACCGTGTCGATCGAGCCGTCAACATACATATCCCTGACTTCCATTGTACAGTCAGACATCTGACAGTATTTTATGTTCTCATATTTGTTTGAACTGTCCGGATTCCAATTGTCTCCGAACTGATCTATAGTTGTTGTACAAAAAACGATGTAGTTATCCTTGACAGAGACCTCTCCGTTTTCTCTTTCATATTCCCCGAACTCAGTCATGCAGTCCGGCAGCCAGCTGTAGATATCAGTCTCGGTGATCTGTAGAGCATTATCCGCTGTAAAAGTATATTCAGCAACAACAGGAGGTTCCCAGTCAGCATCAGCTTCTTCCGGTGATGGCTTGACCTGTACATGAGGATCAACGATCTTCAGCTCATGATCGCCCTGCTTCAGAGGCTGATATACAAAAACATCATAGCAGGTTTCTGTATACTCATGGGAGTATATTTCATGCTTAAGTATCTGCCCTATGTCTCCCGAAGCCTGAAGCTCATATCCGTATGTGTCCTCACTTCTGCCTTTTCTGACACGTTCGGGATAAACGATACAGATAAGACCATTGCCGATATGTGTAGCGCCATAGGTGTTCCTGAATTCGACCGCTGAATCAAAATCGTCCGGTATCCAGTCAGGCAATTCAGCTAATGCAGATGCGGAATCTGCATACACCGCAGAGGGTGCCTTGAAGGGGCTTGCAGTTGATGATGTGAAGGGGATAACTGCTGTGGCTGCGGCTATCAGTAAAGCCGCTGTTTGCTTAAGTTTCATATAGTTCACCTGCCATTCTTGATATTTGCAGCATACCGCTGCTTTCTTATATTTTAACGTATAGGAGGGCTGAAATGTGCGGCTATAATTGTAAACTTTTTGTGAACACACTTCCTGCTATTTTATGAAAAGTGCATTGATACAGAAATTGTCCGGCTCAAAAACAGTTTTGATAATTGCCTTTATATTGCTATGCATTATAACGCAACACTATAATGCAACTTACCTGTAATATAAAGCAACTTAGTCCCTCGAAAAATACATTTTACATAAATAGTATTGACATTTTGGACTTGATATAGTAGAATAAACACAATGACGGTTGGCGGGGTGAACTGTCATTTATCCGGATAGCGGAGAGAAATCATGAAAATTTTGTTTTTATGCGACACTTTGATATGCTTCTCCGTATGTTAATAATAAGAGCAATATTATTCATTGCTGATCTATCAAATATTTATTCCGGTACGTTTTTAATATAATTCGCTGCAATGAAAATGGCTGAACAACATGGGCAACTGCACATTGTAAAAAGCCTTTTCAAATATTAATTGTTTTATCTGGGAGGGGAAAACAATGAAAAAATTTTTCAAGAAAACCATCACCGGCAGCCTTATTTCGGCTGCCATGCTTGCAACTTCTGTTTGCAGCACACTCGCTCCTATGAGCACATCAGCTGAGATCGACAGGAAAGGCTGCGAGAAGCTTGGTGCAACCACCTTCGATGACAATGTAGGTCTTCCGTGGCACACCTGTGAGACTGCTCCTGCTAAGCAGACGTTTGATATCTCAGACGGTAAGTACAAGGTTATGGTCGTTTCCAATGGCACTGGTGCAGACGGCCGCTGGGACCTCCAGTTCCGCCACAGAGGCATTCAGATCACGAGCGGTCATGAGTATTATGTACACGCTGAGATCACCTGTTCCGCAGACGGCTGGATCTACACCAAGATCGGTAACTATGCTCAGAACAAGGAATACTGGAACAATGCCGGTGAAGGTAGGTGGATGCCGGTCAAGCTCAAGAAGGGCGAGACATATGTTATTGATACTACATTTGTTGCCGGCACCGAGCTGGATCCTGTCAGCGACGGTCCTGCGGAGTGGGCTTTCCACTATGCTGACCACAAGAATTCAACCAGTGATATCATAGGAGAGGATACCGGCGTTCCGGAGGGAGCTACTATCACTTTTGATAATTTATCCCTTCAGGATTTGAACGATACCTACGCTGATATGCCGTCTTCTGAATACGGCGCTGTCAGACCAAAGTCAAATGTCCGTCTCAATCAGGTCGGCTACTTTACAAAGCTCAGAAAGCAGGCATCCTATACGACTGATGCTGAGGAGCCGCTCAATTTCACAGTATATGACAATACAGGCGAGGCAGTTTATACAGGTAAGGCTTCAAAGGTGATAGATGACGATACAGATTCCGGTACGCCTATAACTACGAAGGAACGGGGCGACGGCGGAAAGATGATCGACAGATACAAGGATTCCGGCAGGTACGTTCAGATCCTTGACTTCACAGATATCCCTGATACAGTTACCGGCGACGGCTTCTACATCGTAGTTGATGATGAGGTCGGCGTTTCCGGCACACAGTACAGCATATATGAGGGCGCATTCGATACGACTGTCGAGGATGGAAAGGTGATGTGGGAGAACTGGAAGACAGGTAAGTCATACCAGATGAATAAGTCCCATCCGTTCTCGATCAAGGACGAGAAGGTTTACGGCGATCTGGTAAGAGACGCTGCTTCATACTACTACCAGAACCGTTCAGGTGTTACTATAGAACAGGATTACATAAAGAACGGTGAGGATCCGAAGCTTGCCCACCTCAAGTTCGGCCATAATCCTGATAAAGCTTATGTTCAGCCTAAGTGGGTAAAGGCATACAGCAGAAAGAAGTTTGACGGCGATACAGGTTACTCCGTTACTGCTACCGGCGGCTGGTACGAATCCGACAGCCACAGCAAAAGTGTTGTTAACGGCGGTATCTCTGTATGGACACTCCAGAATCTCTATGAGATGTCTAAGAAGATAGGCACGGACGGCAAGTGGGACGACGGAAAGACAATGAGCATCCCTGAAGGAACAAACGGCGCTCCTGACCTTCTTGATGAGGCAAGAGTTGAGCTTGAGTGGTTCTTCAAGATGATCGTTCAGCCGGAGGATCCATACTGGGGCGACAACGGCACCAGTGCTGAGGCTACCGGTCTTGTTTACCATAAGCTTCAGGATTCCAAGTGGACAGATCTTGCGATCTACGCCTGGGACTACGGCGATTTCGCAATAGGCAATGCCCGTATTGTCAAGCCTCCGACGTATGCTGCAACATTCAATACCATTGCTTGTGCTGCACAGGCAGCCCGTCTCTGGAGAGGAATTGATGATGACTTTGCTGATGAGTGCATCGAAAAGGCTAAGTACTGCCTTGCTGCCGTTGAGAAGCACAAGGCTGATTGGGCTATCAAGGAGGGTAATCCTCTCGAACAGTATGATGCTAAAGGTACAAACGTAATAGGCAAGGATCCTCTGTTTGCTCCTCTCGATCAGGCTGTTGACTGTGCTCCTTACGGAGATACATACGTTGAGGATGATTATTACTGGGCACTCTGCGAGCTCTTCGCTACCACCGGAGATCCTGATTATTACGATAAGCTCATGGAATACTGTAATCCTAACGATGCAACTGGTTCAGATAAGGCTCTCGGCGTTACGACCAATATTACGGGTGGTGAGAACATGGGCTCGCTCAGCTCCTTCAACTGGGGCTGCACATCCGGTCTCGGAACACTGTCACTCCTTCTGAATGAAGATCATCTTTCTGCTGATGATGTTAAGACAGTTAGAGATTCGATCCGTCGTGCTGCTGATGAGTATTTATGGCTTGAAGAAGAATCAGGTATGGGCATACCATATAAGGGCTCAACATATATTGACGATATAAACATTGATCTTGATGAAAACGGAAATCCGATCGAGATCTCCGGCTATGAGTCAAATTCAAACTCCTTTGTTGTCAACAATGCTATTGTAATGGCATATGCTCATCTTATTTCCGGCGATCAGAAGTATCTTGACGGCGCTTCCACAGCTATGGACTATATCTTCGGACGCAACGGAAATGACTTCTCTTATGTATCCGGATATGGTGATACAGAGCTGGGCACAGTTCTTCAGTATCCTCGTCATACATACTGGGCAGCCGGTGTTGATCCTGACTTCCCGAAGGCTCCGGACGGAGTCCTTTCAGGCGGTCCCAGTGCAGGTTTGCAGGATCCGTATATATACGGCCTCGGATACAGGAGAGGCGCTGTTGCAAATCAGAAATGCTACGTTGACAGTGCAGAGGCATGGTCTGTAAACGAGATCTCACTCAGCTTGAATGCTCCTCTTCTCTGGATGGCTTCTTTCCTTGAGGATAAGGGGGCGAAGGAGATAACTCCTGATCCGCATTGTTTGGTAATCTGGGGTGACGCAGATCAGGATAGTTACGTTAAGATGAACGACGTTGTCCTTATCATGCAGTCGATCTCTAACGCTGACAGGTTCGGCCTTGAGGGTTCCGATGATAATCATATTACCGCTAAAGGTCAGTACTTTGGCGACGTTTATGAGCATCAGGATCCGGGTGTTATAACACCTCAGGATGCTCTCCAGATACAGAAGTATCTCCTTAAGCAGATACCGGATCTTGCTCCTGAAGGAAAGTGATATCTGACTCACAGGGCGTTTCAGTGCTTATGCAATAAAGGCAAGTAAAAACAGAAAAGCCGTAAGGATCATCAGATGATCCTTACGGCTGTTTTTATTTCACCGGAAAGCCTTTCACGAAGTGGCCGGCATATACTGCTGTATAAGCATTACAATAAATATGATTGTAACATGATGTATAATATCAGTACGGAAGAGTGAATTTTCCGACCTTCCATGAGCCGTCAGGCTGTTCCACAACGGAGAACAGTGTTTTTTCAGTCCATTTTGTATTACCGGCAAAGTCGGTATCATCGTAATTATTGTCCACAAGGAAGAATATCTCGTCACCGTTCTGATAAAGAACGTCAGATACTTCTGTGCTCTTGAAGAGAATGTTAGAGCCTCTTCCGGCTGGCCGTAAGTATACGTGGCCATCCTCTTCAAAAAGCATACCGCTGTTTTGTATATCGTTTTCAGGGTAACGGTCGCTGAAAAACTCATGATACATATCGTTTATCTCATCGATACTGTTTACGTTATTGATGAGCCAGCCGGCATTGCCGCTGTCAAATTGCTGAGCCTCACCTTCGGTTATGTCGAGATCTAAGCCATCCGGACCAAAGTTCTGATATTTCAAGAGAGCTTCCTCATAGATCTTGATACCCTGATTCAGGACTTCTTCTTTGTTCGCAGGCATTTTATCAGCGTAATTCTCCGGGGATATCTTTGCCCAGACATTATCTGATATCCTTGACAATTCGTCTTTAAGATCGCTGGATATTCTGTATTTTCCACGACATTCACAATAAGCGGTGTCATCATTGTATATATTGAAATCCAGCTGGATATGGCCTGCAGCGAATCGTAGTTTATAAATGCAGTCTCCTGTAGCAGCATCGTCGGGGAGCTTCTCCCATGAGGCTGATGTCAATGCGTTTACAAACTCTTCTTCATCAGTCTCGTTAATATGTGTTATTGTGTCAGTGTCTCCTGTACGGCTTATAAAGGCATAATGTGGCCTTTCATGTATGAACCATTCATTCGGAGGCAGCACCGATGTGACCATGTCCCATGCATCGTTGAAAGCAGAGATCAGGGCAATACCATTGTCTTCGGATAAAGAATATATATCTGTTGTCACATTACCATTGACTGTGTTCTCACATTTCAGTACAATATAGTCATTAGTGTAGATATCATAGCTGTAGATGTGCCGATCGTCTGAACATCTGAATGATTCATTGATCGTTTTGTTATCAGGGATAGCTGTTTCTTTATTCCAGCTGATATTGCCGAATGCTTTCATAAGTTCCGGAACATTTTCGCATGAGAAAGCAGTTTCTTCGTTCCATTCGCCCATATAGAAGCTGCAGTTTTTCGTCGGCACTTTGACTTT
>LVAK01000221.1 GCA_001604035.1 Clostridiales bacterium Firm_05
GTGCGTCAGGCTCTGGACGAGGCACAGGTCACTCTCGCTGACCTGGACGGTATAGCCGTAACTTATGCTCCCGGACTTATCGGCGCTCTCCTCGTCGGAGTAAGCTTTGCAAAGGCTCTGGCTATGTCTGCTGACAAGCCGCTGATACCTGTCCACCATATCGCCGGACATATCGCCACAAACTATCTCACATTCCCTGAGCTTGAACCGCCATACCTCTGCCTTGTGGCAAGCGGCGGCCACAGCCATATCATAGAAGTGCTCAGCTATACAAAGTTCCGTGTCATAGGCCGCACCCGTGATGATGCTGCCGGAGAGTGCTTCGACAAATGTGCCCGTGCAATGGGATTCCCGTACCCCGGCGGAGTACACGTTGACAATGCCGCTCAGTCAGGTGATCCCACAGCCTTCAAGCTGCCTCACCCTACAGTTGCCGGAAATGAGTTTGATTTCAGTTTCTCCGGACTTAAAACTGCGGTGATAAATCTGCTCCACAACGCTGAACAGAAGGGCACTGAGATCAATAAAAATGACCTCTCCGCCAGCCTCCAGCATACCATATCTGATATACTTACAGCGAAAACTATTGCCGCTGCTGAATCACTGGGCTATAAAAAAGTCGCCCTTGCAGGCGGTGTTTCTGCAAACTCCGGAGTGCGTGCCGCTCTCTCGGATGCCTGCAAGCAGCGTGGATTTGAGTTCTATATGCCGGAGAAAAAGCTCTGCGGCGACAACGGCGCTATGATAGCCTGTCAGGGCAGCTATAACTTCCTCGCAGGTATCACTGCCGATGAAAGCCTCAACGCCGTTGCTACCCTGTCTATGGAGGAAATATAACATCTGCCTATGGAAAAGAAAAAGATCACTAACTGCGAGACCTGCACAAACTTCGTATACGACGATGACTACGACTGCTACGTATGCATGGTCAATCTGGACGAGGACGAAATGTACCGATTCTTGCAGGGAACTAATTACTCCTGCCCGTATTACCGGCTGGATGACGAATACGGTGTCGTCAGACACCAGAACTAAAAAAGACTGCCCCTAAGCGTGATGCTCATATATGATGTTTACAGCAGTTATTTGAGTAAAACCCTTTTGAAAAAGGGTTTTCCCCGAGTAATTGCCATATACTTCTATAATGGGCATCACATTTATGGGCAGTCTTTTTTGAGTGTATATCTGGAGATGTTTGTCAGCCAAAATAATTATCAGCCGCCGCAGCAATCCGGCACTTCAGACTCCGCTGTTTTCTCCTTACAGCAGTCCTTCTCTGCGCCATCTTTGCAGCATTCCTTTGTCTCGGCTTCTTTACAGCAATCCTCTGTTTCCTTATTTTTACAGCAGTCTTTTTCTTCGCCTTCCTTGCAGCAATCCTTTTCTTCTGATGTGTCGCTGCTTGCAGCTTCTGTAGTTACGACAACTGCTGCTTCTTCCTTGTCTGAACTGCTGTTATCAGTACCGCATCCTGTGAGTATGAGCAATGCTGCTGGTATCGTCAGCAGTGCAAGTATAGTTTTTTTCATTTAAACATCCTCCGTTTCTGTTATTATTATAACATCCGGAGCCGTATCTGTCTAATCTCAAAAATCTATCCTCGGTTATAGTTTCATACTATTGCTCATGATATCATTATGCCGCTGCTTATGCCGTTCATTCCTGCTTCAGGCACCTCGGCACTTTGCTGCTCGCCAAGAAGTTCTTCGAGCACCTTTACGATATTGCTGTCCCGGACTATATCCTGCTTTTCCGCCCGTTTTATCTGTCCGGAAAGCAGCTCTGCCCCATTTTTTCTGAGCACAGCTCCGCCGCTTTCGCTGTATGCCACTGTACACGACGGCGATACTTTCCAGCTATTAAGCATTTCTTCAAGCACATCCCTGTACTCACAGTCTCCCAGTATCACCAGCTCCGTATAGCCTGTAAATATAGGCTTTCCCGTCTTCATCTCGGCGTTTTTCAGAGCACTGTCCAGATCTTTTCCGGATACGTTTACGTTCTCCTCATCATCAGAGAAGAAAGCCAGCGTCATTTCTAATCTTTCTCTTCCGCTTACAGACACTGCCCTCAGATAGTTCTTGTCGTGGACCAGCCCGGAAGATGCACAGCCGGTAAGCATTGCGGCTGTTATCATTATCAGAATCATCTTTTTCAGCAATCCTTTACCTCCGTTATCCCGATCTTATCGCATATTCCCCTGATAACAGGCACACCAAACAGCGCTGTTATCACCAATGCTGCTGTCCAGAAGCTGTAGAGCGGAACACCCGACAGCATGAAGGCCGCTCCGGTCATCAGCACAATGGAGACTGCCCCGGCATAATTCTCTGCCGCCGGAAAAACATCACCTATTATATAAGCGGCTGAAGCAGCCTGTATCCCTATGGAGAAAACTGCATATACCGTAAATACTATCATGAACAGCGAATCTATCCTCTGTGAGGGGAAGGGCTGTGAGAGCTGTGCTGCCCTGACAGCAGGGAATCCGGTTATATCGGATATTCCGCCTGTCACGAGTACCGTTGTAATCACCACCGAGGCAGTCAGAACCAGCTTGGCTGCAAAGTATCCCGTGATATTATGCAGCTTTTTTCCCTTTACATCCGGAAGCAGCACCGCCAGCCCTCCCAGGCCGCCGCTCATGGCAAATCCTCTTTGTATTTCTGAGCAGGCATTGCGTCCGCTTTCAGCCCGCTGAAGCTCCCCCCAGTCAGGAGACCTGAGCGCACTGAATACCACTATCGCTATGCATACTCCGCCGGCTGCTGCCGCTATAAGCGAGGCTCTTGCCGCCGCCTTTATCCCCACTGATGATATATATATGCATACAAGCCCGATCAGTCCGGATATCAACAGCTTTCCCCACATCCCTCCGCTGCTTTCGTATGGGATGTACAGCTCCCCGGAGGTATCCCACTGCATATTAAAAAGCATTCCGCCCCAAATGATATAATATATCGCATAAAAGCCCTGCTCGCCGCTGCTCAGGCCTCCACGCCGGAGTGCAAGCGGCAGAGCGAATATGAATTGCAGCAATATCCCTGCACTCAGTCCGGCAGCGGTCGTCAGGGACATACCTCCTCTGAAACAGAACAGTGCAAAGGCATCGCTGATAAGGAGCATGGCTGATAGCTGCCGGCCGGTAAGCTTATTCATGGTACTCTTCAACAGTAAAGCCCCTTTCCTGCATATCCTTCATACTGCTGCGGACTGCTGTATCGCTCATTCCTGAGCTGATGAACGGCGACAGCGGCGCTGTATACGGAAATCCATAGTCCTCCGTTGCACATATATTCACCAGCACTGCACAGGCCAGCAGACTTATCCCGAACAGTCCTAATATTCCTCCGGCAGCCAAAAACGCAAAGCGCAGTATAGTTACAGGCGGATTCAGCTCCGGAACACATAAGCCGCTCATTATCGCCAGCGCTGTTATAGTAAGGAGAGGTGTGCTTATCAGCCCGGACTTTACTGCGGCATCACCGATTATAAGACCGCTGACTATGCTCACCGCTCCCCCCATAGGTTTCGGCAGCCTGATGCCTGCCTCTCTTATGATCTCATACATCAGAAGCACACCTGCTGCTTCTGTCAGGATGGACAAAGGTGCTTCCTTTTCTGATTCCACCAATATCATAAGCAGCGTACTGTTCAGCAGCTCGGGGTGATGCATGACAATAGCGGTGTATACTGCCGGGAGCAGTACGGCCGTCAGAAAGGCCATATATTTTATCCAGCGCATGAATGTGGCATAGTATGGCTTGTAGGCATAATCGTCAAGCGTCTGGAAGCTCTCGCAGAACAGCCTTGGTATAACTACTGCAAAGGGAACTCCATCCACAAGTATCCCTACCCTCCCCTCAATAAGCTTTGAACAGAGCACATCAGGCCGTTCGGTAGTGCCTGTCGAGCTGAAAAGCTCAAATCTCCTGCTTTCCACAAATGGGCGTATATAACCGGTGGTCAGTATCGTCTCAAGCTTTATGCTGTTTAGCGAGCTCCTTATCCGCCGGAGAAGTTCCTTCGGGACACGATCCTTCATGTAGCACAGGCACAATTCAGTATTGCTTTTATCGCCCTTCTTCATCATCTCCATGACCAGCTCCGGCGTTTTCAGTCTCCGTCGGAGCTGCGACATTGATGTGTTGAGCACCTCCGAAAATCCCTCGTGAGCGCCCATGACATTTCCTTCGCCGGATGGCTCCTGTATCCCCCGTGAAGCGTATCCCTGCACGCCAAAGCCAAGTCCCAGCGGCATATCATCCGCTATAAGCACAGCAAAGCCTGAATACAGCAGACTGAACAGCGTATCATAGTCAGTGACCTCCGGGCGGTCAGTTGACAGCAGCAGTTCCTCACTGATGTAATGAAAAAGCTGATGAGCATCCTTTTTCTTAGGTATAGACGTCAGCGGTTCAAATATCAGCTCCGCTATGACCGATGTGGAGACCATTCCCTCACAGCACAGCAGGGCACAGTGTATCCCTCCTGTAACGAATCTGTTTACGAGAATATCAGACGAACCGCCGGTGCGCCTGTTTATCTCCTCTATATTCTTTTCCAGCCCTGATATCAGCTCGCCCTTCATAATCTCACCTCATGATAATTATGTGAATAATCGAGCCATATATACAAAAAAGCCTGAGTATAAGTGCGGTACTCATACTCAGGCCATTTTCGTTATAAACAGCTTCAAGGCCGTTATTTTTTCTTCCATTTCATAAGTGCGAATGCAGTGATACCTGTCAGGAAAAGCGTCAGTGTTATCGCAAACCATGTGTACGGCATCGGCAGGTCGACTGTATTGATACCGTAGAATGCGAACATGATATTCGGTATCTCAAGGATGATAGTCATTATAGTCAGGCGCCACATGACTATATTCAGATTGTTTGAGATTATTGACGAAAAGCCGTCCATCATACTTGAAAGGATACCGGTGTATATGCTCGCCATCTCAATGGCCTGCTTCATCTCAATGAGCACATCCTCAAGGAGATCCTGATCTTCGTCGTAGAGCTTTATTACTCTGCCACGGAATATCTTCTCAATGGTAGCCTCATTAGCTTTCAGTGAAGTTGAAAAATATACCAGTGACTTCTCAAGAGCAAGGAGCTGCATGAGGAGCTCGTTCTTCATCGCATCATGGAGCTGCTGCTCGGCTGCGGATGAGATCTTGTCTATCTGCTTCAGGTGTGTAAGGAAGAGGGCCGCTATCCTAAGAAGGAGCTGGAGCACGAATCTCGTCTTGAAGGCCGGACGAAGATTGCGGATATTTCCGTGCATAGCCTCAGTGAGGATCTGTGTCTCCTTCAGTGAGATAGTGAACACATAGTCCTTGTTGACGATAATACCCATAGGCTGGGTATAGAAGTTCCTTGTCTGATCCTCGTCAACTGTCGACACAGGGGTATCAATAATAACAAGTGTCTGATCGTCCTCACGCTCGATACGAGATGACTCCTCTTCATCCAGTGAGGACTTTACGAAGCCGCTGTCAAGTCCATAGGTCTGGATAAGATCCATTACCTCCTGAGGAGTCGGATCAACTACTGATATCCAGCAGCCTTCGGTCGGCTCATCACACTGAGTAAGCTTCCCGTTATCATTTGTAAAAAATCTTATCATAATCTGCCGTACCTGCATACCAGTACAGGTACTGCTCCTTTCGCCAGAATTTCCGGCGAATCAGGGTGAGCAAGAGCGTCCGCCGGATCAAGGGATATATATTAAGTTCCCATAAGGGTCAGCGCTCATAACGCACCTCCGTTCAAGATTTGATATATCTATTATACCAAATCTCGCATCATTTTACAAGCCCTCAGCGCAAAAAAATCCCCTCCGTTTTCACGGAGGGGACATTTTTATTGATCACTCATCGTCTTCTTCCTTTTTGCGGGAACGAGCTGCGAATGCTGCAAGTGTAGCAAATGCCATAATAGCTGTAACAGCGCTTATCCCGCTTACACCTGTACGAGGAGCATCTGTCTTAGGCGCTGCTGTAGTTGTCTTAGCAGGAGCCTTCTTTGTAGTAGTTGTTGTTGTGCGGGTAACTGATCCGCCGTCAACGTCAACATCCTCATCTGCTGCAGTAGTAGTTGTTGTCTCTGCAGCGTCTGTTGTAGTGGTAGTAGTGCGTGTTGCTGAACCGCCGCCAACATCGATATCCTCTGTTGTGGTGGTATTTGTAACAGCATCTCCCATTACATCAATTGTTGTAGTTGTAGTAGCTGTGGTGGTCG
>LVAK01000030.1 GCA_001604035.1 Clostridiales bacterium Firm_05
CCCTATAACTTTGAGATAAAGCCTGAAGAGCCTGTAGTCACAACAACTACTACAGATAACACTTCAGCAACTACTACAACATCCGTTTCTGCAGCAGGCACTTCAACAACTAAGAAACAGACAAAGAAAGCTGCTTCCACAAAGACAGACAGCCCTAAGACAGGCGTTCCCGGAGCAGCAGTACCAACAGCTATTCTTGGCCTTGCAGGTGCGGCTGCATTTGCATTGAGAAGAAAACACGACTGACCCTTCCTTTCATGATAAAACTGACCTCTGCAGTTATATACTGCGGAGGTCAACTACTGCTAAGAGGTATTTTTTATGTTATTTTTAATTGCACTTGCGATCGCAATACTGACCGCATTTTTACTCGATAAGCCAATGAAGAAATGTCCTGAGGCATTCTATGCTGCTGCAGCTCTGCTCACTGTTATTTCCATTGCTGTATTGCAGTCGGATGTCACTATATCAAACAAGCTGGTCAAGGACTATGTTATCGGCATCTTTTCCCGAGGCGCTCTCGGTGCGGCATTCTGGGCTGTGGTCATGTGGGCAGGCGCTCTGCCTAACGGCTCTGCTCCCATAAAAAAGCTTATGCCCATACGAGGCGAGCTCTCCATAACTGCCGCCATACTTACTCTATCCCATGTGGTGACTTACGGCATACAGTATATATCCGATATCCTTCGCAGCAGAACAGGCTCCGGTGATGCACGCCGTGACTTCATCATCACAAGCATCGTATGTCTTATAATGGTACTGATAATGCTGCCGCTGACAGTTATGTCCTTTAAGAAGGTACGAAAAAAGATGAACGGAAAGACCTGGAAGAAGATACAGCGTTCTGCATATGTATTCTACGCCCTTATATTCGTTCACATCCTGGTGCTTTTTATCCCGAAGGCACAGAAAGGCAGAGATGGATATTTCCTCAGCATACTTGTCTACAGTGCAGTATTTATCGGCTATGCAGTAATGCGTATCCGCAAGGTCTACATTTCAAAAAAGAAACCGGATGCTAAAACGGCTCCGAATATTGTTTGTGCCTGTGCTTTCATATTGCCCCTTTGTCTGATCGGTCTTGCTTCACGCAATACAAATAAGACTGAAACCATCAAGGCCACAAAGGATAATCCGGCAACATTCGTTTTTGAAACTCCGACAGGCACACAGGATATCACTACTACCACTATCTCAGCAGCTGCATCATCAGTAACTACGACCACTGTATCTGCGACAGTGACAGAAAACGTGACCGGTACTGCTGTGACCACAACAACTTCCACAAACAGCGAATCCGCAACGGATGAACCTCAGACAAATGAAGCGGAGATCGAAGAGGAGATCATCGAGGATGAGCCGATAGAAAATGAGCCTGTATCTCCTGCGCCAGAGGAACCTACCGCCCCTGCCGCTAAAGAGCCGGTCTACCGCTTCAAAAACGGCACCTTTGAAGGCTCAGGTGAAGGCTATGCAGGTTCAGTCCACGTGTCCATAACCATCGAAAATGACACGATAACAAGCTTCTCCGCATGGGCTGACGATGATGATCCTGATTATTTCACTGATGCGATGAACAAAGTAATCCCGCAGATAGCAGGAAGCCTCAGCACAGATGTTGATGCCTGCTCTGGTGCAACATACAGCTCCAACGGCATTATGGAAGCAGCAGCAAACGCTCTTGAACAAGCGAAAAACTGAGGCTGATCAACACCAAAATCGTGCTGCTTGTAAAGCAGTTATACGTTGGATATTGATGGGGATGCTTTTGAAAAAACGGGGACGAACCTTTACTTGAGAAAAGGTTCGTCCCCGTTTAGCTAACATATGCTGTAGTGCAAGCATTCCGCTTTTTAATGCTGCTCAGTTGATGTTCAGCATTTTTGCGGTACACTTCATTATCTTATCCTTTGGTATCTGAGCAAAGATCTCGACCAGTTCCTCGTCCAGCTGAGTACCGGCCACCTCCTTCATCATGGTGATCGCCTCCTCGTGAGTATGAGGGGCTTTATACGACCTTCGCATGGTTATTGCAGAGTAGGTATCGGCAACGGCGATCATCCTTGAAGCGTAGGGAATATCATCGCCCTTTAGTCCATGGTAGCCCTTGCCGTCAATACGCTCGTGGTGGTAAAGTATCCATGGCATGATGTGGCTGAAGGAAGTCAGCGGATTCAGTATCTGGGTACCGATATCAGGGTGCTGACGCATCACTTCCCATTCCTCATCATTCAGTTTTGCCGGTTTATTGAGGATATTCTCCGGAACGCCAAGCTTTCCCACATCATGCATGAGAGCGGCATATTCAAGGCTGACTTCATTTATATCCTTTTTCCTGCTGTAGGGAACATACTCAAAAAGCAGCATTGTAAGATTCTGTACATGGCGGCTGTGGCCGTTGAGGTTTGGATCACGGGCATCGATAACTCCGAATAGTACCTCTGCAACATCGATACTTCGTTCCTTTACAGTTTCAAGGCCTCTGAGTATAAGAGTTACCATTATTGCCACGAATATGCTTCCTCCGAAGAGGATACTTGCCGTCATAAGATCAGGATGTCCGAGAACGGTGACGAATACATATCCCACGAAGAAGAACAAAAGCAGCATCATGGCCATATTCTTCCATATTTTCAGTCTCTTTACGCCGGCGGTAAGAACGTCACGCATACTTATCATACACTCACGGTACTTGATTATATTTACGACCATCAGCGAAATGCCCAGAATAAGCATTCCGTAAATAAGTATGTTCACCACTCCACCTTCTTTCTCTGCATCTGAATCGATCAATAAAGAATCCTTTCATTTATTATAGCATATAAATATAACAAATGCAATAGGTGAAGGTGAGGGTAAATTGTTAATAATGCATCAATCAAAAGTGTGGAAACTGTGAAAGCAATGAGAGCAACTTGTGAAAAAAGTGTGATAGCAATATATTACAATATTTATATATAATAATGTGCAATCCTGCCGCTGCATTCTCTTTGTGAAAGACTTGTGAAGCGCAACAGTTCAGATTGACGAAATCTTAACTATTATACCGGTATAATATGGAATAATCAACAAAATGACAAAAATGGTATTGACATTCGGACTATTTTGCTATATAATATCCAATGTAGAGCGGCGATGGCATCGATCATAGCAGCGCTCTCTGGGGTTAGGGATTATTTTTTAGACTGTCCGGAAAGTCTGGACTCTGACTTAAACACAGAAGGAACAACTGTGCAACCATGTGTTGCTTATTGTACTATTTAGCACTCTACATCGCAGCAATTTAGTTATATCATTAATCATTATTAGGAGATTTTTACTATGAAAAGATCAATTAAAGCAATCATTGCAACAGCTGGTGCAGCATTTATGTGTGCTGTTCCCACAGTATCAACAATCGCTGATACAACACTGACTAACAACATCACAGCTTCAGCAGCATCTTATGCTCCTGGTATCCCGATGGCTAACGTATACTCAAACGGCGCTCAGGGCAAGATCTTCGTTACTAAGGAAGACGGTCTTCTTTACAAGATGACAAGCGAAGGCAACGGCAAGTGGGAAGTTGCTTTCTGCGGAGTTGCTTCTATGCAGCCCAAGGCAGTAGTTGACAACAAGATCAACGTTGGCGGCGTTATCTACAACGTAACAAGCATCGTTGACGATGGATTCAAGAATCGTCCAAACGCAAGACTTGACGAATTCGATTTCAGCAAGGCTACACAGATAACTGAGATCCCTAACGGTGCATTCTCAAACTGCTCGATCGAGTCAATCGTTCTTCCTCCAAACCTCACAACAGTAGGCAACGAGGCATTCATGAATTCAACATGGCTCACTTCCATCACAATTCCTGAGTACGTAACATCTGTTGGTACAAAGGCTTTCAAGGGTTGTAAAAGACTTAAGACCATCAGATTTGAGAGACCTGCTACTTCATACAGAGCTCTCACTCTCCACAATGAAGCATTTGCTAACTGCACCGGTCTTACAAGCATCACAAACAACGTAACTCGCTTCACCGGAAGCGCAAGTGACGCATTCAATGGTGTCACAAAGTCAAATGTTACAGTTGGCACAACTTATAGAATCATCGGCTGGAAGGAACAGTTCATAAACAACTTCAAGAGAACTTTTAACTTCTGATCACAGCTTAAGATCTATTGCTCAGATGATATGGCCTGCCGCTTTTTGCGGCAGGCTTTTTTGTGCGCAATATCTTACTGTTCAAACCCAAGACGCAACGCAACATATTAATATACAGCTTTTTTCCAAACTGTTTTTGGACACCTTTTTTCATTGGTTGCCCAAAGTTTGTAGTGAACGCCAAATCTTACACAGAACGATCACAGACCTTAGTTCAGAGCTACAAATCAGCAGCAGAACTGTTGACATATAACCGGATATATGGTAAAATAATGACATAGAGCGAAAACACATGATAGTTAAGGGGCGCTCTGATTATGTCGGGGAACAATAATGGCTGTCCGGAAAGTCTGGACTTCGGCTTTGCAGCAGAAGGAACAACTGCGCATCAGTTAGTTGCTTATTATACTATTTATCACTCTATCATTTAAGCAATATTATTTTTAAGAATCATATTAGGAGATTAAAACAATGAAAAGATCAATCAAAGCAATCGTTGCAGCCGCCGGCGCAGCAGTTATGTGCGCCGCTCCAGCATTAACATCCGTAACATCAACACCAGTTGTAAACAGCATCTCTGCTTCTGCTAATTACTATCCGAATCTTTACGAGACATTCGATGACGATTTCACACCCGTTCTTTCCTATTACAACGGTGTAAGTGATACAGGCGTTTATTCAGGCGGTCACGCTGATTACAGAAAGATCAGCAACAATGCCGTTGAGGTCATCAAGATCGATGTCGCTGATTCCAGAATAAAGATTCCTGCACAGGTTAAGATTGGCAACAAGCTCTACAATGTTGAAAAGATCGCTGACCGTGCATTCCAGAACAAGAATGGCACAAGAAACGGTATGGGCGCTGCTCTCACAAAGATCGACCTTTCCGCTGCCAAGTACCTCACAACTATTGGTGACGAGGCATTCCAGGGCTGCACAGGTCTTACAAGCATCACCATCCCTGCTTCTGTAGAGACTATCGGCACAAAGGCATTCCAGGCTTCTGGCCTGCAGGGCATCAGACTTGAGAGAGCTTCTGCTTACTCACTCAGACCACTCGTAATCAAGGACAGTGCTTTTGCTGACCTGGCAAACCTCAGCTACATAACAAACAACGTAACCTGCTTCACAGATATCGACCGCAGCAACGGTCACATAAATGCTACAAGCAATTCCAACGCTTTCAATAACAGCAACAAGGACACTGTTACAATCGGTACCTCTTACAGAGTTATTGGTTTCAGAGAGCAGTTCATCGACAACTTCAAGGAAGTCTTCGATTTCTGATCAGAGCCTGATATTCTATAAAATATAATTGTCCAGACGGTAAGCCTGCTGCTTTATGCAGCAGGCTTTTTGTGTGCAATATCGTTGCAAATACGTCACAAGTCGCACCACAACATATTAATGTATAACGTTTTGCCAAAACGTTTTTGGACACTTTTTTTCGTTGGTTGCCCAAAGTTTGTAGTGAACGTCAAATCTTACACAGAACGATCACAGACCTTAGTCCAGAACTACAAATCAGTAGCAGAACTATTGACACACGAACGGATATGTGGTAAAATAATGATATAGAGCGAAGAACACATGATAGTTTTAAGGGGCGCTCTGATTACGTCGGGGAACAATAACGACTGTCCGGAAAGTCTGGACTTCGGCTTTGCAGCAGAAGGAACAACTGTGCATCCACGAGCTGCTTATTATACTATTTATCACTCTATTATTCAAGCAATATTATTTTTAAAATTTGTATTAGGAGATTAAAACAATGAAAAGATCAATCAAAGCAATCGTTGCAGCTGCCGGCGCAGCAGTTATGTGCGCTGCTCCAGCATTAACATCCGTAACATCAACACCTATCGTAAACAGCATCTCTGCTTCTGCTTACTATATCCCGAATGCATACTCTGACATCGACCACACATTCATAGCTACCATCTCTTTCGATCACATTGATGATAAAGGAAGAACTATCTACTCTGGCTGCCACCTCAACTACAGATTTGAGAACACTAAGGATGGCCAGAACGTTATCATGGTTTGCGGATGCGACTTCGCAGATTCTATCGTTAACGTTCCAAGCCGTGTAAGCCTCAACGGTCAGATCTACTGGGTAGGCGGTATCGCAGAGGGCGCATTCATGGACAAGAACGGTACCCTCAACAATCACGGTGCCGGAATCACAGAGATCAACCTCGAAAATTCAACATTCTGCTACGAGATCAAGGCTAATGCTTTTAAGAACTGCACAAAGCTCAAGACTCTCAAGCTCAAGAGCGGCAACCTCTACTGGATCGACGATAGCGCATTTGAAAACTGCTCTGCTATCACAGATCTCGATCTTCCAAGCACTGTAAGAGAAGTTGGCAAGCAGGCTTTCATGAATACTGGTATAAAGAATCTCCAGTTCAATTACAACAGCAGATACAACCTCAAGCTCGGTAAGAACGCTTTCAATAACTGCACAGCTATCAAAAAGATTGTTAACAACAACAACTTCGACTACACTGCAAGCTACAACAATGCATTCCAGGGCGTTAACAAGAGCGGAATCACATTCTCTACAACAAGAACTGTCAGCAACGCAAACTACACATACGTTACACGTTTCAAGAACTTCTTCTTCAACTAAGAGTTATCACATTTCATCTGCGCTTATGTGCAGCAATGAATAAATGTCAAATGTCCGATTCAGAGGGAACCCCTGTCAGCAGGGGTTCCTTTTTATATCAGCATATCCTCTGCCGGAATCATGGCATAAAATTACCGAGTCCGTATCTTCGGGCTCGGTAACTCACTTTTATTATAAGATGTGCTGCCTATCTGCCGGAGAAGCTCTGCTCTCTGTCCGCCTTATTTGCAGATCCAGCATTTTTTATAGCAAAATACAGCTTCTTTTTATGCGGCGAAAAATTGTATAGCTTCTGTGAGCCGTATGCGATGATACGTCCGTTCTTGTCAGAAGCCGGCGACACAGTAAACAATCCGTCCCTCCTGTGTGCGAGCCTGAAAACATTGCAGGGTATCCCGTCCACGAACACTTCATACGCCGTATCCTTCCCAAGAAGGCTTATCCCGTCCTTGGTTATGTGTACCGAATAGGGCGGAAAGTCATCATCAAGCTGCAAAACAGCTCCCTCAGGTACGGAATGCACCTCTTCTGCCGGCAGCGAAATGTCGTTATAGAAGCGGTATATCAGCGCACATATCGCCTTCTCGGCAGTGTGCAGACGATGAGTTATGGCCGCCACAGGATCTGCCAGCAGGAATTTATACTCGCCGATCTGATTTTCTACAATAGAGTTCAGTACCTTCGTGAAGGAGGAGCGGTCGCTGAACAGCTCAAGTTCTTCGGCAGTGATGTCCTGTTCAGGGATAGCGTCCGGGTACATGGCTCTTGCCATATCCTCGTAGGCCTGGTGGACCTTCTTTTTCGGAGAATAGTAGGTCATGCCTGTTCCGTGCGGAAGACAGCACATATCCGCCAGCATATGTATAGCCCGGGTAAGATGCTCCAGTCCTTTCTCCGCATAGCCTGCCTTGTAGAAGGTCAGCGCCATGGTGTAGTCCTCCTCCATCATGGTGCGTGCGCTTTTATGGAAGCGGTGAACGCCGTTCTTGTAATAGCCTCCCGAGCAGATCATTCTCTGGCCGAAGGAGTTAACTGCGGAGTAATAATGCCAGCCCACACCCTTTTCATAGTCTGCGGAGTTGTCCGGCCGGCAGGCCAGATCCACCATAAATTTGCGGTAGGGGCCGAAAAGCTCCTCAGCCTCCGGAATGTGCTTGTACAGCATAGGCAGTGTGCGGTATATAAATGTTCTGTGGACTGAAATAGATTCGCTGACTCTTACATCTATGTAGTGCTTTCTCAGCTCCATCATCTTAAGCGTTACTGCTTTCCATTTTCCGAATAGGAACACGTTCACGCCTCCTTTGCTTTTACGATGTGTTACGACACTATTATACCATGGCTTTCACGAAATTGCAATAATGTTCAGCACGGACAGTTGATAATATTGCTGCACTGCAATATATCTTTTTCAATTTTCTGATTTGCTATTGAAAAATGGAAATGACTGTGCTATAATAATACCATACCATAAATACTGGAGGTAAAAACAATGGGAATGTTCGACAAACTCATCGCAAATTTAAAGGCAAGCAAGAAGACTATCGTCTTCACTGAAGGAAGCGATAACCGTATCCTTTCCGCAGCAGACAGACTCCTCAAGGAAGGCCTCATGGGCGTTATCCTCTGCGGAGCACCTGACGAAGTAAAGGCTGCTGCTGCAAACGGCGGTTTCAATATCGACGGCGCAGAGATCATCGATCCTGCTACATATCCTGAAATGGAGGCTCTCGTTGCTCAGATGGTCGAGCTCAGAAAGGGCAAGATGACTGAGGAAGAGTGCCGTGCAGCTCTTTCCAAGTCCAACTACTTCGGAACAATGCTGGTCAAGGCAGGCAAGGCTGACGCTCTCCTCGGCGGCGCAACATATTCAACTGCTGATACAGTCCGCCCTGCTCTTCAGATCATCAAGACAAAGAAGGGTTCAAACCTTGTAAGCTCATCATTCATCCTCTTCCGTGAGAAGGACGGTCAGGAAGAAAAGATCGCTATGGGCGACTGCGCTATAAATCTCGGCTACACCGACAGACTCGACAAGGACGGCAATGTTGTTCTCAGCGCTGCAAGACAGCTTGCAGAGGTAGCTGTTGAGACAGCAAGAACTGCTGACTTCTTCGGCATCGATCCTAAGGTAGCTGTTCTCAGCTTCTCCACATACGGCTCAGGCAAGGGCGGCACTGTTCAGCTCAGCCACGATGCTGTTATCGAAGCACGCCAGCTCGATCCTAACCTCGTTATCGACGGCGAATTCCAGTTCGATGCTGCTGTTTCCGCAGAAGTTGCTAAGACAAAGTGCCCTGACTCAAAGGTTGCCGGACAGGCTAACACATTTATCTTCCCTCTCATCGAGGCTGGTAATATCGGCTACAAGATCGCTCAGAGACTTGGCGGATTTGAGGCTTACGGTCCTATCCTCCAGGGCCTTAATGCACCTATCAATGACCTTTCAAGAGGCTGCACAGCTGACGAGGTCTACAAAATGGCTATCATCACAGCAGGTATGGCTTGATCGGCGGACAATATTCTGCTTTCCATTAAAGCTGCGTGACAATAAAGGATCGGGACTGCCTTGGCAGTCCCGTTTTTTTGTGCATCATCGCTCATCCGTGTTTTTATTTATGGATGAAAAAGCCCTGCCGTTTCCGGCAGGGCTCGTTGTATTATTTCTTACCAAGGCCAAAAAAATTCTTGAAATTTGTAACAAAGCGCTGTTTTAATGCAGCACTGCCCTGCCAATCTGTTGTTACTATGAGATTAGAGGGGCACTTTGCAAATGCATCTGTCTCACTGTTATCAGAAATATCACGATTGTTGATTATCTTTTTGAGTGAAGGGCACTGCTGGAATGCGCCGGTATCAAGTGTGAGAGGAGCATAAGGTCCATCTATACCCTGACCATTCTCAACAAAACGAACCCACTCGAGGTTATCGCAGCCTGCGAATGCGAACATACCGATCTCTGTTACATCACCTGAGATCTGAATATCAGTAAGTCTGTCAGCATTAAAGAAAGCGTGGTCTCCAATATATGTGAAGTGATCGTGGAGCTTTATGCTCTTGATAGAGCTGGAACAGAAAGTCCACTCCGGGATCTCTGTGATCTGTACAGCCTTTGTGAAATCGAGGCTTCTAAGAAGATTATTTGGCTGGTACTTGAATGCCCAGTCGCAAATACCTGTAACATTGTAAACAATGCCGTTTATATTGATCTTGTTATCAACTACAGCTGAAGTCTGCTGGTGATCAGTTCCGCAGAACTGAACCTCATGCTTGTTGCGTGTGTTAGCTGTTATCTGGTAGATATAGCCGTTGTTGTTGGTAATATAGCAGGCGGCCTCACCAGAAATGTTGTATGGGATTGCTGTTGGATTGCCCTGTGCATCATAGTAGCTGCTTGCAGCAGAAGCAGTGATAGCTGTTGTGGAAACGTTTGCGATCGGTGTTACTGCCGGAGCAGCACACATGATTGATGCAGCTGTAGCTGCAACGATAGCTTTAATAGACTTTTTCATAACTTTTAAATCTCCCAATAAAATGTTATATTATTTTTTTGCTGATAGATAGAACGACTAAGTATTACAATAAGTAATCAAGTGTACAGTGGTACCTTCCTGTATCATGATCGGATATAGAGCTTTCCGGACAGCCGATTTATACCCCGAATCGGAGATCCGAACTTACTGTGATTTTTTATTCATCCCTCTACAAGTGAGATTATAGCACACTCTTTTTGGATTGTCAATAACTCCCTGATCGGATTTAAGAAACACTTAATAATTGCCGCCGGTCTCTTCAGAACGTAACCGCACGTTATACAAGCTATGATGTATTTAGATAAAATATTAAAATTTCTCTCTCCACTTGCAATCCACTGCCCTATATGGTATAATATATATGTTGTGTCCCAATAGCTCAGTAGGATAGAGCGACTGCCTCCTAAGCAGTAGGCCGGAGGTTCGACTCCTCTTTGGGACGCCATCACAGAGCCTGCGCCCCCTTTCACGGGGGCGCTCGTTTTTTCGCTCACTCTGTACGGAAACGTTACTCTGCTTTCGCTAATGACAGCCGAAGGCTGCGCTCTTCACGTTGCCACTCGCAAGCTCGTTCAC
>LVAK01000031.1 GCA_001604035.1 Clostridiales bacterium Firm_05
CCAGTCATTGACTGCAAGCTTGACAGAAGGATACTCTTTCACAAGTCTTTTGGCTTCATCCTTGAATTCCTGAAGATATTGTTCAAATAGAACAGGGATATTCACTTCTACAGAAAGACCATGCTCAAGGGAGAAGCGTATCATTTCATCTATGTTTGTCTGACGATAGAAAAGGGGACAGTTTTCATGTCCAAGTATAACTCCGGAATATTTCCCAGGACATTTTTTCAGTTCCTGCATAGTTACGATACGTGCGATTTTTTCCATAATTATAAACTCTCCTAACAAACAATCAAATGTAAGAACGTGTTACTTTAGTGGCGTTAAATTTACAGCGGCCGTTTTTGCAGAAGCGTTCTACCCAGATAAGATCCCAGCCGAATACGTTATCTGAAAGATATTTTTTGGCTTCTGCCCTGTTCATGCCGTTTTCCAGACATTTTCTGTAGGCAGCAAACATCTCTGTGAACTAACTTGCAACGACTTCGTTACGCATTTCTCTTCCGACGATCTTCAGGGAGTAAGCTCTGGCATTGATAAGAAGAATGAGGTCTCCGAGTCAGCAAGAACATTGAATATTTCCTGCTTTCCACTTCTTGTATTTATAGGCACCGGATATGCTCCGATATGAAACAGATACATCTTCGGTTACTACAACACCCAAAGGCTCAATAGCTTCAGTGCAGGCGGTCTCCCACCTGTGGCACTAAGAATTTCAACTGAGTCGGCTCATCATGCCGCCTGACTCCTGCCTATCAAAGATTTTGGGTATTCTCTGACTGCAAATTTCTTGACAATTCCAATATAAATTGAGCCGCCGCCCCGGATAATGCGTTCGTCCCAATGGTTTCCGTTGGTTTCAGATCTTGTTACCATGCCGAGATTTTCCTCTTCTTAAGCACGAAGGATAACTGCTCCGCCATCGTCACCGAATCCGAGAGTTGCATTTGTCTCACAGATCTCATCCTTGGAATCGTAGTTCATTTTTATATATTTATGCATGACCTCACCACTTGCAACAAGTACAGTCTTAACATTGATATATATGCATTGGCTATTTCAAGAGCAGTGATAAATGCGTTGCAGGCATTTTTTCGTCAAAGCACTTAGCATTTTTAGCGCCTAACCTGAATTGCACAGCGCATTGCGAAACATCTAAGCATATGTTCGTATAAACATATTATCTATAGATAACAATAAAGCAACAGAATTATTATATACCGTGGAGGTTAGTTAATTTATATTCTTTTTGATGTTTGCGTATAGATAATTTACATATCAGTTTGATATGTGGTCAGATACCAAAGCAATATATATAGGCAAATATACGCAAAAAAACTCCGGAGGATCATTCTCCGGAGCAGGGGGGATCTATCTTTATTAAGCTTAAATAGAAAAAATCTGACTCCCGAACTATTAGTTCAGGAGTCTGAAAAAATGTTATGATCTATTTGTGTTCGTTTATATACTTCATTATCTTGTCGGAAAGATCAGTGATATACTCCTCGTTAAGGACATCATTGAAGCCGGCTTTTTTCAGAGCCAGGCGGAAAGTGTAGTCCTTATCGTTACATGAGATCTTCGCAATATTTTCATATTTTTTCACTGCTTTATCCTTATCGCTGATGCAGTCCTGCCAGATATCGAAGGCAGCAAGTGCAGAAACGCCATAGCTGATATAATATCCCGGTGATTCATAGATATGATTGACATCATAAAAATTATGATTTGTATAATCTCCACCGAGATCATTCCAGCATTTGATAACATCATCCGGAGTATATGTATCCTTATTTTTCAGGACGGTATATTCAAATTCACCGATTATAAAACTGCTTGTAAGGGTACATATCATGTTATTGAGTTTACTAATTTTGTATGATTCTGCTTCATCTCCATAAATATCATCATATAACTGCATGAAAAGAACTTCAAATCCCTGAGACTGAATTTCGGCAATATCAATATTATTAGTGGCAAGGAACTGTGGGATATCATTGTACGTTGATGCATAATAGTGTCCGAATTCGTGTACAGAAGTTCTGAGTTCACCATTAGCCTTATTTAAATATATGTAAGCCTTTTTACTTGCAGGCAGGAAGTCCATAAATGATAGATTGTAGCTATTATCGTCATCGACGATATAATAAAGCTTTTCCTCAATGAGAGTATTGGCAGCATTGGCTATGCTTTTTGAAAGCTTCGGAGCTTTTTCCTGAATGATGATGAATGGGTTATCAAATTCATAATACTTATGCTCTTTAAGCTTATCATATTCATTAAGGTGAGCATTCCAAACTTCATCGTCCAATGGAACGAGCTTTTCACGGATAGTTTGGCTCAGCTCAAGTATCTCCTCACCGGTATAATCACGGTAGTATTTGTCATAGATCGTATCTGCATCGTAATCCTGAAGGATGTCAAGATATATCTCAGCACAGCGTCTTTCTATGTCATCAGTGCTGAGCTCTGTATTGTCACGGATATCATAGTATTCATCCAGCAGGTCGTCATTTCTGGCAGTATCTACACGGGAATTGATCTCATAGCGGATCAGCCCGTAATCAGGATCACCTTCAAAGTCTATATCTTCGTCGTCATCGGCAGAATAAAGTTCTTCAAAGAGATAGCCGTATTCTTTACTCTGACAGCCGAAGCCGAAAGCAAATTCTAACAGAGAGTCAGCGATACCAAGATCCTCATCGGCATCATCATATTCGCCTTCAAGCTTATCATTGTTCCAGTCAAGATAGTAAGTCACCATTTTATTGGTGCATATTTCGTAGAGCTTATCGTAATCATCCAACAGCAGCTCGATATCTTTTTCAATGGCGGCCTCATTATCCGGCTCTTGAAGATGAGCGAAGAGGTCTGAGACATGGCTGCGGACTTCCTTCAGGTTCTCTGAATCCTTGATCTTTGCAACATCCATATATTCCTCAGGAATATCCTTAAGGAAGTCAAATACAGTGGGATCCGTGGCTTTTTCAGTAGCTTTTTCTGTGGTAGGTTCTGTTGGAGCGGTCGTTTCACATTGACTGCATTCAGACGAGCTGCTCTTTGACCTGAGCGAGCAGGAGCAGAGCGAGGCTGTCATGGAGAAGGCAGTGAGAAAAGCGATTATTCTGTATCTGTACATAGGCAGTTTCCTCATTTCAGCAATATTTCAACAACTTTTGGGATATCTCTGATACTGGTGACAATATTTGAAGCGGCGGATAGTTCATCGGGTTTTCCATATCCATATGCACAGCCGATCGAAAGCAGATCATTCTGGACAGCAGTTTCAATATCGTGGAATCGATCACCTATGACGATGAATGTACCGCTGAATTCGGGAGCTATCCTGCGGAAGATCTCATATTTGGGTATAAAATCGAACTCCTCGCAGCAGAAGAATCGGTCAAAGAAACGATCAAGCCGGAAAACTCTCTTGTGGCGTTCCATGTAGTGGATACGGCAGTTGCTCAGGAAAATAAGGGTATGTCCGGCGTTTTTCAGTGCGGAGAGCATTTCCTCAGCACCAGCGTACAGAGCCCCCTCACCGTATTCGATACGCTGAGCCATATTTTCGCCAAGGCGTTTCCTTGCCTCTTCACGGACGGAGATATCCAGTTCCGGGTGGAATTGTCCCCACATATCCGTTGAATTAAAGCCGAGCCAGCGGCTTATCTCGTCATCGGAATACTCACGGTGAGCGATATAGCCGCTGTCGGACAGCCATTTCATAGTGTCCCTGAAAGCCGGGGCGTAGGTGAGCATAGAGTTGTGGATAGTGCCGTCGTAGTCGAAAATTATATTCGCCATCAGTCCTCGATCTCACGGATAAGGTTGATCATCTCGATAGCGCCCTCAGCGCATTCACTGCCCTTATTGCCGGCCTTTGAGCCTGCACGTTCGATAGCCTGCTCGATATTTTCGGTAGTGATAACGCCGAACATAACGGGGATATCGCTGTTCAGTGATACCTGAGCAATGCCCTTTGCAGCCTCATTGCAAACGAGGTCATAGTGGGAAGTGCTGCCACGGATGATAGCTCCGAGGCATATAACAGCATCATACTTGCCGGACTTGGCCATTTTTGAAGCGATGAGCGGTATCTCAAAAGCACCGGGCACCCATGCTATGTCAATAGAATCCTCGTTTACATCGTGGCGCTTGAGAGTATCAACAGCACCGCCAAGAAGCTTGGAGGTGATGAACTCGTTGAAACGGGCAACAACAATGCCGATGCGTACTTCTTTTGCGATAAGGTTTCCTTCATAAGTTTTCATAAAAAATTCTCCTTTAAGATTAATTTTGGTCGTTGTTTGAAATGAGTGGATTTACATATCCGGATTTTGGATACCAGTCAGCAAGAAGCTTGACTGTTTTGATATTCTTTATATTCAGGTTAAAGAAGCGTCTCTGTTTTTTGAAATGCAGCTCAAGATTTTTTCCGATATACTTGTACTCCACGGATCCCGGCAGAGTATATCTGCGGAAGCCGAATAAGATTGTGCAGATCCCCTTGTCAGTAATTACAATACCTGAACTTGCAGGTATTGCGGTCAGAACGCATACTGTCAGCATAGCGTAGTAGAGCTTGAGGCTATTTTCCACAGTTATGCAGCGGATGAGGAAAGAGCCTGCCATAATCACAAAGAGGATCATCCACCAGAGTGCAAATACAGGTGAAGTGTTTTGCTTTTTTATAAGAGTGAGCCATGAAATAAGATCTGCCAGCCCTCCTGCCAGCAGCAGAGCGCCGAGGATAGTAAGTACAAGCTCGAATTTAGTCATAAATCATCACCTTATTTTCTGTTTTGTTTTCAGGCAGGATCAGCGTGGAATATTATTCCTGGTCGTCGTTATCGGAGATCAGCGGATTGATAAATTCATATTTCGGATACCAGTCAGCAAGGAGCTTGACAGTTTTGATATTATTTATATTGAAGCGGTAGGTGCGCTTCTGGTTATTAGGATAGAGTTCAAGGAGCTTGCCCTTGTATTGATATTTTACAGATTCTGCCGGTATGAACATTTTGAAGCAGAAAGAGAAGGTGCCGAGGCCTTTTTCAGTAATAACAGAACCGGTGCTTGTTGGGATCGAGACCACCATACATATAAGCATCATCAGCCAGAAAGGCTTGAATCCGTTATCAGCTCTGACAAAACTGAATGTGAATACACCGATAAGCAGAAAGTCTATCACAATAGATGAAAGCGAGAAAACAGGGGATGTGTTCTTGTTCTTTTTCAGGTATACCGCCCATAAGATATCATTTATGACGGATGAAGCGAGCATTAATGCGGCAAGTACAGTAAATATAAGTTCGATCGTTCTCATAGCTATTCACCTCAGTAATCAAGGATATGTCCCATTTTATCACGTTTTGTTTTTAGGTAGAACAGATCGTAGGCGGTTGCGTCCACCTGTATCGGAACACGCTCCTTTATCTCAAGACCGAAGCCGCTGAGTCCGTATACCTTATCCGGGTTATTTGTGAGAAGCCGGAGCGTCTTGCAGCCAAGCTCACGGAGTATCTGGGCGCCGATGTAGTACTCACGCATATCTCCGGGGAAACCGAGAGCAAGATTTGCTTCGAGGGTATCCATGCCCTGATCCTGGAGTTCATAGGCTTTGAGCTTATTGATAAGGCCTATTCCACGTCCTTCCTGACGCATATAAAGGAGTATGCCACGGCCTTCCTTTTCTATCTGGTTCATAGCGGCGGCGAACTGCTGTCCGCAGTCGCATTTGAGTGATCCGAAAGCATCTCCGGTGAGGCATTCCGAGTGAACACGGCAGAGGATATCCTTGCCGTCACCGATATCGCCTTTGACAAGAGCAACATGGTGCTCGCCGTTGAGGTTATTGACGAAGCCTATAGCTCTGAACTCACCGTATTTGGTCGGGAGCTTGGTATTGGCAACCATTTCCACCAGCTTGTCATGGCACTTTCTGTATTCTTTGAGAGCCTGTATAGTGATGAACTTCATGCCCCATTCCTGAGCCTTTTCCTGAAGCTCGGCAGAGCGCATCATGGTTCCGTCATCACGCATTATCTCGCAGCAGAGACCGCATTCCGTGAGACCTGCAAGGCGCATAAGATCAACGGTTGCTTCGGTATGTCCCTCACGTTCAAGCACGCCGTTTTTCTTAGCGGTAAGAGGGAACATATGGCCCGGACGGCGGAAATCCTCCGGCTTTGCATCGGGATCAACGCATTTTCTGGCTGTAAATCCTCTTTCCTCTGCTGATATTCCGGTAGTGGTATCCACATGGTCGATAGATACTGTGAAGGCGGTGCAGTGGTTATCTGTGTTGTAATCCACCATCTGCGGCAGATGAAGTCTGTTGCAGATGTCCGAGCTCATGGGCATACATATGAGGCCCTTTGCGTGGGCAGCCATGAAATTGACATTCTCTGTAGTAGCGAACTGAGCAGCGCATATCATATCGCCTTCGTTTTCACGATCCTCGTCATCTGAAACGAGGATGATCTCGCCGTTTCTCAGTGCTTCCAGTGCTTCTGGTACAGTGTTGTATCTGAACATTATTGTTCCTCCTGATCTATTGTTATTTTTCCGGTCTCGACCAGAGCTTCAATGCTGCAATTCTGGGCGCTGATAGAGATGGCATGTGAGTTTTCCTCTTTTTTCTCATCAGTGACTGAATGCTTTTTTTCGTCTGTGATAATATGTATCCTTCCGGTCTTGGATGACAGTTGTATCTCAGCATTGCCTGAGCCTTCTTCCGGAAGTGTGAAGGTAGTGTTGCCGGTATAAATATTAACGGAAATATCCGAGGTATAGACATTCTTATTCAGCTCAACATTGCCGGTATTGCAGCCCAGTGCAGAGCTGCCGGATACTTCGAGATCCGAGCAGGTGATATTTCCTACATCGGCATAGGCACTGAAAGCTCCTTTAAGGCCGATGAGGGAGATATTTCCCACATTTACCTTTGCAGTGAAGTCAGTGATAGAAGTGGGAACATTGAGCTGTGCGTCAAGCTCTATGCGTGAATCCGGCAGATTATCGCTGAGCCATTGGCTGAAGTCCTCGTCGGAGTCGCTGTCAACAAAGCTTACCACCAGCTTTCCGCCGTTCACATCGGCCTTGGCAGAGATATGTTCCAGTATCTCCTGGCAGTCAGATTTTTCATCTGCAAAGCTTTTGCAGGTGAGGGATAGACCGGCTGTATCAGAATCCGAATAATTGATAGTGATATTGCCGATATCCTCGCTTATATCCAGAGAAGAAACGTTAGAGTCGGTGTCAAAGGAGAAACTCTTTTCTGTGGATGAGCTTTCAGAGAATTCCTTCGTTATATTGCCGGTGATATCTGAACTGTCTTTTTTTCCGCAGCCATATGCCGATATGACCAATGCGGCCGAAAAAAACAGTGCAGCATATTTTTGTATCATGAGGTCTCCTCCTTTCAGAAACCGTTTTTCATAAGGAAATCCATAGTTATTCCGCCGGAGCTCTGTGGAGCTTCAGCAGGTCTCATAAGCTTTTCAATGTACTTGCCGATGATATCATTTTCGAGGTTCACTATATCTCCGGAGCGCTTTGAGCCGAGAATGGTCTGGGCGGCGGTGTGGGGGATTACGGATACACTGAATGAGGTATCAGTCACCTTTGCAACAGTGAGACTTATGCCGTCAATGGCAACAGAGCCTTTCTCAACTATATACCGCATAATACCTGCGGGAGCAGAGATCGTATACCACACTGATATACCATCCTTCTTTATATCGGTGACAGTACCTGTGCCGTCTATATGACCTGAGACTATATGGCCGCCGAATCTTCCGTCAGCCGCCATAGCTCTTTCGAGATCAACATGACTTCCGGCGCTGAGACTGCCGAGAGAAGAGCGGCTGAGAGTCTCGTTCATCACATCAGCCTGAAAGCATTTATCGGAAATATCAGTTACAGTGAGACACACGCCGTTGACAGCGATACTGTCGCCCAGCTTTGTATTTTCAAGTACCTTTTCTGCTCTTATCCTGATAAATGAAGATACAGAGCCTTTTCTCACTGATTCGACAGTTCCGATCTCCTCAACTATTCCTGTGAACATATCTCACCCTGCTTTCTATCATAATATCATTTCCGAAGTGTCTGATAACAGGCTCCTCCAGCACAAACGCATTATCGGGACTGTCAATGCCGATTCCGCCCACAGGTGAAGGAGCGCCGGAGCCTCCGAAGAGCTTTGGAGCGATATAGGCCTGTACACTGGTGACGATACCGGCTTCAAGAGCAGACCAGTTGAGAGCAGCGCCGCCTTCAAGAAGGATGCTGTCTATTTTCATTTCAGCAAGCAGCTTCATAAGTCTTGCAAGATCAACTCTGCCGGTACTTTCATTGCCGCATTGTATAATCCTGCATCCGGCTTCTTCGTAAGCAGATTCCCTGCCTGTTGCGGCAGCTGTGGCGATAATAGTCGGTACTGTGCCGGCAGTCTTTACGATATTGCTTTCAAGGGGAGTTGAGAGCCTTGAATCGCAGATTATCCTTACCGGATCCCGTCCGCCGTCAATACGGCAGGTCAGCATCGGATCATCAGCAAGGACAGTGCCGATACCGACCATTATAGCGGAATGTCTCAGACGTTCATGCTGAACGTGCTTTCGTGCTTCCTCACCGGTTATCCACTTGGAGAGACCGGTATGGCAGGCTATCTTTCCGTCCATGGTCATGGCGTATTTCATAGTCACATAGGGGAGCCCTGTAGTGATATAGTGGAAGAATATCCCGTTTATGGAGTCACATTCTTCCCTCAGTACATTCTCCGCCACTTCTATGCCGTGTTCACGGAGTATACTTACGCCCTTGCCTGCAACAAGGGGATTGGGATCGGCTGAACCGATGAATGCCCGCTTTATACCGTGGCTGATAACAGCGTCAGTACAAGGAGGCTGCTTTCCGTGATGGCAGCAGGGCTCCAGAGTGACATACATATCAGCGCCGGTGCAGTCTATATTTCTTATATCGCAGTCAGCAAATGCATTTCGTTCTGCATGGAGGCCGCCGTACTGCTTATGCCAGCCCTGACCGATTATACGGCCGTCCCTGACGATAACAGCTCCGACCATAGGGTTAGGGGAGACAAAGCCCATGCCCTTGACAGCAAGATCAAGAGCTTTTCTCATAAATTCTTCGTGGGACATAATTACCTCCTTTAAAAATAAAAAAGCCCCGGAAAACTTCGGGGAGGTAAATCTTTATATAGCGCATACAGCGCAGATTTATCTTCTTTCATCCGGACTATACCGTCGGCTCCGGGATCTGACCGGATCAGCCGCATTTGCGGCTCGCAGGCTATACTGCCGGTAGGGATTTTCACCCTGCCCTGAAGACACGTTAATTATACCACGCTGATAAATAAATGTCAATACCTGCATAGGATAAAACGAAAAAACCTGTATTCCTTGACATCAGGCTTATGATGTGATATAATTTAAGTACAGTCTGAAAAGAGGGAATGCGGTGAGAATCCGCAGCAGCAGTCACTACCGTATCAGGAGATTTTCCTCAAGTCGGGTCGCTCGTCAGAACTGTGGTTCTAAACGCTTTTGGGCAATGAAAAGCGTCGGCCGATGAAGCTGCCGGACAGGCGGCTTGTTAGCTGTGCTTTTCTGAAATATCAGAAGAGCATTTTTATTGCGATACTATTTTTAAAGGAGTAGTTATTATGAAAAAGACAATTGCGATCACAGCAGCATTTATTCTTTCATGTTCAGCAATGAGCATCGTTACAAATGCAGCAGAAACAGAGCAGACATCCGTTTATGTTACGATTGCTGACAGCGAGGGCAAGCTGGCAGCAGTACAGGAGAAGATCGATGTTACAGATATCGACAATGATGGCGCTCTCACTATCAATGACGCACTTTATATAGCACATGAGGAGCTCTATGACGGCGGAGCAGCAGCCGGCTACAAGTCTTCCGTAGGACAGTGGGGACTTG
>LVAK01000032.1 GCA_001604035.1 Clostridiales bacterium Firm_05
ATAATGGGTATTGACACCTCAAAGCGAATATCTGCTTGAAACCTCGCTCCATATTAAATCCGGCTTTTTGACTTTTGTCAAAAGGCCTTTTTGTTATGCCATAAATGATTTCTCATTTCACAAAACAATTCTCAATTTACTTTAAGCTATGTTTATGATGAAAACGGCAATAAGGCCGATCCATATGTGATCAACAACCTGGATTTCCTTGGAATACCAGCAGAGCCATTCACGCAGGCAAGCAGTGAAGCATCGCCTGAAAATAAAAGCGAATAACATATACAACGAGAAACTGATAGCGGTTTCTGAAGCAAAACATGATATAGTTTTATATATAAAAAACCGGGAGCGCCCGCAGGGGCTGTTCCCGGTTTTGCTTTATTTTTCAAAATCCGTCCTTCCAGCGCCGGATGTCCTTCTTTTTGAATCTGTAGGGCCCTACGTCAAACGAATCCTGCTCCAGCTGCTCCTGTGTGAACCAGGGATCCGCCTCATCACCATTAACATTGGCAACTATATGGTAGCATACCGCCGGAATGAAGCTCTGGCCTATAAGGTAGCATTTCTCTCCCTTTTCATTCACCGCCTCGTCAGTTATCATTACAACGTGAGTGTCGTTGCAGATGATATCTCCGATACGAAGCTCCTCGGCAGGTATCACCTCAGATTCCTTCTGGAGCGAGAGCGTTCCGGCATAACGCATGACCTCTTTAAGATAGTTCCTGTACTGCTTTTCGCTCTTGTCAGGGAACGCTGCCGGAAGCTCGCAGGAAAAATTCCCCAGCACAAACATTCTTCTGCCCTTCCGCCAGCGCTCATAGTCACATTCATCGCCGTTTGACAGCAGGAAGGATATCTTATCGTACTGCTCGTTCTCATAGAAATAATCGCTGTAAAGCCTTATAATGCTGTCGGCACACTGCTGATAGCCCTCATCGCCCAGGCTTATATCAAACACAGCCGCAGCATCTTCCCGGTCTATCGTTGTTCCGTCATATACCGGCAGCTTTATACCGTCCGGAAGAAGCGGATAGTCCCGCAGATATGCTCCAAAGCTCCCTTCCTCCACCGGAATGCGCTCGTATCCCTCAGGAGGGATTATCCTCGTTTCAAGTGTGTCTCCGCCTGCATTTATCCACCGCATCTTCACTGTGCTTTCAGAAGCCTCAATGGTCAGCTCAGCTTTCTTCCATCTTGGATGAGTGCGGATATAGACAAATATCAGTATCGGCAGGAGTATGATGATCACCGCTGCGATAATTATCGGCAGCTTTTTTCCCTTTGCTTCATTGCTTTTTTTCATGACAGTCTCCTTTTTTGTAGATATAGTGGTAAGTGTATTTTATGGTCATACGGGAAAATAACCGTCTTTTTCTATTATATCATTTTCGCACAAAAAGTCAATCAAAAAGCAGCCATAAGCTTAATGCTTATGGCTGCACGATGAGGATCGTTTTTATTTATATTTTTCAGTGATCGGACTTTCAGGAACGCTGCCCTGCTTCCGGCAATACATCTAATTACTCATTCATATAGTCAAAGATGTTTATTGTGCCGGTCTCCTCCATTTCATTTGTGATAGGATTCTCTTCCATTATCCTGCAATTTCCGCTCTGATTATTTACATAGAAGTATACAAATGCACCGGTGTAGCTTCTGAACAGGATCTCATATTCTGTATCAGTAACATTGCCCTTTGTAACGTACATGATGTCAGGATTTTCTTTAGCTGCGCTCCAGTCATATTTCTTATGGCAGTAATTGCTGACAGCATCAAATGCATCATCTCCTGCAATATATGTGCTGGTGCTGGTAGTACCGTTGCTGCGGACAAGTCTGCTCATACCGCCGTTTCCGATATTTATCTCATCGCCGTTATAATAACCGCCGAAGCTCCAGGCTGTGGATTCATAGAAATCGACCTTAGGTAACTGTGATCCTGCTATTTCTTCATATCCGAGCCTTACAGTTCCTTCTGTAACATTGCCGTTTACATCAGTATATTCGTATATAGCGGTTGGATAGATTGTGATAACGCCGTTATATACAGGATTTTCTCCGGCTGTATGAGTTCCGTCTGATATCTGATATTCCCACTGACCTACAACATCATCTATATCATAATCATCGGATGGTGTCTCTGTGGTTACAGGCTCAGTTGTGATATCTTCCGGCTCAGCAGCAGTTGTAGTAGTTGTAACTAATTCCTTCTTGCCGGCAGCAGTTGTGAATGGCTGATTGGGAATTCCGAGGAAGTCAAGGTTACAAGCGACTTTGGGATCTACGCTGCCATCGGGATAGAACGGTTCATATCCGGCTTCTTCGATCATCTTTCTGAATTCAAGCGGAGTTGTAACGTGTGCGTCTTCATTATACTTGATATCTGTTACCTCGAATACAGTCTGTTCATTATTGTTTACGTCTTCGTATACAGATTTGAGCAGAACTCCTGTCTCGGAGTCAAAGTAATCATTTAATTTGTAAGCATCGCTCTCCTGTGATACGGCAACACACTCTCTGCCGCAGATTGTCTCAGTACCGGTTATTGACCATTCATCCTTGTTAAGAAGGCTTTGACTTGATGATAAATAAGTCGTGTCCGGATCAAAGATAGGCTTAGGATCAAAGAACGGCTGTCCGTTGACATCGATCAATGAATAGTTATCATAATCCCAGTCATTATTTAAGGTATCTACCTCATACCAGTTCCAATCAGGGCTTATAGTTGTTGACTTATTCTTGTAAAGGTAATGGATAAAATATGTCTCGCCGTCGGCCTCTGGATTATAGGGCTCTTTGTGATCTTCTCTTTCATCCATAAACAGGTACTTTTCTTTAGAATTATACTCTACCTTCTCGTTTTCAGTTATAGACAGATCGTCTCTTGTATATGAAATTGTGCATGAAGCCTCAAGCTTATCATAATGGCTTGGTGCATCTGAGCAGAGCGCCTTAAGAGCATCCTTGTCGTTGAATACATCTGCTGCGATCTTGTCGGTATCGGAGCTGCCGGACTTGCCCTTGTTCATCAGGGCAACTGTTCCGACTACCATGCCTGCTACCAGTACAAATGAAGCAGCCATTGTAAAGGGCTTTATCCATGCCGGTCTCTTTACACGCTCAACACCGCTTACAGTGATCCCGTTCTCTCTCTGTACATTCTTATTCATATCTCTCTTTTTCATATTAAACTTCCTTTCGCTCATATCGAGTATCTTATCAAGCTCTTCATCCGATATCTCCGGGCATTTATCTATCAGTCTTTCCATTGATTCGTCCTCTGCTTTTTCAAGAATATCAAATAAATTTTCCTTTTTCATAAATGCTCCCCCTTTATATAGCTATTCCGACCTCTACAAGCTTCGCCCGAAGCTTGCTGATAGCTCTTGAACATCTTGCCCTTACGGCAACATCTGTCATTGAAACGCTTTTAGCTATTTCCTTCGAGTTACGGTTGTAATAGAACTTCTGGATAATTATCGTTGAATCGGGTTCGCCGAGTTCGTCTATTTTATCGAGGAGCACACGGCGGAGTTCAGAACGGTCAACGTGTTCGTCAACACTGAAGTCCGAGACAAGCTCTCCCATATCGTCCTCATCAGTTTCAGTCATATGATTTGCTCTCGCACTCAGGCTCCTGAATCTGTCTATAGCTGTTCTGCTTGCGATAGTTGAAATAAGTGACTTTATATCATTTTCCGATGATATATCAAACTCACATTTCATGAATATATCTGCAAAGACATCGCTGACACATTCCTCTATGTCCTCTTTTGTGCCGCATCCCCTGAGCTTATTGTAAACGATAGCATAAACATATCTGCCGTATTCCCTGACGAGTGCTCTATGGCATCCGGAAACTGAATCTTTCATCATTTCCGATAGTTCTTTGCCTGTCATTTTCATTCCTCCTTGTGTCGTATTCTTTAAGATCGACCTTTCATAAACAGTAATCGTTGCTGAGCGATGAAGTGTTACACAAATTTCAAAAAAAATTTTTTTGCTGCTTATATTTTATCACAGATCCCTGTTTTACGCAATATTTCATCCTATTATCAGCAAACTCTGAATACCTATGCACAATAAATAACTTGTCTTCTTTCTATTTATTATGTATTATAATATATAGCATAATGCTATATTCACAGACAAAAGGAGAATAATTATGGGATTCAAAGTTATGGGTGTCACCGCCGGACGTAAAGACAGCAACTGCGAGATACTTCTGAAGGAAGCTCTTCTCGTCTGTCAGGAACAGGGTGCGGAAATAACCATGATAAACCTTAAGGACTATGAGCTGCTGGACTGCACAGGCTGCACATCATGCACTATGGGTATGTCTATGGGCAAGCATACAGGCTGCGCCCTCGATAACAAGGACGATAAGAAAAAAATAATGGAAGTGCTCCTGGATCAGGACGCTGTTATTTTCTCAGCCCCTACATATGCTCTCATGCCCTCGTCGCTTTTCCTCAAGTTCATGCACCGCAATCTTGCTTATGAGACTGCATTCCTCACAAAGATCGGTGCTATCAAGCCCCGTGACCGCATAGGCGCTCTTATCGCTGTAGGCGGATCAACTCGCTCATGGCAGTCAATGGCTCTTGAATGTATGCAGGCTTCGACCTTCTCAAACAGCTTCAAGATCATCGATATGTATATGGCTACAATGGTGCCTGCTCCTGCACAGGTCCTCCTCCATGAAGAGAAGCTTGCCCGTGCAAGAGAGATAGGCGCAAATATCATGAAGTCACTGAACACTCCTGCAAATGAACGTGAATGGCTGGGTGAGCCCGACGCAGGCTGGTGTCCGAACTGCCACAGCAATTGTCTCTGTCTGGGTGAACCGCAGTGGAAAGGCTTACAGTACCCCATTGAATGTGCTGTCTGCGGAGCAGGCGGCGACCTTGTAAAAACAGATGACGGAAAATGGAAATTCGTTATTGCCGCAAACGGACTTGAACGTGACCGCACCTCAGAAGAGGGCAGAGGCGTTCACTGCGATGAGATAGCCGACACTCAGGGAGGTTTCTTCATGGATCCCCAGAAGAGGGCTGCTGTCGCTGAAAGACTTGAAAAATACAAGAAGATCAACTTCAAGGGTATATAAAAAAGAAGCGCACATTGCTTAGTGCGATACTTATGTAAAAGTATATGATAATTACTCGGGGGAAGAAACTTTCTGATTCCCCCGGTATAGAACGCTAAAAAAACGGATACACAGTAATGATACTGTATATCCGTTTGTTTTATGAATCATACACATACTGATGAAAGCACATCAGGTATGAGAACTTCTGTGGTTACTATCCCCTCGTCAAATTTGAGATCAAATTCTCCGTTCAGATTGCGGACACATTCCTGAACGTTCCTTATGCCGTAGCCATGGCCTTCCTCAGCCTTGCCTGATATGAACCTGTCACCGTCAGTAACAGGCACGGTGGAAGATGAGTTCTTCACGATTATCAGAAGGTTGGTATTGTACGTCTTAACTATCGCTTCAACATTTTTCTCCTCAGAAGCTGAGGCTGCTTCATAGGCATTTTTCATAATATTTGAAAATACTGTACATATATCATATGAGGAAAGCGAAAGTCCTTCGGGCATATGTCCCTTCCAGGTGAAATCCACATCCGGATACTTTGCGGAAAGGTCGTTTATTACAGCGCTCACCAGATCGTTTCCGGTATCCACGCTTTTTTTCAGTTCCTTTATCCTGTCTGTCAGGTCTGAAAGATAGGAGCGGCATTCGTCTGTTTTTCCCTCATCGAAAAGCGTGCTCATACAATAGAGGTGGCTCTTCATGTCGTGGCGGAAGGCCTTTGTCTCCTCCTCCTTCTTCAGCAGCATGAGGTAATACTCCTCAAGTACGGCAGTCATTCTGCTGGCTGCTTCATTCTCCTTTTTCAGGATCTCATTCTGGGATTTGTTGGATATCAGCAGGATCATGATCACGAGGAATATAAGACTACATATTCCCATTGCAAGCGCTATCAGATCACGGTTTGCCATATCAGAATCCGAGAAGGCAAAGAGCTGGATAGATGTCAGGTAGAATACTATCGCTGCACCGCCCAGTGCGAACATAAGCGTATAACTCTTTGAGAACTGATACGTGATATTCCTGCGGCGCTGATACTTCAGGAGCATAGCCAATCCCACAAGCACCAGTGTCGGCATATTTATAAGCTGATATGTCAGCGTTCCGCTTTTGATATTATCTGCATTAAGACCGAAAAGATACATAATGAAGCCATTTATTACCATATCAAGGATACAGATATAAATGTATATTACAAAGACGTTTACGATCTGAAGCTTCTTTTTCAGTATGAACAGCGCAGAGAGCATCAGCAGAACCGTAAGGAACAGGCTTCTCGGTATTTGTGTCCACGGGACTGAAATGGCGAACAGAAGTGTGGATATGACCGTGGTCCATATCACCCTCCTTTTAGATACATATTCCAAGCCGAAGAACATAAATGCCACAGGTATAAGTTTCGCATACTCCGTCAGATAGGAGAGCATCTCAAATAAAAATTCCTTCATACCGCTGCCTCACACATACTTCGCATTGCTGCGGATGAATTCAAAATAACTTGTTTTGAGCTGGCTGTATTTCCTTCGTGAGACAGGTATCTCATCCTTAAGAAAATCCATAGACACGCTGGTCTTGTTCAGCGCACGTATGTGCCCGAAAGCAACAGCATATGACTTATGCACCTGAATAAAGCTTCCGTCATCCAGGTCTGCAAGCAGGTTCTTGAGCTGTGCCTGAGCACAGATCACATCGTCCTTTGTATAGATATATGTACCGTCGCCGAAGGCTTCGAGACTTATTATATCCTCGCAGTTGACTGTTACCATCTCTCCGGCACTCTTTACGACTATCTTTTTTTCCTGTCTGAGTTCGGAGCAGGTCTCGGAAACAGCCTCTTCAAGCATCTTTCTGTCCACCGGCTTCTCAAGGAAACGGAATGCCCTTACCCTGAAAGCAGCCTGCATGAATTCGGTATGGCTGGTAAGAAAGACTATATTGCTCTTGCAGCCCTTCTTTCTCAACTGCTCAGCGGTCTCCATTCCGTTGATACCGTTCATTTCGATATCAAGGAAAATAAGATCGTATACCCCCTCTGAGCGGACAAGTTCTTCCCCTGAAGAATACTCCTTGACTTCAAATTCTATATCAAGGTTTCCAAGTGCACTTATCAGATCGCCCCTGACAAGCGCTTCATCATCACATATTGCAATTTTCAACACCATTTAGATCACCTCCTTTATTGTAACATATGTAATAGATTTTTTCAAGAGTTTTTTAAAAAGTGTAAAACATTATACTTGAAAAAAGTGCTATCCGTAAAAAAAATCGGACGGCATAAATCCGTCCGACCACTACAGGGTGTGTTATTAGTAACTTTCTTTTAATAATGGATTATCTTGCACAGAGTTTATCCTTATGCGCTTTATCAAGTTGTTGATATTAATCTGGGGATCATAAGTAGGTGATTAACAGAAGATCTGGGGGTGAACAGATCTGAATGCTTGGACATTTACTGTATAGAGTGTGCATAACAGAATCAGTATCAGGAGTAGGAAATCTCATGACGCTGACCTTCTGAGCCGTGACTTATAATTCTTATGATAGAATATCGGTGGAGAGAACACCCGGATAGTATTACGATAATTGCTATGAGCCTTGCTGCGTTTTATGGTAGGATTGAGAAGTATTCAAAAATGACCGGAAGAATGCTTTGACATTCACAGCGGAGTGGGAAACATAGGGTGGAAGTTTCTCTGTTCAGGCGCTTTTGAATACCGTCCCATAGAACGATGACTGCATGGTTTCTTGGTGAGTCTGATGGAGAGTCGTTTGTTAAGTCTTTAATACATCCGTAAGAGCTATAAATTGGCTGTTAATATCAACAGCTTGATAAAACGCACATGATATTGAGTGTGACTCATTTTTGAGTTGTCCTCTGTGCTGATTATATTCTATCACAGCCTCAAGCATATTTCAAGAGGTTTTCGGTCATCGGTATTTTTTGAACGGTGAACGGTAGAATATAGCGCAGATACGTGCTTTCAAAGCACCGTTCACCGCTCAAAAAACGCCGTTCACCGGAGCATGATTTACATTCGTGCAATTTTATAGTATTATATATATAGCATTATTGCGAATAACTGTATGGAGGTGCTTCCAAATGAAAGGTTTGGTAGATTGGTTCTGGTGGATATTCGGATGAGATTCAACGGGGTGAAAACATCTGTATAATTTAACACTGGATCAGAAAGAGCTCCTGCGGATGCCTAATCCGCAGGAGCTCTTTCCCTTTAATCTATCGGTATGACAGGAAGCTCTATCGCCCCGGAGTCATCCTGTGCAGGAAGATCGTCCTCCCGTTCCACGGAAGATGTTTCCGGTATCTCTTCCGAAGCAACATCGTCCGGATCAAGTGCAGACACAGACTGCTCCGCATTTACTTTCTCTGCTGAAGCCTGTGCTTCATCAGTCTTACTGTCATTTGCAGAGGTCTCATTTTTATCTGAAGCCACCTGCTTTGCAGCCTCTGTCGTGCCGGCAGCAGCTTCTGTAGAAGCCTGCTTTGCATCGGAGGATGTTCCGCCGTTCACCTTTTCGCCCTCGGCTGCTGTCACCTCGGCAGTTGTATCCTCAGACAAGACCGCTGATGATGTCGGCTCGGATGATGAAGATGATGAGCTGTTTCCGCCGCTGCATGAAACAAGGGCAGCCGACAGAAAAAGCGATAAAGTGATAAATGTTCTTTTCATATTTCCTCCTGTTGATTTCCTTTATTTACTGTGATATAATATCTTTGAGGTGATATTATGCGTATTGGTTTTATAGGTGCCGGAAAGGTCGGCTTTTCCCTTGGGAAATACCTTGCCGTCAACGGCGTTGAGATATCCGGCTATTTCAGCCGCAGCCGCAGCTCCGCCGAAGAAGCTGCCGGATTCACCGGCTCAGCAGTGTTTGATGCTCCGGAAAAGCTGCTTGAAGCGAGCGATGCTGTATTCATCACTGTCCCTGACGGAGCAATATCATCCGTATACGCTCAGCTCAGGAGCTTTGATCTCACGGGTAAGACCATCTGCCATTGCAGCGGTGCTATGACCGCATATGAAGCTTTCGGAGATCTTTCAGAATACGGTGCTCACGGCTGTTCGATACACCCTCTGTTCCCGGTCAGCAGCAGATACGATTCCTACAAGGAACTGAAAAACGCTTTCTTCTGCATGGAAGGCGACAGCGCTGTAATAAGTTACTGGAAGGAGCTCTTTGTCAGCTTCGGCAATCCTGTCCGGATAATATCAGGTGATACAAAACGGGAATACCATGCTGCCTGTGCCATAGCCAGCAACCTTGTGTGTGCTCTTGCGGCAGAAAGCCTGACGCTTATGAACAGGTGCGGCTTCTCCGACGAGGAAGCTCTTGCTGCCCTTGAACCTCTTGCTATGGCAAATATAAAAAAGGTTTTCAGCGCAGGCCCTGTAGCTGCTCTCACAGGTCCTGTTGAACGCTGTGATATATCCACTGTAAAGAAGCACCTTGACTGTCTCCCGGAAGGCTCCGGCAAAGAGATGTACCGGGCAGTATCCCTCCGGCTGACAGATACCGCTTCAAAGAAGCATCCGGAAACCGATTACTCGGAAATGAGAGCTCTTCTCAGCGAAAAATAACTGATATATTTCAGGGAGGCTTTAAGCCTCCCCTTTTTTATCCTAATTCACCGTGTTTCTCATATTCGGCAACTCTTACTATCTCATTTTCAGAGCCTACGAATACTACCTTCGGACTGTGAGACTTTATCTCCTCCGGAGTCATTGCAGCATAGGACATGATTATAACAAGATCGCCCTTCTGACCGGCTCTTGCTGCCGCTCCGTTAAGGCATATCACTCCGCTGCCACGCTCTCCGGCGATAACATAGGTCTCGATACGGCTGCCGCTGTTGACATTGACGATATGTACGTGCTCGTACTCATAAAGTCCTGCCGCATCCATGAGATCCTCGTCTATAGTTACGCTGCCCACATAATTAAGCTCCGCCTGTGTTATAACAGCACGGTGGATCTTGCTTTTGAGCATAGATATCTGCATTGCACCGCCTCCTTATACGTCTTCTGTAAAGAAGTTATCGATAAGGCGTGTCTTGCCGATATATACCGCCATAGCACAAAGTGCAGGACGGTCAAGAGTCTGGATCTGCTGCATTGTTGCGCAGTCCACGATCTTTACATAGTCTATCTTTGCAAGGGGCTCTGTATTGATATGAGCCTTCATTGCGTCAAGTATAACAGCGCAGTCCTTCTCGCCGCTCCTAACCATATCCATACCCTTGAATATCGCCTGTGAAAGGACAAGTGCAGCCTTTCTCTCGGCATCGCTGAGGTAAGTATTTCTTGAGCTCTTTGCAAGTCCGTCTGCTTCTCTTACTATCGGGCAGCCAACTATCTCGATATCCATATTGAGATCGTCAACCATATGACGGATAACTGCAAGCTGCTGGGCGTCCTTCTTGCCGAAGTATGCTCTGTCAGGCTTTACGATGTTGAAGAGCTTGGATACTACTGTGCATACACCTCTGAAATGGATAGGTCTGCTGAGACCGCAGAGCTCCTGTGTGAGAACCGTCATATCAACAAAGGAAGTAAAGCCCTCGTGGTACATCTCTGAGGGTTCGGGATTGAATATAAGGTCGCCGCCGTGCTCCTCAACTACCTTTGCGTCACGCTCAAGGTCACGGGGATAGCTTTCAAGATCCTCTGTAGGACCGAACTGGATAGGATTTACGAAATCCGATACAACTGTCCTGTCGTTGTCCCTGTGAGAAGCCTCGATAAGGCTTGCATGGCCTTCATGGAGATATCCCATTGTGGGAACGAGACCTACTGTAAGCCCCTGTGCTCTCCATTCCTTTACCTGTGCTCTTACTTCATCTATAGTCTTTACGATCTTCATTTCACACTTCCTCCTTGACAAGCTGGTCAATTACTTCATCATCGATAGCATAGGTATTCTCCGGTGCAGGGAAGATACCTGCCTTTGTCTCTGAGATATAATCACTTATTCCCTGGCGCATAACATCGCCTGCGTTTGCAAAGCGCTTTGCGAATTTCGGAACATGGCCTGTAGTAAGTCCCAGCATATCCTGATATACCAGTACCTGACCGTCACAGCCTGCGCTCGCACCGATACCGATGGTAGGAATAAAGAGCTTCTTTGTGATGATGTCAGCAAGCTTTGCAGGTATACCTTCCAGAACTACTGCACAGGCACCTGCCTCCTGGATGAGGAGTGCGTCTTGTATAAGTTTCTTTGCCTTGTCAATGCTCTTGCCCTGTACCTTGAAGCCGCCGAATGCGTTGACTGACTGAGGTGTAAGGCCGAGATGAGCTACAACCGGGATAGAAGCGTTCACAATCGCTCTGATCTGCTCGCAGACCTCTGCGCCGCCCTCAAGCTTTACAGCATTTGCATTGCCCTCCTTGATGAGTCGTCCGGCGTTGATAACAGCGTCCTGAACGCTTACCTGATAGGACATAAAGGGCATATCAGCCACGATGAAAGCATTCTCAGCTCCCTTTGCAACAGCCTTTGTATGGTGGATCATATCCTCCATAGTTACAGGCAGGGTATTCTCGTAGCCGAGCATTACCATACCAAGTGAATCTCCGATGAGTATAGCGTTTACTCCGCACTCATCCATGATCCTGGCTGTAGTGTAGTCGTAAGCAGTAAGCATCGTGATCTTGTCACCGGATTGCTTCTGCTTCAGAAGTGTCGAAACTGTGTTTTTCATATATTTTTCTCCTTAAAAAGATGTTACCTTTCTGCCTTGCAGATAAGATACAAGGGTATTATAATACGGTTATGTGATAGTTTTGTGAATTTTCTGCTATGCTAAGAAAAAATATGCCTTTTTCGCCTTTACTATGGGGGATAGCTGTGGTATAATAGCATCAGAAAAAATTAAACTCCGAAGGCGGCAAGAAATGGGAGTCCAGAGGGTTGTTAATCCTCTGGCAGGTGGGTGTAAGAGGGAGGGCAGCGCCCTCCCTGAAAAGCAGTCCGGACAGCGAAGCAAATCCGGACGGACGCTACGCATTTGTACGCCTCGGCTTGACCGAAATATTTACTTCCAATTATCCATAGGAGGCTAAAAATGGACATAATCCAGATAAACGACAAAGCACAGAAGCAGTCAATAGCAAGATACATACTCGAAGCACTCCATGAATGGTTCGAGATGGAGGAAGGCCGTGAGCAGTATATCTCCGAAAGCGCAGATCAGCTCTTTTTCGCCGCATATGATAACGATTCACCTGTAGGCTTTATCGCCCTTAAGCCTACCAGTCCACATACCGCAGAGATAGCTGTTATGGGTGTGCTCAAGGATCACCATCGCAGCGGCATCGGAGCTTTGCTTTTCAATGATGCAAAAAACGCTGCCGCAGAACAGGGATACAGCTTCATACAGGTAAAGACCGTGAAAATGGGCGTGTATGAGGACTACGACCGCACTAACCGCTTCTACCTCAGTCTCGGCTTCAGGGAGCTCGAAGTCCTGCCTATATGGGACGAGGCAAATCCGTGCCAGATATACATAATGTACATCGGCAGCAAGGAGTGAAGGATATGCTGACTTTAAGGCCTGCCAACTTTGACGATATAGAACAGGAATACCTGTTCGTCAAGAACATACCCTCCGATGAGAACGGCTATATCAACGAATGGCACGGCATATCACGCAGAAAATTCGATAAAGCCCTCAGCACAATGATAGCTCAGTCGGAGGGCAGAGAGCTGCCGGAAGGCTATGTTCCGGCTACATACTATTTCCTCTGGGACAATGATACTATCGTGGGACAGTTCCACTTCCGCCATTACCTCAGCAAGTCTCTTATCAGCGGCGCCGGACATATAGGCTACTATATCGCCCCGGCATACAGAAGGAAGGGTTTTGCCTCTGCCGGACTGAAACTGCTCATAGATACCGTCAGGGACAGGATCCTCGAAGACGAATTCTATCTCCGTGTAAATATGGACAATCCCGCCTCCCTTAAGGTAATGCTGAAAAACGGCGGATATGTCCACCACGAGGGCTGCGATAAATACTACGTCAGGATCCCGAAGGAGACAAAAAAATGATATTGCTGATACTCGATGCACAGAAGCTTATAACCACCGGCGAGCTCTGCGATTTCAAGAGCTTTGAGGAGCGTGTCAAACAGCTCATAGCCTGCGCCCGTGAAAACGGAACTGAGGTCATCTTCGTCCGCCATGACGACGGAGACAAGGGCGCTCTTAAAAAGGGAACGGACGGCTTTGAGATATATGACGGCTTCCGTCCTCTTGACAATGAAAAAATATTCGACAAGACAGTGAACAGCCCTTTCCGTGATTCCGGTCTGCTGGAATATCTCCGTGAAAAGGGCGAGGACACGATCATGCTGGCCGGGCTCCAGACCGACTACTGCATGGACGCTGCCGTTAAAGCCGGATTCGAGCATCATTTCCGTATGATAATACCGGAAGGTACGAACTCCACCTTTGACAACGGCTTCATGACGGCTGCCGAAACTTACCGCTATTACAACGAATTTATGTGGAACGGCAGATATGCGGAATGTATCCCCTTCGGCAAGGCACTTGCGCTGCTTAAAAAATGACAAAAGTCCTTATGGAGACTGTCTCCGTAAGGACTTTTTTCTGCTGTTTTTATATCACACGTTTTCTTACGATGCTCTGAACTGCGAATTTGCCGCTGGTAGCTGCAAGGGGAAGTCCGCCTGTAGGCTGGAGCCACTGGCTGGCAAGGAAGGCGTTCTTTATGCCGGGCACAGAGGATTTCAGGTATATGCTCTTCTTACCCTCTACAGGTATGAAGCTCATGTATGAGCCCTTGAATGCTCCGCAGTAGCGCTTGAAGGTTATGGGAGTGCAGGCGCTCAGGAACACAAGCTTGCCCTTGAGTTCAGGATATCTCTCTGTCAGTCTGAGCAGAAGCTCCTCTGAAATGCGCTTTTTCTCCTCAACATAAGCACTGCGGTCTCCGTGGAGCTCACGCCAGTGATCGTAATCAGTTTCATCCTGCATTATGGTACACTGTATTACTCTCTTTCCGTCGGGATAAAGTGTCTTGTCATAGTCGTAAAGTCTTGCGGAAACGAAGTCATATTCCTTTCCGGCTGCGGTATACGGCTCACATGAGAACAGCTCAGAGCCATTCTCCATGGAGATCTCATCTGTTCCGACAATGCCGAAGGCTGCTATGAACGCAGAGGATACCGGATAGCCGCTGCGGTCCTTGTATAGCTTTTTCAGCTTCTTGGGAGTATATTTCTTGTCAAGTATACGGTTGAATGTCACTATGGGATCACAGGCAAACAAAAATGCGTCAGCAGTGATAACATCCCCGTTTTCAAGAGTTACCGAAACGATATTTCCCTTCTGGACATCGGATGAAGCAACAGGCGAATTCAGGAATATCTTTCCGCCAAGGGACTCAAAGCGCTCACTCATTCTCTTTATAAGTCCCATTGAGCCTCCCTCAGGGATAGCAGCGCTGCCGCTGGTGAAGAAGCCGTATGAGGTTATAAGGGACACTGCACTGTGATGAGGCTCATAGTAGCTGCGGATCATCTTTTGTATTGCAGGGTGCTTGAAATGCTCTGCAAGCTGTGCAACAGTCTCCTTGCCATGCTTCATGAGGACTCTACCCATTTCAGCCATGCTCATGCTGAATTTTATGTTGGCTATGATACCCATATCAGCCATTGACTGCTCGCTGGGCACTACCACACATTCCGCACGCTTTACGCTGTCAAAGAAATCATTTATAGCCTCTTCGTCTTCCGGAGACACCTCCAGGAATTCCTTCCTGGATCTTTCGATATCTCTCCAGAAGCAGAGCTTCACGCCGTCAAATTCTCCTCTGTAGAAGAGTTCCTCCCTGTAGAGCTCTATGTCCTCGCCGAGAACTCCGATATTGTTCCAGAGGCCTCTCAGCTTTTCGCCCGGACGGCAGCCGGTGAGCCAGTGCATACAGTTATCTACAAGATAACCGTCTCTGTACCAGCCTGTACACTCTCCGCCCAGCACATGATTCTTTTCGTATATCTCAACCTCAAGATCCTGCTGCAATGCATATATGCCTGCGCTGAGGCCTGATATGCCTCCGCCAATAATAACAACTTTTTTCATAAATTATCTCCTTAATGCAGCTTATGCAGATACCATATCCGCAATATTCTCTGCTATCTTATCCAATGCCGGAAGCATATCTGTCCTTTTGGGTATCACCATGCCTATGGATATGCCGTCACGGGATACCGCCTGGAACGAATACTGACCGAAATATCTGAAAGTTCCTGTGACAAGCTCTCCCTCACGGCGTATCTCCGTAAGCTCCAGCAGCTTAGGTGAGAAGAACAGACTGAGCTTCAGGCACTTTATCAAGGCTTCTCTGACTGTCCAGAATATAGTCGTATCAAGTCCCAGCTCATTCACTGCCCGGCTCTCCTCTTCTGAGAGAGTAAGGCTGTTCTTCATATCCGCAGACAATTCCTTTTCCATATCTATACCTATGATGAGCTCATCGGGATATGCCACCGCTGCGGCAGTACCGCCGGTATGAGTCACCGTCACCTGAAAGCGGCCTCCGGGATCATTCATTGCAAGAGGCTGACTGAACACGCCCTTGCTTATACTTATATCGCTCATATCTGTTCCGGCAAGATCAGCAACCGCCTTTTTGGCTGCATATCTTCCCACTATAACATCATCTCTGTGAGAGGGCTTTCGTATGGGCGATATGTACTTCATATCCTCATTGTCAAGGAAGGAGAGATCATTCAGCTCACAGCTGCCGTTCTTTCCGGCATAGGTGAATACTGCCCTGTATTCACTGTCTGTTGCTCTGAATCCAAGTCCGCAGCTTCTGCTGTTTATTTTCTGTTCCATACTGACCTCCTTACTGCACTCCTTTGAAAGGAATGCCCTCATTTGCACATATACGCTGTATAGCTGACTTTCCGCTGACCAATGCGTCCGGCAGTCCGCCCATTACACTGAACCACTGTCCGGCAGCATACAGTCCGCTGAGTCCTTTTATAATGCCGCTGTGATACATTTTTGATGTGGCCGGAGTGAGCATGAAGCCCATATATGCTCCATGATATGCTCCGCAGTAGCGCTCATATGTCAGCGGTGTGGTCACATCGCACATCACCACTTTGCCCTTTGTCTCCGGATAGAACCTGTAAAGATATTCAAGGTATGCCTCTTTTATCTCTTCCTTTTTGCTGAGATATTCCTCCCGTGAAAGCCCATACCATTTGCTGTGGTCGTATACCGTAAGGCCTGTCTTTACAACGCTGCATCCCTCCGGAGCGAAGTCCTTTTCGCTGCAATAGTGGGTGAAGAGAACACTGCCTATTGTCTCGCCGGCTATCTCCCGTTCATCTATGGCATATATCATCTTTGAAGGATATGCCGAAAGGTCACATTCTACTCCGAATGCCACCTGAGCAATGCTGCTCGTCCGGAAGCCGTCGTCGGTGTAGAATTTGTCCAGCACCGGATCGCTGTAACGGCTTTTCAGAAGCTTATGAAGAGTGATATCAAGGTCACAGGTGGGGACTATATAATCAGCATATACTGATGTGCCGTCCTCAAGGACTACGCCCTCTGCCCTGCCGTCATTGACTATTATCTCCTCTGCGGGTTTTCCGCAGTATAACTTTCCGCCAAGGCTCAGGAAGCAGGCCTTCATATTATCAGTGATACGCTGAGAGCCTCCCTCCGGCCAGCCTGCGTGGCAGCCTGCAAGTGCTCCGAGAGTGACTAATACTCCCTGCACCAGATTATCTCTGAATGAAAATGAGAGGATCGCTTTCCTTATAAGCTCTGAGCTGAACCGCTCTGTATACTGCTCTGTGGTAAGGGTGCTCACCTTGTTCAGTGCCTTGAAGAGCTGCATCATATGCTTTATATGCTCACGGCGCTCAGAGGGATCCATTATATCCATTGGCTTGCGTGCCGGCACCTCGAATGAGCTCAGATCGTTTATTATGGCGATAAGCTCATCTATTGCCTCCGAATCCTCCGGGGAAAGCTCCTTGAGGTGTGCTTCAAGTCTGGCTGTATCACGATACCAGTAAAGTCTTCTGCCCTCATGCTCGATAACGGAGAATACGTCTGCAAAGGTTATATCCTCATTCCTGAATGCGCCTGTTTCCAGCCACACATCATTTATCGCTGTACCGGGCTTTACTCCGGTGAGCCAGCTTATAGAACCGTCGATAACATATCCCTTGCGCTTCCACGCTATACACTCACCGCCGGCGTTTATGTTCTTTTCGTATATCTCACAGTCAAATCCGTTTTTCAGGGCATATATTCCTGCCGAAAGTCCGGATATGCCTGCGCCGATGACAACTACCTTTTTCATCATACAGCCTGCCTGTCAAGGTATACCGATCTGTCCATGAATTCGTCACAGTCATGGCCGCATATCACCTGATCGCATTTTCCTGAGATGAGGTTGAGCCTTTCAAGGGAATCTGCTGCCTGCTGCTTCTTGAAAGGATATGGCGGCACTCTGTTGGACTTCATATTGTCCCATGAGTATACTGCATCGCCTGTGAGAAGGAGCCTTCTTTCACGGCCTGTGAGTATAAGGGACTGATGTCCTGCGGAATGGCCGGGTGTCTGTATGAGCTTCATGCAGGGCATACCGTCTATATCCATATCCTCGGATGTCCATACAACATTTGCTGCATCCTTCAGGAAACCATGATCCTGGATCTTGTATTCAAAACTGCGCTCTGAGCCCTGTGCGTATTCATACTCCCTGGGGTTCACATAGAGGGGAACATCGGTGCCTTCAAACACTCTGAGGCCTCCTGCGTGATCAAAATGGAGATGAGAACAGATAACGCCCTTCAGGTCTCCGGGCTCAAGTCCGTGCTCTGCAAGCTTGCTCCTGAGCATATGCTCAGCGCCTACCTTTACATCCATGAACACTACCAGGTCTTCCATGATAGCTTTGATATCGCTTATAAACAGAGTGTTGAGACCTGTATCAAAAAGGTATATGCCGTTTTCTGTATATATTAGATAAGAGTATACCTTAAGTGCCTCTTTTTTGTATTTGAATCCTACCTCTCCCATGAACATAGGGATCACATTGGAAACATGATTCATCGTTATGACCTCCTGTCAGAAGTGAGTTTGCAGAAGAGCTTGTTGGCTGTATAAAGACAGCCAAAGAACCCGAATGTGGCACTCCAGTTGCCTGTGACAAATACCCCGGGCAGCTTTCTGTCTATACTGTAGATGAGATTTGCATCAAGATTGTTCCTTGCATTGCGCTTCCAGCCGAATACAGCTCCGTTCTCATTTAGGGTGCGTGCCTCTCTCTCAGAGGGAGCACATACACATACCGGATGGATCAGCGATGCGTCTATGCCAAGAGTATCCGATATCTCATGTATGAGCCTTTCATTATCCCACTGGGGCTGGCTGCTGTCTGTCACGCAGGTCAGCATAACGCTGCACTCATCAGATTCAAGGGTAGACATTATATAGCCGTCTGCCCCAAGGCGTATATGCTCCATACGTTTCAGCGGAACATCTGTCCGGAAATAGTAGCGGTATGCAGAAGGACCTGTCTCCATGCTGAATATCTTCTTGAAGGAGGTGTCATGCACGCCGATGTGCTCACAGTATTCCTCAAGTATCTTCCGGAAGCTTCCGGCAAATATAACTCTGTCAGCTTCTGATACTGCACCGTCTGCGTCATAGACAGTATATCTGCCGCTCTCATCGTTTCTTCTGATCCTTACAGCCTGTACACCGGTCATGATATTGACATTTTCCATACCGGCAGCCTTTTCTGCGATTTTCGCTGTAAGAGCTCCGCAGTCCATATAATATGCGCCTTTTCCGTATGTTGAAGCAAGAGAGGCAAACGTGAACGCCGAATCCTCATCAGTTACTCCGCCATAGGAGGGGCCAAGGAACGAGAGAAGCTGTATCAGTTCCTCACTGCTGAAATATCTTTCAAGGAAGCTTCTGAACGATCTTCCGGCAAGCTTTACAAAGTAGCCCTTTATCTGCCTGTCATCGTCAGAATACAGAGCCTCTGCGAAATCAGCCATAAAGCTGAAATACTCCCTGAGGCCGTCAGCCTCCTCCGGAAAAGCTTCACAGAGCTGGCTGCACTGCTCATCAAGTCTGAGAGAAAGCTCATATTCCCTCTGGCCCGAAAGGACTCTTACTGTATCTGCGCTTCTGAGCAGGCCTTCATCGGATATGCCAAGGCCTCCGATGATCCTTGAAAGCAGGCTCCTGTCCGGAAGGCCGATATGGTGTGCCCCGTAGGGAGCACCGCAGCCTAAGTTCCGGAGATATCCTCCGCAGTGAGTATTCTTTTCTATAAGATCTATCTGTTTTCCCTCAGCGGCAAGCAGGGCTGTTATGAGAAGGCCTGATATGCCGCCTCCGATGACTGTGTATTTTTCTTTTTCCATATCCTTTTTCATCCGAGATAATGTGTGCAGCTGCACCTGAATTCTGTTTTTTCCTCTTTCAGAACATCTATCTCTGTTCTGATATATTTTCCGAAGCGCTTCTCAACAGCAGCGCAGTATCTGTACTTTGAAGCCTCGTCAGCTTTTATGGCTGTGTACGGCACGCCCTCTATGTTTATGAGCAGAGCCTTTCCGGAAGGAGCTTCGGTCTGGCGGAGACATATCTCGCCGGCCTGTCCGATCGATTCTATCCACATATGAAGGGGTACGCTGTTTTCTCCTTCTATACCCTTGAATCTGGGATGGCAGCTTACATTGCTGCCATTCAGCTCATATGTGTCGATATAGACCATATTGTTCCCCTGTGGAAGAAGTTTCTCACCCGATAACATATGTCAGCTCTCCCTCCGCTGCACGCTTACCGTCAACAGTTGCAGTTGCTCTGACCTTGACGAATTTTCCGAAGCGTGATATAAGTTCAGCCTTTATCAGGAGCTGATCGCCGGGATATACTGCCCTTACGAACTTGAAGCTGTCAACGCTGGCAAGCATACCGCCCTTTTGTCTGTCAGTCTCCTCAGGATCGTAGAACAGGAATCCGCCAGTCTGTGCGGAAGATTCTATAATGAGCGCTCCGGGATAGACCGGGTGCTCAGGGAAATGTCCTGTCGCCCATGGTTCGTTCACACTGACATTCTTTACGCCTATGACATACTTTCCGTATTCATATTCCTTTACACGATCTATCAGCAGAAAAGGATTCCTGTGCTGAAGCACCTGTATGATCTCTTCAATAGCTATCTCGCTGTTCATTATTTTTTCTTCCTTTCGATTATTTATGTTCAGACCTCCGCAAGTGCCTCCATACCGGCTCTCTCAAGCTCTATAAGCTCGTCGGTAAGTTCAAGCAGGGGTTCCTTGTCTATATCCTCAGACTCAAATGCCGCATCGAGCAGCTTTGCAAATGTTCTCCACTTTCTGAAGCTCTGAGAGTATACCGATGACGCCCTGGCTATACAGGGAAGGTCAAGTATCTTGTTTGCCTCATCGAGGAACTGGCCGTACATACGTCTGAAATTTCCGCCGCCTGTTCCTACACGCTCGAAAAGTACGCTCATCATATAGCAGTTCTCTCGGAGCAGATCGGGCTCCATTTTACCGAACCATCTTTCAAATTCTCTGCGGAAGACTCTGAGGCCGTCATGTCCCATCTTGAATGCATATGGGTGCATGATCTTGTGTACATTGCCTCTTATAGCTTCACGCAGCATAGGCTCGTAATCTATCTCGCCGTCGTTGTTGAAGATTATCACCTTCCAGCGGTTAGACGGCTTTATAGGTGCGTCCTGGGAATCCCTGGCAGCTTCGAGCTGGCTGAGAGGGACCTTTATGGGCTCCCACCACATATAGTCCAGAACATAGGCGTTTTCCTCGTCATATCCTATCATTATCAGCGAATGCAATCCGAAGTGGAAAGGCCTTTTAAGGTTGAGCTTATCCTTTATGTAGTCAAGCTTCATCATGTCGACTTCGAGTATTACCGGAAGACCTTTATCGATGAAGCTTTTGGCCGTTTCCATTGCCTCTGCACTGTTGTCAGACGAGCCCTTCAGCAGCTTCCCGCCCAGCACGTTGACAAGCCCTTCTTCAAGGCACTCATTTCTTCCTGTAAAGAAATGATATCTGACAGAGGTGTATTTCTGATAGGTGAAACCAAGTCCGCCTGATAATCCGAAGCAGAACGCCTCAGAAAACGGATATCCGGCTGCATTTGTCAGTGTACGGAGGGCTGTTGTGGCACAATGAGAGCCGATACCGTGGTGCTTTGCTATATTTTCAAGTATCATTGCTTTCATCTCCGTTCCTGTAGTATTCATCATACCATGCTGCAAGTGTCTCAGATTCAGTATCAAATATCTTTGCGAGCAGTTCCTTCTTCACCCCGCCCGTTTCAGATATCATCCTGTCGTACAGCTCTTTTATCCTTTCACCGCACTTATCAAGTGCTTCAATGTCCTTATAGGAACCAAGAGCCTTGATCCAGTATGTCAGCTCTTCGAGATCCGGTATTTCCTCACCGGCAGCAGCAAGCTCTGCAAGCTTCTCTGAGTCATAGAAGAAGCTGCTGTCAGCAGGAGCGGAACGAAGCCGTCTGATATTCCGGAACATATGTCTGAGGCCGTTTTCTGCAAGCTCCTGTCTGTCCCTGAACACCGGAGCCATAAATCTGGGGCTGTTCATCATATACCAGGGCCTTGTGCAGTTTATACGGTCGCTGCCCACTGTGATGACCTCTTTCTCCACCGGGGAGATTATATCGTAGGTATGATCGTCATGTACCTTGCAGACGATGGCCAGATACTCCTTGTCCTCCCAGCGGACGTATATCATCGGAGGAGCGATATTTATAGCGGAATTTCTCTTGATCTCGCTGTAAAAATTCTCCTCATCGGTGTGGCAGTATTCCTCAAGATATATCCCTGTACAGCTGCAAAGATCGCTGAGCCACTCCTCGTTGAAAAGCCTTGGCTCACCAAAGAGTATGCCCCTTTCATAGCAGCAGCCCATTACATACATCTGTTCCTCAGTAAGAACGAATCCGTCTGCACAGAGCTTTGTATGTGCCGCACTGAATTCCGGTCTTATGGCTGTATGCAGTATAAATTCCTTTTTCAGGCCGTTCTTGATCCTGATCTCTCTGTCGTTCAGCATAATATGATAAAGCCTTTCCCGTACTCATCTATTTTTTCTCTTATCCGGCTGTCTATCTCCTCAGGCATCTTAAGGAGCATCCTGTCTCCTCTCAGCACTGCGTTTTCAGTCTCAGCCGTAAAGCATACCTTTCCGCTCTCGTTTCTCACTGTATACGTGAATTCAAGTCTTGCGGCTCCGGTATACCTGAGATAAACACTTATCTCCACATTTTCTCCTGC
>LVAK01000222.1 GCA_001604035.1 Clostridiales bacterium Firm_05
GGTCTTGCTGCCTGCGGAAAGATACCATTCGCATCCACATTCGCAATGTTTGCTGCCGGAAGAGCATATGAGATAGTCCGCAATTCTATCGGCTATCCTCATCTCAATGTTAAGATAGGCGCAACTCACGCAGGTATATCCGTAGGTGAGGACGGCGCTACACACCAGTGCAATGAGGATATCGCTCTTATGAGAACTATCCCCGGAATGACTATCATCAATCCCTGTGACGATGTTGAGGCAAAGGCTGCTGTAAAGGCTGCTCTGGACTTTAACGGCCCTGTGTATATGCGCTTCGGACGTCTTGCTGTACCGGTTATCAATGATGCTGCAACATATAAGTTCGAGCTTGGCAAGGGTGTTACCATGAAGGACGGAAGCGATGTGACTATCGTTGCTACAGGTCTTATGGTAAACGAGGCAGTTGAGGCTGCAAAGGCGCTTGAAGCTGACGGCATCTCCGCAAGAGTGGTTAATATCCACACAATCAAGCCTCTTGACAAGGAGCTTATCTGCAAGTGTGCAAAGGAGACCGGTCTTATCGTAACTGCTGAGGAACACAGCATTATCGGCGGACTTGGTTCTGCTGTTGCAGAAGCAGTTACAGAGTGCTGTCCTGTAAAGGTAGTTAAGATAGGTGTGAACGACGAGTTCGGTCACTCAGGACCTGCTGTTGACCTGCTCAAGGAGTTTGGTCTCTCAGCTGAGAATATCGCAAAGACTGTAAAGGAAGCAGTAAAGAATAAGTAAGAATTATGGGACGGCTTGGCCGTCCCATTTCTGTTTTAGGCTATGCATAGTACTTTTATAGGCTTAGAAAAATTTTTAAACCTATTGCAAAAACAGGCGTTATGGTATATAATATAAAAGTATGAAAAAGTGACAGTCTTATTTCAAGGAGAAAGAATAATGATATACGAAAACGTACTCGATGCTATCGGACATACACCTATGATAAAGCTCAACCGCATGAACAAACCAGGAAATGCTGATGTAATTGTAAAATTTGAGGGTCTGAACGTTGGCGGTTCTGTAAAGACACGTACTGCATACAATATGATACGCCATGCTGAAAAGCAGGGACTCATAAATAAGGATACCATAATAGTTGAGCCTACCAGCGGCAATCAGGGCATAGGTCTTGCTCTTGTGGGCGCTGTAAGAGGCTATAAGACAATAATAATCATGCCGGATTCTGTAAGCGAGGAGAGAAGAAAGCTTGTACGTCACTACGGCGCAGAGGTAATACTCATCCATGACGACGGTGATATCGGTAAATGTATTGAGGAATGTCTCAATACCGCTCTCAGAATGGCTGCGGAGGATAAAAACGTGTTCGTTCCCCAGCAGTTTGAGAATCCAAACAATACCAACGCTCATAAGTACCATACAGCTCTTGAGATACTTGAACAGACAGCAGTGAAGATCGACGGATTCTGCTCCGGTATAGGAACAGGCGGAACGATAACCGGAATCGGAGAGGCTCTTAAGGCTCAGTATCCTGATATTGAGATATGGGCAGTAGAGCCGGAGAATGCAGCTATTCTTGCCGGAGGAACTATCGGCACTCATCTCCAGATGGGAATTGGTGATGGAATAATCCCGCCCATACTAAATAAGGAGATATACGATAATATTTACATCGTTACTGATGAAGAAGCTATCCAGACCGCCAAGGATCTTGCCAGCAAGGAAGGCATAATGTGCGGTATATCCAGCGGTACCAATGTTGCCGCTGCACTTAAGCTGGCAGAGAAGCTGGGCGAGGGCAAGACAGTTGTTACGATACTGCCTGATACGGCTGAGAGATACTTCTCAACACCACTTTTTGAGGAATGACAGCAGACAGCTTTCCCTTAGTATAATATGAAAAAATATCAGCCATAAAGGAGACTCTCCTTTATGGCTGTTTTGCTGAGTATATTCAATTCTTTCTCAGATAATATGAAGCGCTTTCGATGAGCATTTCCAGCTCCTTTGCTCCAGCAGAGAAGTCGTCTGAAGGCAGTATCTCTCCACGGATAAGCTTCTGGCTTACCGCCATGAGTGCGTGTGCATATGAAACATAGAACAGCTTGAAGTCAACATCATCACGGATAGTTCCGTCTGCAATACCCGTCATAAAGGATTTTTCAATGACAGGATAGAAGTTTATCACTGACTTGTCGTATTCCTTCAGTTCATCCTTTGACACTCTTTCTGTTATCATCAGCAGATCAAATTCGCTGAGCAGCTTCATGAATGAGGGGTGAGCCTCATAGAGTACCAGGAACATTCTCATAAGATCAGTTACCTGTTTAAGTCCGGATTGCCTGAGAAAAATATCTGATTCAAATACGCCGCTGAACATATTTTTCAGTTCATTCCACAGGTATGTCATAGCTTCGATAGCAATACCGGTTTTGGTATCAAAATAGCGATACAGGGCGGCAACGCCAATGCCGCATTCGTCAGCGATATCAGTCATTTTCACATCGCTGATGCCGTGCTCAAGAAAAAGCTTTACGCTTGCCTCGATAGCCTGATCACGTTTATCCTTGTCCTGATTGAGTTCATTTCCCATAAGACCATCCTCCTTTATGATAGATAACATATTTTACTTGCAATAAGTTTAACATATTTTACGTGTTTTGTCAATAGTTTATTATGAAAAATAACGCCTGAAAACACCTGCTTTTTCGGCAGAATATCCATATTACCGGCAGTTGCCCTCTTGTTCTTGACTATTTTTTTCTGATAGTTTATAATAAATCTTAGACGATACAAAGTGCCGCAGTGTTTTTGAAAACACATTATCTGCTGCTATGGCACTGTATAACATATATTGGAGATGAAACAATGGTAAGAGATATCGTGAAGGATACATCCTTCCTAAAAATAAAGTCAGTACCTGCTACCCGTGATGATATGCAGCTCATCCGTGATATTGCAGACACTCTTGAAGCAAACAAGGAGCACTGTGTAGGGCTTGCAGCAAATATGATAGGCGAGAGCAAGACTGTACTTGCAGCTATAATTGGCGGAAAGACTGTAGTTATGGTAAACCCGGTAATAACTGACCGTTCTGCTAAGACCTATGATACTGAGGAGAGCTGCCTTTCTCTTAAGGGAAGCCGTCCTGTACAGCGGAGAGCAATGATAACAGTAGAATATCGTGACAGGAATTTCAAGCGGAAAAAAGTAATTCTCCGTGACTTTGAGGCACAGATCATCCAGCATGAAATGGATCATTTTGAAGGGATACTGATCTGAGCATGGAAAAAATAAAAGGTTTCATAAAATCACAGCCGGTGCTGGCGATAGCATTTGTTGCTGCCGTTGTCACCATGTTCATAATTACTCCTGATAAAGAGTATGCCGGATACATAAACCGTACTGTACTCATTGAGCTTGCCGCACTAATGGCTGCTGTTGCAGGCTGCCGGAGCATAGGCATATTCGACCATGTCACCGGATTTATCCTGCGGCATACCGGAAATATCCGCAGGCTTGGCGTAGTCATGGTGCTGATATGCTTTTTCAGTGCTATGCTGGTCACAAATGATGTTGCACTGATAACGTTTGTTCCGCTGACTCTTCTTATATACAGCCGGATACCTGATGAAAAGAGCCGCATAATGACAATAGTTCTTGAGACAGTAGCGGCTAATATGGGAAGTATGCTCACTCCGGTGGGAAACCCGCAGAACCTATATCTTTATGATGAGTTTGGGTTGACTGCCTCGGTTTTCATAAAGACCATGCTCCCGGCAGGTGCAGCCGGACTTATATGTGTTTTGCTTCTAACATTACTTCTTCCGAAAACACCGTGTGATGCACCTGAGAGCAAGGATGTACACGTATCAGCCGTGAAGGGATGTGCCTACGGAGCAATGTTCGTTCTGTGTCTGCTGACGGTATTCCGCATAGTTCCTGACCTTATATGCCTTGCAGGTTCACTGGCAATAGTGCTCGTGTTTGACTGGAGACTGCTGAAAAAGGTTGACTATGCACTGCTGGCGACATTTGTGTGCTTCTTTGTGTTCGTGGGAAATATTGCTCGTATAGATGAAGTGAGCAGCTTCTTTTCCGGAATACTTGAAGGCAGGGAATTGCTGATATCAGCAGCGCTTTCACAGGCGATAAGCAATGTCCCGGCGGCGGTAATGCTGGCCGGATTCACAGATAACGGCACCAAGCTAATGCTGGGAGCAGACCTTGGCGGACTTGGTACGGTAATAGCTTCTCTTGCAAGCCTTATATCCTTCCAGTTCTACCGTCAGGCAGAGGGAGCAAAGACAGGACGGTATATGCTGGTGTTCACGGTTATAAACTTCGGACTTCTGGCAGTGCTTCTGGGATTTGAATTCGTCATCGGAAATATATGATATTGTGAAACAGCTCACTGTAGGAGGTATCTTTATGAGCAGTAAGAACAAAAATATAATTATCGCCGTATTATCCGCAGTGATAGTGCTGCTTCTCATAATAATAGGAGCAGGCGCACTTAAGGGCGGAGACAAGGGCAGCTCTTCATCCGCCGGCTCTGATGTGATAAGCAGCGACCACTTCCAGGACGCAGATGACATAGTCACCACTTCTGACAAGCAGGCGAAGAATACAACTGCCATTGAGACAACGAAGAAGATAAAGACTACCACGACTTCGGCCACGGAAGAGAATGAGCATACAACATCAACAAAGAAGAACAAGAAAAATAAGAAGAACAAGACTACTACAACTGTTACCACTACAGCGGCTGTAACAACTACGACTTCCGCCGAAGATCAGTCCGTAGGCGATTATGTTGAGTACCGTTTCAGGAACAAGAAGCTGCTGAACCAGCATTTTGAGAAGCACGGCGGTGAATTCAAGGATGATTTCGGGTATGAAACTGCACAGGAATACGAACAGGGTGCAAGTGATGTAATAAATAATCCGGATGCGCTGTACAAGGTAGAAGCTGAGGACGGCGACGGAGTATACTACCTTGAAGCAACGAATGAATTTGTAATACTGTCTACAGACGGCTATATACGCACTTATTTCCGGCCAAACGGAGGTATAGACTACTTCAACAGACAATAAAAGAAGATGATATCATTGAGGATCAGCTGCATAAAGCTCATATCAGCTTTCAGTGCGGCATTGCTGATACTGACCGGATGTTCTTCCAAGAGCAGCAGTTCTGAAAAATATAAGGTCAAAACTCTGACAGTCAGCGACATCAAAGACCTTAACGGCGGAAAAGAGCCCGAGATCGAATATGCTTATAATTCGGACAGGATAGATGTGATAACAGGTGACAAGCTCAGCAATGTGGTCGTAAAGAATGAAGCTGACGCTATGGAGACACTGAAAGAGTTTGCAGATATAATGGGCTCTTCCGATCCTGAAAATGAGTTGAGATTCAATGAAAAACACCAGATCAACGGTGGATATTATTATAACTTTGATCAGTTCTATAATGGCATGATCTTAAACGGCAGCGCACAGCTTAGTGTTGACCATGAGGGAAATGTTACCCGTGTAAGCAATAATTATATTTCTGGTATAGATATCTCAACAGAACCGAAATATTCTGCTGAGTTTGCAGCTAATTTTGCTGAAAGGAACTATGATGCGAAGATAAGCGGAGAACCTGAGCTTATGGTGTATAGCTTGGACGGCCGTATCAGACTTGTATGGTTAGTTCATCTGGAAAGCAGCAGCTATCCTGATAAGCTTTATATCGATGCGATAAACGGAACATTAGCCAGCGAGGACGGTCCGATAAATTGAGGGATGAAAATGAATCCAAGACTTCCGTATCTGAGAAATAAAACATCAAGGCTCACCCAGTCTCCCGGAGTATATATAATGCGAAACAGGGAGAACGGGATAATCTACATTGGCAAGGCAAAGAACCTTCACAACCGTGTCAGCAGCTATTTTCGTGAGAATCCCGACCATACAGCTAAGGTCGCAGCAATGGTATCCAATGTATACGATTACGATTTTATCGTGACTGACAGTGAATATGAAGCCCTGCTGCTGGAATGCAGCCTTATAAAACAGCACAAGCCCAAGTACAATATATTGCTTAAGGACGACAAGGGCTATCACTATATACGCATTTCCAATGAGGAATATCCCCGGATAACCAACGAAAAGAACACTGTACAGTCCGGCAGCTACCTCGGCCCCTATACCAGCGGAGCTATAACCAGAGAAACTGTGGATGAGGTGAACCGTGTTTTCATGCTTCCCACCTGTCACAGGAAGTTTCCGCAGGATTTCGGAAAGGGGCGTCCCTGTCTCAACTACCACATAAAGAACTGTATGGGCGTATGCCGGGGCAAAGTCAGCAAAGAGGAGTATAATGAGATCATCGGCCAGGCTGTGGATTTCATCAAAAACGGCAGTGCTGATTCAGTTGAGCGCATGGAGGCTGAAATGAATGCTGCCGCAGAGGAGCTTGATTTTGAAAAAGCGGCATTGCTTCGTGACCGCATCAAGGCTGTAAGAAAAGCTGCTGAAAAGCAGAAGATAATCAACAGCGGAGTTGACTCCGCAGACGTTATTGGTTCAGCGGAGTACTATAACGGTATATATGTATCGGTGCTGATGTACCGTGAGAACAGGCTTTTTGACAAGGCTGTATTCGGCTTCGACAAGCCGGAGGACGGTGAGGATGTCCTCGGCTCATTTATGCTTCAGTTCTATTACAGCCGCACTGATATTCCGAAAACGGTGATAATCGATCATATGCCCGAGGACGGCGAGCTGCTGGCGGAGCTTATGGAGCAGCAGGCAGGGCATAAGGTGGCGCTCCATGTGCCTCAGCGTGGCAGACAGCTTGAATTGCTAAGGCTTGCGGTGAATAACAGCGCCGAGTATGCCGCACTGAAAAACGACCGCACAGGCCGTGAGGTCATAGCACTGGAGCAGCTTGCAAAATGCCTCGGACTGTCTGTGCCGCCGAAGTATATCGAGGCCTATGATATATCCAATCTGTCATCAGAATCAATGGTGGCAGGAATGGTAGTATTCGAGGACGGCCGGCCGCTGAAACGTGCATACAAGCGCTTCACGATCAAGGAGCAGGCGCAGCAGAACGACTACGGTTCTATGCAGGAGGTGCTGAGAAGGCGGCTCACGCATATCATAACAGGGGAGGGCGATCAGTTCTTCACCAGAAAGCCTGACCTGATACTTCTTGACGGAGGACAGGGACACGTTCATGCCATTGAGCCTGTCCTGAAGGAGCTGGGGCTGGAGGATATACCTCTTTTCGGAATGGTAAAGGATAACAAGCACCGCACCAGAGCGATTGCTGCCGGTGGGAGTGA
>LVAK01000223.1 GCA_001604035.1 Clostridiales bacterium Firm_05
TCACTTATTCTTACGGTATCTTGTCGGCGTGACTCCCACTATCTTCTTGAACTGCCGCATAAAATGCTCCTCGTTGTCATATCCGCACATAAACGCCACCTGCGATACGGTGCATGAGGATTCGGTAAGCAGCTCCTTTGCCTTTTCGATCTTGCTGCTGATAACATCGGAGATACAGGACACTCCAAATATCTCCCTGTAGATATGCTGTAGGTAGGAACGAGACATATTCACATCTGCTGCCATAGTATCCACATTCCATTTAAGCTGAGGATTGCGGTATATCTTCGCACGAAGCTCTATAAGCGAACTGTAGTGGGGATCGGCAGACTGCTGCGACGTGTCCTTTCTTCCTATACAGTCACCTGCCTTTATAAGCAGCATACGCATAAGGCTGTCCAGCATTTTGGTGCGTCTTGAGCCAAGAGAATAAAACTCAGAAGCGATATTGCGTATAAGTCCGCTGATGAATTCAGCATCCGCAGCTCTGAATGGTCTGTTGAATACCAGCTCAGGGAACTCCGAAAGTCCGTTATCGTTCCCGGCTGTAAAGCATACCCAGTCGCATATCAGTGAAGCATCTTCACCTCTGTGGTCACGCTTCATCTTATCATCGTAGATCATGAGGGTATTCTCTGAAAACGAGCCCCTGATACCGTCAAAGCCGATATCAGCACGGCTCCTTGTGAGGAGAAGCATATACTCTCCGCTCACTTGCTCACGGCAGAAATGATAATCCTTATCATATACCGAACCGCAGCCTACGCTGAGTATTTCCATATCCTCACTCCTTTGCAATAAATCTCCACGGTATATCACGCCAGTAGTCACCTGCATAGTCTATCCCGACTCTCGGCGCCGTCACTATTTCAGGTCTGAACCCGTCATCCTCTATCCATATATCCGGATCGCTGCATATCCTGCCGCCGTTGAAGCTGCCGTCCACTCCGAGGTATTTCGTCAGCTTTGCCGGCCCGTCATGGACTGTTCCCGCACGCAGAAGAACGCCCTGCGGCTGACCGTCCTCACCGGTTATGACATTCATGAGCCAGTGCATACCGTAGCAGAGATATACATATATCACGCCGCTCTCACCGTAAAGGAGCTCAGTCCGCTTTGTCCGCCCCTTTGAGGCGTGGCAGCCCTTGTCCTCTTCTCCACGGTAGGCCTCCGTTTCAGCTATACGCTCACGGATGAGAGTGCCGTCAGCCTGCCTCCGGACAATTACTTTGCCAACAAGGTCAGGAGCAACTTCAAGAGCGTCTCTGTGAAAGAATTTCTCTGTAAGCTTCGTTGCCATTGTCATACTCTCAGTTTCTGTTCAAGCTCGGTATCAGGCTTGACGAAAGCTGTCCTATAGTTGGTGAATATTACCTTTCCGGGCTTTGCTCCGGAGGGCTTCTTCACATACCTTGCAAGGCAGTAATCCACCGGCACAAGGCTGGAATTTCTTCCCCTGCTGTTTACAGCAGCAATTATTGCTGCTTCCTCTATAGTTCTGTCAGGAGGAGTCTCTCCGTCAGTAAGTATCAATGTATGTGAACCGGTTATGGTCTGTGTATGGAGCCACATATCAGTTTTCTCCGCAAATTTCAGAGAGAGCTGATCGTTCTGATGATTGTTTCTTCCAACAAGTATTGTAAAGCCGTCACTTGACTTGTACTCTATAGGCGGAAGAGCCTTCGGAGGCTTGGCTTTGCCGCCTGCTGACCGGATATATCCCTGCTCTCGCAGCTCAAGACGCAGCTGTATGATATCGTTCTCAGAGTTTGCTCTTGTCAGCGCATCGAAAACGCTGTCAAGGTACTGGAGCTCCTCCTCGCCCTTTTCTATCTGCTCGGCCAGCTTCTTTTCTGCTGTGACCGCTTTTTTGTATTCATTATAATAATACTGTGCATTCTGAGAGGGAGACTTCCTGACATCAAGCTTTATATCGATCACAGGGCAGCCTTCCTCATAGAAGTTTTCGGCTGAAAGAACAGTATCCCCCTTGGTTATACGGTACATATTCGCCGAAATCAGGTCTCCGCAGAGCTTCGATCTGTCCTTGTCAGCGCAGGCAGCAAGCTCCTCACGCTGTATGGAAAGCCTTCTTGTTGTCCTGTCCGTCAGGTTTACAAGCAGCTTGAACAGGTCGTTTGCACGCTGCTTTGTACGGGCTGCACTGTCTCTCTCATAGTAAAAATAATCCAGCAGCTCAGAAGCGGAGGAAAGCTCCTTTGTGTACATAAGTGTCCCGAACTGACTCAGGCGTATGAAGGAGAAGTCCTTGAGCTGTCCCTCCTTATCGCTTACGACTGAAAAGCAGCATTCGCCGCTCAGGAGCTGCTCCCTTGTTCGCTTTATCGCAAATATGAGCCTGTCAAGCTGATCGCCGCTTATGGAATCGCTTTCAATATGAGCGCCACGGCCTGCGAAATATGCCCATTCACGAGCAAGTATCGGGGATATACCTTCAAAAACTCTTATGAGGGCTTTGGAGAGCTCCTTTGGCTGAGTTTCATGTATTGCAGCGATCATATCATCCGGCTCCGCAGTCAGAAAGTTAAGACGCTCATCTCTGGGCGGAAGAGTATATTTCATTCCGGGAAGCACCATTCTCTCCCTTGACATTTCCTCATCAACACGCTTTATACTGTCGATAACACGCCCCTCGTTGTTGATAACGATAAGATTTGAACAGCGTCCCATGATCTCACAGGCAAGAGTGACTGTAACAACATCTCCAAGCTCGTTGACGCACTCAAAATCAAGGAAAAGTATCCTTTCAAGCCCATCCTGTCGGATATTTATCAGCTTTCCGCTGCCAAGATGTTTACGCAGGAGCATACAGAACATGGGCGGAGTCTGAGGATTGTCCACGGATTTTTCCGTGATATGTACCCTCGCACTGCCTGCATTTGCAGAAATATAGAGTTTTTTGCTGCCCTGCTTCGTCCTGATGGATATTACAGCCTCCTCACGTGAAGGCTGGTGGATCTTCTCCACTCTTCCTCCGATAAGGGGCATAAGTTCATTTTTCACAGCGTAAAGAAATGCGCCGTCAAGTGCCATAAGATCAATCCTTTGCTAAAAATTGCTAATCATTTATTGCGATAAACAAGCAGTTCAAAGTCAACCGTTGTCGCAAGCTTATCAAGAGCATAAAGTCGCTCCTGCTGTATCTTTCCGGTGCGGTAGTAATACGGAGTCATCGAAAAAAGCGCACGTATATCCTCCGCAGAATCCAGTTGTATATCGTAGCGGATATGCCGCTTTTCTGCAAGCTCAAAGCCGTCAAGCTCATAGGGCTTGACCTCATTTTTATACGGCACATCGTATATCTTCTGCTTCATCTCCCAGAGATGATCTGCCGATGGAATAGCCATTATCATTATACCATCCTTCCGCAGCACCCTGCGGAACTCATCTCCGCAATAAGGCGAAAACAGCGTGATAAGACTATCGCACGAGGAATCCGAAACAGGCAGATGAAACACGCTTGCCGCCGCAAAGCTGATATTCTTGCTGCTTTTGGAAGCAAACTCCACAGCAATTTTTGATATATCAACACCATATATTTCCGAAGCAATTTCTGCCTTGTCGAACTTCTCGGATATTGCTCTCGTATAATATCCTTCTCCGCAGCCTGCATCCAGTATGACCGGTCCGCAGCTATACTTCACTGCAAGCTCACAAAGGCAATCCTTCAAGCCGGAATAGTATCCCTTCGTCAGAAAATCCCGTCTGGCCTGAACCATCAGCTTATTGTCACCATGAACAGCTTTGCCGATGTGTTTTGAAAGAAGAAGATTGACATAGCCGCTTCTGGCAATATCAAAGCTGTGTCCCCTTTCACATTTATACGAATTTGCTTCTATTTCAAGCCCTTTTCCACAAACTGGGCAAATAAAAATCCCCATATTCACCTCACACATACTGACACGGATCAACTGAGCGTTCAGCGATCTCCACATCAAGCTGCGGGAAGTGCTCCTCAAGCACTCTTCTCAGCTCTGGCAGAACGATATTTTCAGTATGGAAATGTCCGCAGTCAAAAACTGAAATGCCATAATTTCCGGAATCTATCCAGACATCATGCTTCACATCACCTGTTATCAAAGCATCGCACTGCTTATCCGCCGCAAGCCCGAGCATTGAACCACCGGAACCGGAACAGAAAGCAATACGTCCGATCATCTGATTTGCATCGCCGTTGAACCTGACATATTTACAGCCGAAAATTGCCTTCAACTGCTCAGCAAATTCACTCGTTGTGATCTTCTTCTCAAGTTGAATGATCCAGCCAAGACTGTTTCCGCCGCCAAGCTCCTCAAAGGCTTCTGGTTCTCCTATAAGGCTGAAGCGGCTCTCAATCTTCTGCAATATTGTACCATTTGTGCCGCCAGAAGCAATATCCAGATTCGTATGCATACATATTGCGGCAGTATCGGTCCATATAAGTCCATGTACAGGATCATTTATTTTTATTCGCTTCAACGAATCAAATATGACAGGATGATGCGAAATAACGAGATCCGCCTGCTTACAGGAAGCCTCGCTGACAACGCTGTTTGTTATATCAAGCGCCAGCAAAACGGTATCCGCTTCGCCCGACTGGTTCTCAACCAGAAGGCCGGAATTGTCCCATTTCTCCTGGATCCCAAAGGGATACAGGCTATCAAGATAGTTATAAATATCAGAAATTTTCACCTTTTCCACACCGTTTTTTATTTTATAGGCAAGCGAGGTGTAGTGTATGGAATCGGTTATTTTTCCAGCTGTTTTCAGATTATCAGCGATCTTCTCCAGCCTTTCGGCCTCACGCTGTCTGAATTTTGCTCCAAGCTCATCTTCCTTATCAAAAAAGCCATACAGTGAATCAAACTCGGTCAGATAGCGGAAATCCGGATCGTACTCAGCG
>LVAK01000224.1 GCA_001604035.1 Clostridiales bacterium Firm_05
TGGTGCCGGTGGCGGGGGTCGAACCCGCACGGTGTTGCCACCAACGGATTTTGAGTCCGTCACGTCTGCCAATTCCATCACACCGGCACATCACTTTTGATATTATACCACATTACTGCTGGTTTTGTCAACAGCATAAAATTATTATTTTCAAACGGAAAAAATATGTTGCACTTGAAATGTCTGCTGCGTATGTGTATAATGAAAGCAGATCTGCTGACAAAGGAGGAACTACATGACGGACTCAGAAATTCTTGAACTGATTCGCTGTTCACCGCCCAAAGGTCACCGTGCACTTTTTGATGAATACTACACCTATGTATACGCAATATCGATAAATATTCTCCGTGGATACGGTTCGGCAGAGGATGTTGAGGAATGTGTTATAGATGTATTTGCTTCTGCAATAAAAAAGCTCAGCGAAGACCATACCGGGACAATAAAGCCATTTATCGGAACTGTTGCCAAACATCGGGCAATAAGTATAAGGCGATCACTCGTCTCAAAAACCGGGAATAACGTTCCCTTAGACAGCGATGAGTTCGTTCCGCTGGAATCCGGAGAGCGTGTTGAGGAAAATGCAGAGCACTCGGCAATGACTGATCTTTTGCTTCAAAAGATAAAAGAACTCGGTGAACCGGATTCAACTATAATCATACAGAAATATTTCTATGAACGCAATGCCAAAGAGATCAGCCGGATGATCGGCATGAACCACGCTGCAGTCAGGATGCGCTGCACAAGAGCTATAAAAAAGCTGCGCAGCCTGCTCAGAGACTTCTATTAAAGGAGAGATCTATATGAAAAAAAATGATATCAATAAGATGTTCGATAACGTAAACACCGAGACCGTTGAAAAGATCGCCGCTGAATATCCTACAGGTGACAAAAAGCACCGTGACCGTGTCTATAAAGAGGTGGAACGCCGTGTTGACGGAAAATACTCCGCCGGAGAAGAAGTTCGTGGCGTTGAGACATATCGTCCGAGACCATACCTCAGATTTGTTTCTGCCGCAGCTGCTGTTGTTGTAACTGCCGGAGCTGTAGGCGGAGGATATCTCATGCTGAACAAGGGCTCAAAGTCATCTGACAACATAGTTCCTGCCTCACAGATAGCAGAGACAGTGGAGGTCACAGATCCTTTGATCCCGACTGATACAGTTGCCGATATCGAAGAGCTCCCCTCTTTGCTCACAAAGGATGAGCTCATCGAAAAGATAAATAACAGATCATATGAAAACTATGGCCGCTTAAATATCGAATATTCATTATCCCGCAGCAACGGAGCATCAATTGAACATGGCATAGCCATGAGAGATGGTATTACAGGCAATGAATCATTTACAAAGACATGGACTCATACTGAAGATTATTTCAAAGATATGGATCTTGATGCTTATGATATCGATGAGCTTATGAAAGAAGAAAACACCTGCAATGAGATGTTCTTCTACAAGGATCTGTTTATCTGCATATACAGCAACGGCACAAGTGAGCCTAAGCAGTATGAGGTAACAAATCGTTCTGACTGGAAGCTTGATGATCCAACTGTATTCCGGGATCTGTATTCAGAAAACATCGCTGTTGACCTCGAACTGTATGACATGGATGACACTACAAGCAGCACCGTTTATCTCGGAAGACAGTGTACAGAAGCCCGTATCTACGCTGATATTGAAGAGCTTATGGTCCGTCAGCAAAATAAGTATGATCTGGGACATCCTGAAGCAATAACAGAACCCGGCGACTTAAATAAAGACCATATCACTGAAACAATTATCACTGTTGATAACGAGACAGGCTTCATCCTCAGGGCTGTGACAACTATCGACGATTACCAGGAAGAATTTGAGATCGAGGATATACGCTTTGATGAGGACGCTGAGCTTCCTCCGGACGCAGCCACTATCAAAAAGAAACTTGAAGGTTGTGTTCCCAACTGCGAAGCAACTGCTGAATATGACCTCAGCATACTCGATGAAGATGCAGCCGGAGCAGAAGAAACAACAGATGAAGACCGCTCCGCAGAAATTGCAGCCAATGAAGGAAAAGCACATAAATATGAAGTAAACTCAAAAGGCCAGACCTACGGCGGTGCAAGCTACACCATTTCAGAAGAAAATATCGATAAGCTCCCTGACTATATTTGCGTTGGCATAAACGGCGGAAAAGAGTCCGGCTACATTAACACAAGAGAGTTCTTAAATACATTTGTTGACTGTGAAGCAGCATTCGATATGCAGGAGGTATTAAACAATATTTCCGATACCGCTGTATCAGTGGACGTTAATATCTACGACGAAGAAGGCAGTTTCCTCAGAACTCTCACCTTCTACACCGAACCTGCAAACCTTAAATAAACAGAAAATATCCTCCGCATTAAGTGCGGAGGATATTTTATTCCCCATTCTATATCAATAGCAGATGTTATCTGACATCAATTGTTATCCCCAGTATTAGCCGTCTGTGAAGACTGTGCTGAACCGCCGAGGCTATTCAGGTCGATATCAACGAGCATACCGTTATCTGCACCTGTTACCTTAGGCATTGCACCGTCCCATTTCTGGATCTGCTCATAGGCAATGACCTTATCGGAAAGTGACTCTTCAAGGAGCTTGTTTGCATCTGCCTGAGCCTGAGCCTTTGCAAGGATAGCGTCTGCCTCAGCCTGTGCTGCAACGACCTTGTTTTTGGCAGAAGTCTCTGCAACCACCTCTGTCTGGCGCTGTTCGGTCTGTGTTTTAAGCAGATTCTGCTCAGCCACCTGTTTTGATTCGATAGCGTTATTGAATTCTTCAGAGAAGTCGAAATTCACAATATTGAACTTTTCAATATAGATACCGTATTCGCTCAGTCTTGAATCAAGGCTTGTCTTTACTGTATCGCTGACTTCCTGACGCTTTGTGATAAGTTCCTCTGCGGTATAGTGTGAAGTTGCAGACTTCATACACTCCTGCACTGCCGGAGCGATAAGCACGTTCTGATAATTACAGCCTACCTTGCGGTACATTTCAGGAGACTTTTCTGATGTAAGGCTATAGTTGACAGCAATATTGCTGTTGACTGTCTGAAGGTCACTGGATACAGCTGAGGCAGGTGTCTCATAAACCTGTATCTGATTTGACATATTCTCTACACGCTGTACAAAAGGTATCTTCAGGTGGAAGCCCTCTGATAAGGGCTGGCCTTTTACCTCCCCCATTGTAAGCACAACTCCGGTATTACCTGCCGGAACGATAGTGAAAGAATTGGCTGCTATAAATAATGCTGCAACACCTGCAATTATCCATTTGATCCCTTTAAAATTAATAGGGCTGTTGTTTGTATTTCTGCTCATATCTCTTATATCGACTGCCATAATAAACCTCCGATTTTTATTTCAATGCATGATGTGCAATCCCAGTACACCGGGTCCCCACCCCATGTACTGGTGAATGCACATCAGGCATTGTTATTTTTTCCCATATCATGTATCACGTTCATTTGAAGCTGATTTTCATTTTTTGTTTGAATATAAGTCGTCCATACCGGTTGATCCGGTCTTATATCTGTCGTAACCCTGAGAATAATTTACCCCTTTATTCTCTTCGGGATATTCCTGATAGCTCACAAGCTCTCCGTCATAAGGAGTAGTATCGTTTCTTGTGCCTCCGAAATAAATATTCTGTCCATCCTTGCGGAAAAATTCGATTATCACTCCTGCGACGAAAGGAATACACAGTATAAAACCGCCTGTAAAATCCAATGCCACAGCTAAAAGAATAAGTATTGCAGCAATTGCTATCTCAACTATCAATACGACTATTTTCTGGAACAGTGTTTCTTCTGTACGCTTTTTCATGATCATCCCTCCGCTCCCTATAAATTATCATGGCCTGATGAGTTTTCCCAGTCCCTTTTCCATTTCGCTCTTCAGCCAGCCGCTTCTGTAGGCAAGTACCATTACATACATTGCTCCTGAAAGCTTTTCGCTGTCTGCGATCTTGGTCTGATTTTCGGATATTTCCTGATCGACGAATCTCCTTACTGAATCAGTATCGAATCCGCCGCAGTCCTCCGCATTGAATATTATCCTGCACAGCATATTGTACAGGTTTATGTCATCGATTATGTCATCGGATGTATCCTCCACATCGCCGTTGACATAATTCATAAGCCTTGCGATGTCCTCAAGCTTCATAGCGCCCCTGAACATATTTATAAGCAATATCCTCAGGATCTGCTTTTCCGAGTACTTCTTTCCCTTGGTAGAAGATACCCAGCCTCGCTTTATCCAGTTCTGGATAGTAGTGCCTTCCAGTCCTGTGAGCTTTGAAAGCTGTGAGAGCGTTAGCCCTCCGGTCGCTTCAAGCACAGGTGATATCTGTGAAAACGCTTCATCTCTGGCTTGTTCAGTAAATTTAAGTGTAGTGCCCGGTATTATTCGCTCCACGTTCGCATCATCTCCTTTCGTGATGATATGATTATATCACAGGTTCATTTGAACCGCAAATCTATTCTCGTGATATTTTCACCGCTTTTTCAGATTTTTTACGCATTTATCTTTGTTTTCCTTTTGTTTTCATATTTTTTTGCGTTTTTTCTCCATTTTTTATTATTTGTAAGAAATGCGTGACAAATCTAAAAAAATGTGGTATAATATTTGTATCTGCTCTTCCATCAGGAGCAGGACATCATTCAGAATGGAGCGATTTTTATGTCAAAGAAACCCTTTTACATCACAACGCCGATCTATTATCCTTCGGGCGATCCTCATATCGGCCACTGCTATACAACAGTTGCCTGCGATTCTATTGCCCGTTACAAGCGAATGCAGGGCTACGACGTAATGTTCCTCACAGGTACCGACGAGCACGGCCTTAAAATAGAACAGAAGGCTGCCGAGCAGGGCGTAACTCCAAAGGAGTACGTTGACGTTATAGTTGATAAATTCAAAGAACTCTGGAAATACATGAACATCTCCTACGACAGATATATCCGTACCACCGATGATTATCACGTAGAAGCCGTTCAGAAGATATTCAAGGCACTTTACGACAAGGGCTACATCTATAAGAGCGAATACTCCGGAAAGTACTGCACTCCCTGCGAGAGCTTCTGGACAGAGTCACAGCTTGACGAACACGGCTGCTGTCCCGAATGTCACAGACCGGTCAAGTTCGCAAAGGAAGAGGCTTACTTCTTCAAGATGTCTCCCTTCGCAGACCGCATAGAGAAGCTTCTTCTTGAGACAGATTATCTCCGTCCAAAGACAAGAGCTGTCGAACTGGTAAACAACTTCATCAAGCCCGGTCTTGAAGACCTCTGCGTTTCAAGAACCTCCTTTACATGGGGCATTCCGGTATCATTCGACGAAAAGCACGTTGTATACGTATGGATAGATGCTCTCTCCAACTATATCACCGCTCTTGGCTATGAGAACTCAGCTCACAATGACTTTGAAAAGTTCTGGCCAGCTGATGTTCACATGGTAGCAAAGGATATCATGCGTTTCCACGCAATAATCTGGCCTGCAATGCTCATGGCTCTCGATCTTCCCCTTCCTAAGCATCTTGCTGTTCACGGCTGGATCACTATGGCCGGCAAGAACGGTGAGGGCGAGAAGATGAGCAAATCACTGGGCAATGTGGTCGATCCATTTGTTCTCGGAGAGAGATATGGCCAGGA
>LVAK01000225.1 GCA_001604035.1 Clostridiales bacterium Firm_05
GCCATGGGCTCGATGAATATTGTCTGGCCTGTCGCAGAGGTGTCATGGATAAGACCGCTGACCTGTCCTCTGTACTCCGACTTTACAGGCAGCACGAAACGGCCGTCACGGATAGTAACTGCGCTCTCCTGGAGGTACTGCTGGGTGGTCTTGTTCTTTACCATTTTGTCCAGCGTCTCACGGAGCTGCATACCTGCACGGTTTATCTTACGCCTTATAGCTGCCAGCTCGGGACTTGCAGCATCAGCTATTTCATTTTCGGATATTATCGAGCGTTCCAGCTTTTCCAGCAGCCAGTCATTGGGCTGTAATCTGGAGAAAAGGTAGCTCAGCTCAGTCTCCACGTTCTCGCAGTGAGCATACCAGTCTGCAAGGCTCTTTATCTGCCTGAGCATTGCTGCAATGTCCATAAGATCACGCAGCGATATCACCGCTCCTGACTTTGCCCGGGCAGCGGTGGAAGTAACGTCCTTGAAATTGCTGAACGGCGGAGTGCCGAACTGCACTGAAAGCTCCAGAGCCTGAGAGGTCTTTAAGCACTCATAGCGTACCCTCTCAAGGTCGGTATCAGGCCTTACAGCCAGCGCCATACGCCTTGTCTCCTCGTTGGAGGTATGCTCAGCAAGCATATCAAGGATCTTGTCAAGTTCAAGTGTTTTCAAATATTTATCCATAATTCTTTCCTACGGGGATGCCCCCTATCATATCAGAGATCTGTAGAAATCCAGCGTCCGGAAGCTGCGTTCAAGATGGGCGGTGATATAGTTCTCCGCAGTATATGCCAGCTTCTGCATGGTATCCTCAGACACTCTGAAATTGTAGAGCCTGTCGTAGCCTGCCAGCACTATATGCCGGACTGCTCTCAGGACAGGCAGTTTCATTTTTATATAATTCTCTCCCTCGTCAGGGGTAAAACAGTCTGCACAGTGGAAACTGCCGTCGCTCACAGAGAAAAAAAGCTCCTCCGGCTCGAAGGTGCCGCAGGTCTTACAGGCCAAAATATCCGGCATAAATCCGGTATCAGCCATAAGCCGCAGCTCAAATATCGCTTTAAGCAGAAGCTCCTGACGCTTTCCGTTTTCGAGATAATGCATAGTGTTCAGCATGAGCCGCATTATGTCGTCGTTCTGCCGCTCAGGCTTGATGCAGTACCGCACTACTTCGGCAAAATACGATGCGAGAGATACCTTCGTCAGCGAATCACGCAGGCCGTAAAAAATATGTATCGGCTCTGCACTGTTGAGATAAAGGCGCTCGCCTCTCTTGTCAATGCAGAACCGTGAATACGCAAAAAGCTGAGTGGAGCTGCCGGACTTGCCGGTCATTTTCCTTGCACCCTTTACGCAGAGCTCAAGAACTCCCCTCGTTTTTGTGAGAATATCGATGAATTTATCCTGTTCGCCCACAGTGCGCTCTTTAAGAACGATTCCCTCTTCCGTTATCATTTTCCTTATCCCTGAGAGCCGAATACCGGAGGTAGTCCTCTACGCTGCCGGTGACGGCGAATATGTTCCATAGTGTATCTTCGTTCATATAAGACCTCCGCAATATTATACTAATAAATAAAAATAATATACGCCGAAGGCGGCAAGAAATGGGAGTCCAGAGGGGTGTTAATCCTCTGGCAGGTAGGTGTGCGAGGAAGGGCAGAGCCCTTCCTGAAAAGCAGTCCGGACAGCAAAGCGTTTCCGGACGGACGCCATTCATTACTTGCCTCGGCTTGACCGACATAAGCAGCAGCCGAACTTCAACTAATAGTATTATAAACAGAGGTCCTATAAAAAATTCTGGTAATTATTTCTCGGACAGACCAAAGCTTCGGATAAGTCCCTCACGGTTCCGCCAGTCCTCCTTGACCTTTACCCAGCACTTCAGATTCACCTTGATCTGGAAGAAGTCCTCCAGCTCTATCCTTGCAGCGGTAGAGGCCTTTTTCAGCATAGCTCCGCCCTTTCCGATAACTATTCCCTTGTGGGATTCCTTTTCGCAGTAGATGACTGCCGAGATATCGAGGATGTCCTTATCCTCACGCTCACTCAT
>LVAK01000226.1 GCA_001604035.1 Clostridiales bacterium Firm_05
CTCATGCTGGGACTTACTAAGCCTAAGTTCTTCATTCCGGTACACGGCGAATATAAGCACCTGAAAAAACACGCCGGTCTCGCTCTGCAGATGGGTATTCCGGAAAATAATGTGATAATCGCTGAGATAGGAAACGTTATTGAGACTGACGGAAACAGAATGAGCGTTGTTTCTCAGGTACCTGCCGGCCGTATTCTCGTTGACGGACTCGGTGTCGGCGATGTTGGATCAATAGTTCTCAGGGACAGAAAACACCTTGCCCAGGACGGTCTTATCATCATCGTTATCGGTATCGAAAAGAGCTCCAACGAGCTCGTTGCCGGTCCGGATATAATATCCAGAGGATTTGTTTATGTAAGAGAATCAGAAGAGCTTATGGTGGAGGCAAGAATGCTCCTTAACAATACTCTTGCTTCATGCTCAGCAGCCGAGCTCAGGGAGTGGAATACCCTCAAGGGCAAGCTGCGTGATGCTCTTTCAGATTATATATACCAGAAAACAAAGAGAAGTCCTATGATACTTCCTATAATCATGGAGACCTGAGGTTCCGAAAGGAGTCAGAAAAGTGAAGAATAAATTTCCGGCAGCGCTGTTCGTTCTCCAGCTGCTTTTGATAGCCGATGCTTCTGTTTCTGCTTTTCTTCTGCGTAAATACAATTCCGGTATTAGCTTTATCTGCTTTATCATCGCCGTTATCCTTATGGCGACCTGCATCGTTTTTTACCTTATCTATACCAGGAATTCCATCAGGCATATCTCAAAGATGAACACTCATCTTGAAAATTCTGCCGCAGAATATATGAATTCCCTTCCGGCTCCTGTTGCAGTTATCGACAGCAACAGGCAGTTCGTATGGTATAATCAGATATTTGCTGAAAAGATCGGGCTCGGTCAGGATGTATACGGCCTTGATTTTGAAAGCTTTGTTAAAATGGACATCTCTTCACTGCTTTCAAACGAATTTGCCATATGCTCCCTAAACGGTTGTATTTACAGAGTTACTGCTGAAAAGTTCGACAAGAGGGATATGAGCTTCATCGTGCTCTATTTCCACGATCAGACCGATTTCTTCACACTGAAGAAACGCACAGACGAATCCCATCAGAACGTTGTTATCATTACTATAGACAACTACGATGAGATCATGCAGAACGCTAAGGAAAGCGAAAAATCACAGGCAAGCCTTGAAACTGAAAGGCTTATCGAAAGCTTTATGAACAGCACTAAAAGCTTTATCAAGAAGACTTCATCCAATACATTCTACGCTATAATCGAAAATAAGAACCTGAAAAACGTCATAGACCAGAAATTCAATATTCTTGATGCCGCAAGGAATATCAAGATATCCGGAAAATATCCGCTCACTTTTTCTATCGGAGTAGGCATCGGTGCGGATTCCCTTTCAGAAAGCGAAAGGATCGCAAGACAGTGTATAGATATGGCTCTCGGCCGTGGCGGAGATCAGGCTGTTGTCAAGACCGAAAATGGCTACCGCTTCTTCGGAGGTGTGTCAAAGGGCGTAGAAAAGCGCTCCCACGCCAAGACTCGTGTGATCGCCAACGCATTGCAGGATCTTATCATCAACTCCGACAGAGTCTT
>LVAK01000227.1 GCA_001604035.1 Clostridiales bacterium Firm_05
ACCGCCTCCGTCAGAGGAACCCTTTTTCAAAAGGGTTTCCCTCAATAACTGCCGTAAACATTTTATGTAATTACCACGGTTAAGCCGCATTATAATACTTTATCGCTTTCAGTGGTCTCTGACTTGGAGCTTTTATTGCTGCCGCCTGATCTGCGGCCTTTTTTCTGGGTTGCACCGCTTTCGGCATCTGTATCTGAGTCAGAGCTTTTCTTTTTGCCGAAGTCCTCGGGAGGAGTCATATTTTCAAATCCCTCAGGCGGTGTCATGCCATCGAATCCTTCTGGAGGTGTCATGTTCTCGAAGCCCTCCGGGGGTGTCATTCCTTCAAAACCGTCGAAGCCTTCGGGAGGTGTCATGCCTTCAAAGCCTTCCGGTATTTCGGAGCCGTCAAAATTGCCGAAGCCTCCACGTCCGCCGCCGAATCCGCCCATACCGCCGGGGCCGCCCATCATGGACTGCGGTATCTCGGATACCTCTTCGCCGTTGATGATGATAGTACCGCCGTTGAACTGAGCTTCACGGTCATAGTCGAAGGAGGACATCTGTGCGGTAACATCTATAGTTCCGCCGTTCACATAGATAGAGCCGTTTGCGTCAACGCCGTCAGTATCTCCGGCACCCATTACTATGGTAGTATAGCCGCCGTTGAATTCTACTATTACATCGCAGGCGCTGCTCTTTGCGGTAGCATTTATGCCGTCATCGCTGGCATCGATATTGATAGTGCCGTCGTTTATCTGTACATAGGTGGCTTCAATACCCTCAGAGGAGGTGATGTCATAGGTGCCGCCGTCTATCTGTACGTAAGTAGTGCCCTGTATTCCGTCACTTCCGGATTCTATGGCAAAATCGCCCTCTGAAATGTATATCCAGCCTACAGTATCATCGTTATCGTTCTCACTGTGGAAGCCATCCTTATCAGTGGAGATATTGAAGTTTCCGCCGCATATTGCTATGGAGTCATTGGCTTCAAAGGAATCCTTTGCTGTATCTGTATTATATGTTCCGCCGGTTATTTTCATGTCATCCTTACATGATATACCGTTTCCGTATTTGGAGGTTATATTCAGCTTGCCAAGACCGTTCAGCACGATATCGTCCTTTGAGAATATAACTGCATCGGTATTTGTATCGCCGTCAGCTCTGAATTCACCAGAAACTGTAAGGCTGTTCTCACTGCCTTCTGCTGTGGTGATGAAGCACTTGTCTGCACTCACTACGTATATTGCAGGGAAGTCCTCGTTTTCAATATCTGCTCCGTCAAGGACGAGCTGGACCTTGTCCTCTTTTTCAGCCTCTACACGTATAGTGCAGTTCTTTGCGCTGCCGGATATGATGTATACTCCGGCCGCAGTGATATCTATTGTCTTTCCGTCAGCCAGTGACAGTGTTTCTGCGTCAGAGGTATCTGCTTCCTGTTCAAGATCACGCTTGCTGAAAAGGTCGGTGGTATCTATAACGCCGTTGGTCTTTTCAGAGTATGCCATATTTTCAGCCTTTGCACCTGTATCCTTGTCAGCGCTTCCGGTATCAGCCGTTGTTTCTGTCTGTGAAGATGAAGTCTTTTCAGATGAGCCTTCGTATTCGCTGCATCCTACAACAGTGGTCAGCGCCATTGCCAGTGCGGCAATACCAGCTAATGCTTTTTCCTTGTAATTCATCATAAGATCGCATCCTTTCATCGATCCCCATGGTCTCCCCTTGAGAACTGTTTTCTTTCTATGATCACAGTATACAGTACATTTATGTGAAATAAAGTATTGAAAAGTGAAAAAATCCGGAAATATATGTGTATGTTCATGTATGGCATTGCTTGACATATCTGCCGGAAAGATATATAATAATAGTATATAAACTGCTGTTGACAGCAAATAAATATATAAAAAATGCCTATGGCAGATCGGAGATAATTATGGAATACCTCGAAAACAGAGAGCTTTCATGGCTTAAATTCAACAAAAGAGTACTGGAGGAGGCAACTGCGCCGGAAACTCCGCTCCTTGAAAGACTTTCGTTTTCCGCTATATATCAGAGCAATCTTGACGAATTCTTCATGGTGCGTGTGGGTTCACTGACCGAGGCCGCACACAGCTCAAAGAACAAAAAGGACAGCCGCAGCGGTATGACTCCTGCCGAGCAGCTCGATGCGGTATGTACTGCGGTACGCAGGATGCAGCCGGATGTGGAGAATGCCTACAGACAGACCATGAGTGCTCTTTCCGCACATGGCTTCCAGCACGTAACTATGGATACCGCAACCGAGGAGGAGCGTTCCTTCCTCGAATTGTATTTCAAGCGTGAGATGAAGCCCTTTATCTCAGGCATAGTAGTGAACGACGCACTGCCCTTCCCATTCCTCAAGAACAAGGAAATATATGCAGTAGTACGCCTCAGTTCCAAAAAGGACATAGCTATCGGTATAGTTCCGGTAAGACATGAACAGAGCGAGCGTGTCATCCCTCTCAGCAAGGACGGAAAGCGCTTCATACTTGAAGAGGAGGTAGTGCTGCATTATGCTCATCAGATGTTCAAGAGCTATAAGGTGCTTGACCGTGCCCTCATAAGAGTTACAAGGAGCGCCGATATCATGGTATCCGGCAAGGGTGCTGAATTCCGTGACCGTATGGAAGAGCTGGTATTGAAGCGTACAAAGCTTGCGCCGGTAAGACTGGAGATATCAGACGAGTTCTCCCGTGAGGCACTGGGATATATCTGCCGGAAGCTGAAGCTGAAATACTCCAGAGTGTTCACTTCGCACATCCCCCTGGATATGTCGTACCTCTTTGAGATACAGGAGCTGGACAGCGATCCTGCTCTTCACTATATCCCAAGACAGCCCAGAAAGCCGGCTGCACTTTCTGATTCAAAGCCTGTATTTGCACAGATAAAGGCAAAGGATCTGCTTCTGAGCTATCCCTTTGAGTCTATGAACCTCTCGTTCATAAGGCTCCTTCAGGAGTGTGCTTCCGATCCGAAGGTAACATCCATCAAGATAACCCTCTACCGCCTTGCAAGAAACAGTCAGGTCATAGATGCGCTCTGTACGGCTGCTGAGCAGGGCAAGGAAGTTCTTGTCATGATAGAGCTCAGAGCAAGGTTCGATGAGGCAAATAACATCGAATGGTCAAAGCAGCTCCAGGCTGCCGGAGTAAAGGTGATCTACGGTCCGAAGGACTACAAGGCACACTCAAAGCTTCTCCTTATCACAAGGAAGGCTCAGGGCGGCGGCTTCGACTATGTTACTCAGGTGGGTACAGGCAACTACAACGAAAAGACCTCAGCGCTGTATACCGACCTTATGCTGCTGACTGCGGATAAGGACATTGCTGCGGATGCAGAGGCTGTGTTCAACGCATTGCTGAACGGCACTCTTGTTGAACAGACAAAGAAGCTTCTGGTATCACCTCTCGCCCTCAGACCACAGGTGCTGGCTATGATGGATGAGCAGATCGAAATAGCTAAAAACGGCGGAAAAGGCTATATCGCTGCAAAGGTGAATTCCCTCTGCGACAAGGTGATAATGGATAAAATGGCGGAGGCCTCTCAGGCCGGAGTCAAGGTCGAGCTGGTGGTAAGAGGAATATGCTGTCTTATCCCCGGAGTTCCCGGATATACAGAGAATATCACTGTAAGGAGCATCGTGGGACGCTTCCTTGAACACAGCCGTATCTTCATTTTCGGAGAGGAAGGCAAGTCGCAGAAAATATATATCGGTTCCGCAGACTATATGAGCAGAAACACCATACGCCGTGTAGAGGTGGCTGCTCCGATAGAGGACGAGAAGCTGAAAAAGCGTGTGCGTGAAATGTTCCGCACACTTATGAGGGATAACGTTAAGGCAAGGGTAATGCTCAGTGACGGTTCGTATGTAAAGGCTGCTGCCCGCCGTGCTACCGATGAGCCTCTCAACTCTCAGGAGTTCTTCTACGATGAGGCATATAAACGCCTTGAGGACAAACAGGCTCGTCAGGAGCAGCTCAGGATAAACCGTGAGAGCGGAAAAAAGACTGCTGCAAAGTCTCCGAAACGCATAACTGCCGCAAAAAAAAGCACAGCTCCGAGAGGAAGAAGAAAAAAGACCGGAAATAATTCATAATATGCAAGAATTAACCCGAAAACACTTGAAACTCTGAGATTTTTATGGTATAATGTATCTTACACTCTTAAATAAAAACATAATTTTCAGAGGTCAAAATAATGATAGGTTACTATAGCTATACTGTTATACTTACATATATGAGCCTTATCTCCTCAGTGCTGGGTATGTTCTTTGCGCTGGGAGTTGACGGCAACCCTCCGCATCCCGATTATGCTAT
>LVAK01000033.1 GCA_001604035.1 Clostridiales bacterium Firm_05
AATAAAAAGGCACACATTACTGTGTGCCTTAATAATCAGAATGCAATCTGCTCTGCAATATGGTGAAGCTTTTCGTCGTAAGGCTTCTTCATGCTGAGTGCTTCCTGGATATCGTAATCAACGATCTCGCTGTTCTTGATGCCAACAACTCTGTTGCCCTTGCCAGCCTCAAGAAGCTCTACTGCATAGTAACCCATTCTTGTAGCTTCAACTCTGTCTCTGAGTGTCGGATTTCCGCCTCTCTGAACGTGACCGAGAATAGTAGCTCTTGTTTCGATGTTTGTCTTCTCCTGAAGAACTGTTGCGATCTCCTGAGTATGGCCGATGCCCTCTGCAACGATAACTACGAAATTCTGCTTGCCCTTTGCCTTCTTAGCCAGCATTGTATTTGCGATAGCATCAAGGTCGTAAGGAACTTCCTTTGTGATGATATCTGTAGCGCCGCAGGCAATACCTGTATTTACAGCGATATGGCCAGCACCTCTTCCCATTACCTCAACAACAGAGCATCTGTCGTGTGACTGGGATGTATCACGAAGCTTGTCAACAAGCTCCATAGCTGTGTTCATAGCTGTATCAAATCCGATAGTATAATCAGTACAAGCAATATCGTTATCGATAGTTCCGGGGATACCTACACAGAGAACACCCTTTGCTGAAAGATCAGCAGCTCCTCTGAATGAACCGTCTCCGCCAATAACTACGAGACCTTCGATACCAAGCTCCTCACACTTTGCTTTTGCCTTTTCAACGCCTGCTTCAGTTCTGAATTCAGGACATCTTGCTGTATAAAGAATAGTTCCGCCTCTGTGGATGATATCTGAAACACTTCTCTCATCCATCTGGAATATATCACCTGTTATAAGTCCCTCATATCCTCTGCGGATACCATAGACTTCCATGCCCTTGCTGAGGGCAGTTCTTACAACTGCTCTTACAGCAGCATTCATGCCCGGTGCGTCGCCGCCGCTTGTTAATACACCGATTTTCTTAATCATACATATTCTCCATTCTGCACGTGGCATATATTATTTAACTTACAGCGCCATTGCTGAAGTATAATTCCATACACATATATTTTACTACTTTGTAGAAATATTGTCAAGTGTATTTTGATGTTTTTTTAAAAAATAACAGAAATCCTTGTGGCTATGCTATAAGACCGATATTTGAAGAGCCGATAATGTCGGAAAGGCCTGCAAACAGCTCTGCGCTTATCCCGACTGCCAGCTTTTCCTTCGGGACAAGCATCTTCCGCATATCAGTGAAATAAAAGCATACGCTGGTATTCCCTCTGTATTTCCGGCATATATCCTTTATTCCTTCAAGCAAACCACTGTCGGAGCTGAGCTTTATGCAAAGCTTCATATTCTCTGTATATCGTGGGAATTCCTTCTCTGAAATAACTGATCCGCAGACTACAGTCACGCTGTCATCTTTCACTGAGATCTTTCCTGAAATGAGAACTATATTCCCGACTGTAAGTCTTGTTGCCGATACTGCAAACAGATCAGGAAAAACAACCGCCTCAAGCTCTCCGCTGCCGTCTGATACAGTTATAAAGCACATACGCTCATTCTTTCTCGTCATGTGCATTTTTTTGTCCTGAACTGTACACAGCAGCTTTATCTCATCGCCGTCTCTAAGTTTTTCCAGCGATAATATCTCTTTTACCGTTTTTGTTCTCAGCAATGAAACGATATGTGAATGATCCGACAGCGGATCACCTGTAAGGTACATTCCGGCTGCATCCTTTTCCATTGCAAGCAGCTCACGCTTGTCGTATTCAACAGCATATGGGATACGAATGCCCATATCGATCTCTCCGCCGCTGTCAAGAAGATTGAGCTGGCCGTCTATGACACCTCTTGAACCTGAAATAACCGCATCCATTATCATTTCGTAGTTTTCAAGCATCTGCCTTCGGTTAAGTCCCATCTCATCGAACGCTCCGGCCTTGATAAGGTTTTCAAGAGCTTTTTTGTTAAGCTCCCTGCCCTCAAGTCTTTCACAAAAATCCTGAAGTCCGGTGAAAGGACCGTGCATCTGTCTTTCAGTGATGATACGGTCAGCAAGACCGCTTCCGGCATTTTTTATCGCAAGCAGGCCGAAATATATCTTTCCGCCGGTATATGTGAAGTTCTTCATGCTCTTGTTTATATCCGGACGCACTATCTCAATGCCATGATTCCGGCAGTCATTGATGTATTCTGCCAGTTTTCCCGTAACAGACATTACACTGGACATCAATGCCGCCATATATATGCCACGATAGTGATATTTAAGATACGCCGTCTGATAAGAAAGATATGAATATGCTGCTGCATGGGATTTATTGAAGGCATATGAGGCAAAGCTTATCATCTCATCAAAAACTGCATTTGCAGTTTCCTGGGGGATGCCGTTGGCCAGCGCTCCGCTGACAAAGCTTTCACGCTCCTTCAGCATTACATCATGTTTCTTCTTCGCCATAGCTCTGCGGACAATATCTGCATGACCATAGGAATAGCCTGCAAGCTTGCGGCATATTTCCATAACCTGCTCCTGGTATACCATTACGCCGTAGGTCTCTTTCAGTATGCTCTCCAGCACAGGATGCTTATATTTTATTTTATCAGGATACTTCTTGTTCTCGATATACTCCGGTATGGACTTCATTGGCCCCGGACGGTAAAGCGACATGACAACTATCAGATCTTCAAGCCTTTCCGGTGCAAGATCAATAAGACGCTGGGTTATTCCATCACTCTCAAACTGGAAAACACCGGCTGTATCCCCTTTCGCAAGCATTGCATATACGTCCGGATCATCAACCGGTATCGCTCCTATATCAAAATCCGGATCAGTTCTGTGTATATCGTTTACAGCATCCCTGATTATTGTCAGGTTCCTCAGCCCCAGGAAATCCATTTTCAGCAGTCCGAGAGATTCAAGGATATTCATTGTATACTGCGTTATTATGGTGTTGTCGTTCTTCTGTAGCGGAACAAGATCGCTCAGCGGAACTGCGGATATTACTACTCCGGCAGCATGAGTCGAGGCGTGGCGAGGCATTCCTTCAAGCCTTTTCGCCATATCTATAAGCTCACGAACTGCTCTGTCACTTCTGTAAAGTTGAGAAAGCTCTTCCGACATCTCCATTGCTGAGGAAAGATCAGCTTTGGGATCGATCATTTTTGCCACCTTATCACATATCTGATAAGGCACGCTCATTACCCTGCCCACATCTCGCACAGCCGCCCTTGCTTTAAGGGTATCAAATGCGATTATCTCTGATACATATTCTTCGCCGTATCTCTGAACTACATAGTCCTTGACGCTCTGCCGTCCTTCGATACAGAAATCTATATCGAAGTCAGGCATACTTACTCTCTCAGGATTTAAAAAACGTTCAAAGAGCAGTCCGAATCTGATCGGATCAATGCCGGTTATGCCAATACAGTAGGCACATAAACTTCCGGCGCCGGAGCCTCTTCCGGGACCAACAGGGACATTGTGCTCACGGGCATACCTTATAAAATCCCATACTATCAGATAGTAGTCAGTATAACCCATTTCCGTTATGACTGAAAGCTCATATTCAAGCCTGTCGATAACATTCTGAGGAGGTGTGCTGCCATATCTCTTATACATCCCCCTGCGGCAGAGATCACGGAAATACTGCTGATTATCATCAGTACCTTCTATCCTGAACCTCGGAAGCTTTATATTGCCAAATTCAAATTCAACATTGCACCTCTCTGCGATGAGGGCGGTGTTTGTGACTGCCTCTTCATGGCCTTTGAACAACAGTGCCATTTCATCCGCAGATTTTACATAGAACTCATTTGTCTCAAAGCTCATGGCATTGGGCTCGCCGAGTATCTTACCGGTCTGTATGCACATGAGTATATTCTGCATTTCTGCATCTTTCTTCTCTATGTAGTGACAGTCATTGGTCGCTGCAAGCGGTATATCCAGCTCGGAAGCAAGCCTGTAGAGCAGCGGCAGATTCTTCAGTTCATCCTTTATGCCGTGATTTTGTATCTCAATAAAGTAATTTCCCCTGCCGAATATGTCAAGATAGGTTCTTGCAGTTTCTTTGGCAGAATCATAATCACCGGCACTCAGTCTGCGCTGTATCTCTCCGGCAAGACAAGCTGAGAGGCATATCAGTCCTTTGTGATATTTCCTCAGTATCTCTATATCCACTCTCGGCTTGTTGTAAAAGCCCTCTATGCTCGCTAAAGATACCAGCTTCACAAGATTTCGGTATCCCTCGTTATTCTCGCACAATAATATAAGATGATAAGGCTGCTGATCGATACGAGGCTCCTTGTCATGACGTCCTCTCGGAGCTACATATACCTCACAGCCGATTATTGGCTTTATGCCGTATTTTTTCGCTTCGTTCCAGAATTCGACCGCACCGTACATATTGCCGTGATCGGTAATCGCTGCGGCTGTCTGGCCAAGCTCTTTAAGACGTGGAAAAAGCTCCCTGATACGACAGGCGCCGTCAAGGAGGCTGTATTCCGTATGAAGATGAAGATTTACAAATCCGTCATTTCTCATTTTTAGCTCCTCCGCTGCGAAGCTCCTCTGCGATCTTTGACAGTTTCTTGAACCTGTGATTTACGCCGGAACGGCTTATAGGTACAGTAAGGCTGTCCCCTATCTCCTGAAGGCTCATGTCACTGTTCTCAAGACGTAGCTCTGCAACTTCTCGCAGCTCGTCAGACAGCGAATCAAGCCCAATCACAGAAGCTATGAACTTAATATCATTCCGCTGCTTTATAGCCGCATTCAGCACCTTGTCTATGTTGGCTGCGTCACAATTCCTGATACGGTTCGCTTTATTTCGCACATCCTTGTATATCTTCACATTCATCAGCTCAAGGGTACACTGCTGTGCACCGATGAAGGTGAGAGTGTCCTCAATGGATTCGCTGTCCTTGATATAGACGATGTACTGTCCCCGGCGCACGACCTTTCCGGCGTTTACACCGATATCTCCAAGAAGCATCACAAGATCATCTGCAAGCTCTGCTATCGGAGCCGAAAATTCAAGGTGATATTCCTTTGCCGGATCATTGACACTGCCGCAGGCAAGGAATACTCCTGCTGTAAAAACTCCGAGACTATTCGTAGCAATAATCTCGGAATCCAGTTTTCTCTGTATTTCGTCAAAATGATACTTCACGAACACCTGTCCGATGAGCTCGGTATCTGTTATATCATAGCAGTATAGTATCATATCGTTGCGTCTTACATTCTCCCGGCAGCTCAGTTCAACATGAAATACGCTCCTGAAAAGCTCCCCGAATAATCCGGCAGATATACTGCTTTCACTCTGAAAGCATATATGCTCCCTTGTCAGCGTCCTGCTGAACAGCAGCATACCATAAAGACAGGCAAAGCGCTTGTCTTTATCGTTGACCGAGGAGCATATTTCTTTTCTAACATCATTTGAGAAGGATATGGTGATCCCCTCCTATCAGTATTTCTTATCCTTTGTTATATCACGGTGATACTTCTGCACTCTGTAATCCTTTTCGCTCAGGTGTCTTGCCATAAGCTCAGCAAATGTTATCGAGCGGTGCTTACCGCCGGTACATCCGAATGCAATAACAAGCTGGCTCTTGCCCTCGTGTACGTAAAGCGGTATAAGGTAATCTATCAGGTCACAGAATTTGCTGAACAGCTCCTTTGACTGCTCAAAACTCATAACATAGTCCCTTACACAGTCGTCACAGCCGGTATGATTGCGAAGTTCATCTATGTAATAGGGATTAGGAAGGCATCTTACATCAAATACCAGATCGCTGTCAGTTGCAACTCCATATTTGAATCCGAAGGACATTACTTTTATCAGGAGAGAATCTGAACTCTTTTCAAGGAATATCGCCTTCACCTGTTCCTTGAGCTGGGCAGCGGTCAGTGATGTTGTCTCGATGAAGTAATCCGCTATCTCACGAAGCTGCGAGAGCTGACTTGCCTCATACTCTATAGCTTCAAGGATGTTTCCGCTGAATTTTTCCTGAAGAGGATGCTTTCTCCTGGTCTCCTTGTAGCGCTTAACAAGCACTTCATGTGCTGCATCTATAAAGAGCACCTTTACATCAACATCCGCCGTATTTTTAAGATCCTGCCATGAACGGAATATCTCAGCAAACATATCGCCTGTCCTTATATCAACGGCAACCGCTACCTTTGATATCTCCGATTCTGACTGACGGCAGAGATCAACGAATTTTGAAATAAGCTTCGGAGGGATATTGTCTATACAGTAATAGCCTATATCCTCCATTACATCCATTACACTGGATTTTCCTGCACCGGACATACCGGTGACTATGAGTAACTGCATATTATACTCCCTTTCCAATGGGGATTTATTTTAGTATCACCGGTTCAAGCTCCAGCACATAACCGGTCTTTTCCTTTACTATATCCTGTACCTTTGAGCAAAGCTCAAGTACGTCAGCACAGGTAGCATAGCCCTTATTGATGACAAATCCGCTGTGCTTTTCGCTTACCATTGCTCCGCCGCAGGTCATTCCCTTCAGACCGCACTGGTCTATTAGAAGCGAAGCGTAACTGCCTTCCGGACGCTTGAATGTGCTTCCGGCACTGGGATATTCAAGAGGCTGCTTAGAGCTCCTCTTTGCCATACATTCGTTCATTGCAGCCTTTATCTCATCCGCATTTCCCTCAGTAAGCTGCATAGTGACAGAGGTGATGACAGACTGGGAATCAGAAAATATACTGTGACGGTAAGAAAGCTGCATATCTTCTTTATCAATGGTGCGGATAACGCAGTCGCTGTCGATATACTGAGCAGAAACGACTATATCCTTTATCTCGCTGCCATAGGCTCCGGCATTCATATACAGCGCTCCGCCTACGGTGCCGGGAATACCGAAAAGGTTCTCCATACCGCTGAGAGATGCCTGCTGTGCATGGACACAGGCTGAAGCAAGGAGCGCTCCCGCATCGCAGCGGATGGTATTGCCGTTTATCTCTATACGTGCAAAATCGCTGCCGAAAAGAAGTATCACTCCGTCAAAGCCCTCGTCGGAAGCAATAATATTGCTTCCTCTTCCGAGAACACCATAGCGGATGGAATTATCCTTCATGTACTTTATAAGCTCTGCGGCAGACTTTGCGGAATTCACGCTGATAAGTGCCCTGCAGGGCCCGCCGAACCTGAAAGTGATGTATTCGCTGAGCGAACATTCCGGAGTTATACGGCAGCCAAGCTTGCCGCAAAGCCTCGTAAGTTCATCTAAATTCATAATATATTCCCCCTGGAATTATCATACAAAATTTTGAAAGATGTTCAGGCAATATGTACCTCAGACTCAGAACGCCTCGTAGTCACGGACGATCTCCTTTGCATCAGACTCCATTCCCAGACGGTTAAGAAGCTCCTGAGCTGCATTGTAGCCCATCTTCTTCTGTCTGTTGTTCATAGCAGCAACTTCAAGGATAACAGCAAGGTTACGTCCCGGCTTTACTGGTATCGTAAGCGACGGTACCTTTACGCCAAGAAGGCTGACAAATTCTGTATCAACGCCCATTCTGTCGTAGATCTTCTCCGGGTTCCACTGCTCAAGCTCTACAACAAGGTCAAGCTTCTCTGTCATCTTTACAGCACCGATACCAAAGAGTCGTCTTGCATTGATGATTCCGATACCACGGAGCTCAAGGAAGTGGCGGATATTGTCAGGTGAGCTTCCGACAAGGCTGATATTCGATACTTTTCTGATCTCGACCGCATCATCGGCAACAAGGCGGTGGCCACGCTTTACGAGCTCGATCGCAGTCTCACTCTTTCCTACGCCGGATTCTCCTGTGATGAAAACACCTTCACCGTATATCTCTATGAGAACACCATGACGTGTTATTCTCGGAGCAAGAGTAAGGTTGAGAAATGCGATAAGTCCGGACATGAAGTTGGATGTACTCTCCTTGCTCCTCAGGAGCGGCACCTCATATTCCTTGGCAAGCTCCAGCATCTCAGCAAAATAAGGCAGCTCTCTTGAAATAATGAGCGCAGGTATCCTCTGGGCAAAGAGAAGCTGCAATCTTTCACGGCGTGTATTCTCATCCAGTGTGGAAAGATATGCAAACTCCATTTTACCGATGATCTGGATACGCTCCGGGTTGAAATACTCATAGAAGCCCATGAGCTGGAGACCAGGCCTGTTTACGTCGTTTTCGTCGATCATTACCTCATTGGCGTCCTTGTGAATGTATATTACTTCCAGTTTGAATTCATCTACTATCCTCTGAAGGGATACCTTAAAATTTTCAGCCATTTTTTTCTCCGTTCTCCGGCATGGCCGGATTTTATTATCAGCCGATAACAAATGAGCTGTAGCCCATTTCCTTCAGCTTATCTCTTGCCTCAAGAAGCTCCGACATATTTACATTACTGCCGGAAAGCCTTACAGCAACATTGAATTCGTTAAGATCGCTCTCAACCAGCTTTATCATTTTTTCTGCCTTATCCACGGCTTTTCCGCTGAATTCGTATACAGTACTCTCTGTATATACTCCATAGCTTATCTCTTCAAGATCAATATTCAGTATAACAGTATTGACATTGAGCAGCATGGGCTGAAGGATATCAGTATAACCCTGAAGCAGTTCAGAGGCCGATACTTCGATATACATGGCAGATTCGTTCTGCAATATCGTACTGTTGAATAGGTTGGCTGCCGCAGTCATGGTCATTGACCTGCTCTGGTCAGAAAGCTCCGGAGCAAGTATGTCCAGATCGCTCTGACGGAAATGCGGGTAGACAAAATCCGAGCATACCACCTTTTCAAAGCCAGCTGACGACACCTCATCCACGATGCTGTTGACATAGTTCACAGCGACCTGTGAGAAGGGCGAAGCCCAAGGTTTGCCGCCTGCCTCATAGTCGTTGTCGATCCACTGCTCATCGGTATCGGCAGTTCTGTAGCCTGCCTCACCGTCAATTACCGGAAGCAGATTGTCGTTGAAGGTGCTGACTACCGCTACAGGCTTATAGCCTGAATCAGTAATGATATCAACTATCTCATCAAGCTCCATCATTTCCGGAAAGGCCTGTGACTGCATAGCATAATATACGTTGCTGGAATAGTATATCCTTCCGCCCTTGACCTTCAGCGGAACCTCGATATATTCTATATCCTGGCCTGTGGGCAGTCTTTTCAGAGCAAGCTTCAGCGTGTCTCCGCTCATGAGGTCTCCCTCTTTTACGGCAGCAGCACTGTATGTTCCGAAATTCATCTTCTGATGAGAATTAGCGAGGCCGGCGCCTCCGTTTGTAGGACTGATAAGGCTGTCAGTCGTGCTTTCGTCAGAAGACGGGAGCACCTCTGATGATACAGCCGCTTTATCGTCACCTTTTTTCTTTGTGTAATTCACTATCGGTTCAGCAACGCTGTAACCGATAAATCCGATACCGCCGATAAGCAGTACGGAAAGACCAACGGAAAAGGCTTTACCGAGCGGACTTTTGCCGTAGTAATTCTTTTCTTTGGTCTTATAGATTTTCCTTCCTTTGTTCCTGAATTTCATTTTTATCTCCTATTGCGGCTGCACCTTTCTTTTTTTATTTCAGTGCATATACCGCCATTGATATTATACCAAGGTATATGAGCATTGCCGGAAATCCTCTGAATGAAGCCGGTACCTTCACGGAATTCAGCTTGCGGTAGGCTGCTGTAAGTATCACCGCAGCCAGGATAAAGCCTATTCCAGCCTCAAATCCTGCCCGGATGTAGCTGCCAAGGTTCATAAGCGAACTGTCTTCAGAGGCCTTTCTGCTTATGGTGAACAGTGTTCCCATAACGGCACAGTTAAATGCGGATACATGTATATATTTTCTTGTCTTTGCAAAGTTATCCCTGCTGATGAAATACAGGGCAGAAAGCAGGATAACATATAGTATGCCCACGGAAAGAGTATAGATGAGCAAAGAATAATCGCTATATTTTTCCGGAAGATTCCTGTCTGTGATGTATGCAGCAACAGAGCCGACAGTCGTAAATACAGTTATCGTGCAGGCTGTCCATATCAGATTTTTTCTGTTGCCGGCTGCGATAAACAGCGTGCTTGTTCCAAGCGCCTGAGTCAGGATCAGATTGGCGGCAAGGAGGGCGATAAGGTCAGTTATCAGAAACATTCGGCTCACTCCTCATCTCTTTTTTCTCACGGCTTACCAAAGATCTGATCCAGCGGTAAAGACCACACATCAGCCCAAGGAATATGAATCCGCCGAATGGCTGTGAAAGGCCGGAAACCGGAAGATCCACATCAGCGACTCTGCCATTTATCGTTCCATAAGCCAGCAGCTCACGGATAAGTCCGGTCAGCAGCATCACGATATCGAATCCTACAACGTAGAAAAACAGCGAGAAGAACATCTTCGCTCTCGGCATCCTGAAAAACTTTGCTTCGGATTGAAGAACGATAAGCGAATTCACCGCAAGCAGCGGGAAATATATGCCTATCCTGTCTATGGCTCCACGGTAGAATTCCTGTGTTGCAACCTTCACCGGGATATAGACCAGCGATGAAATCATTGCGTAGATAATGATCTTGACCGTGTATGGCAGCTTCTTCGGTACAAAAGATGCTATGAGCATTGACAGTATCGTTACAGAAGTAAAGGCATAGCTCAGCGCTTCGGCATTTTTCAGCGTATCTCCGCATATGATGACCGGTGAGATCACCATGAGTGAGGATAGCACCATGTTATCGCCAAGGATACCGTCAAAAACAGAGGTCTTGCGATTATTCATGGGGATCTGCCTCCTTTTCATCAGCTTCCGGCAGGTCAGCCGCTCCTGCTGTATTTTCACGGAGTGCTGCTCTTTCAGCATAATCCGCCATCTCTATCTTCTTTTCAAGATTCTTGAGAGCAAGCGCAAAAGGTGTCAGCAGCACAGATACTATGACGATAGCGTTTTCAAGCGCTTTAGTGAGGACAAGTATATAGGATATTATTCCTATGAAAAGCCCATAGAAAAATGCGAAGTATTCCCTCTTCGGAGCTATCCTGCGGTCAGCTACGATGTATATCGACGCAAACAGCACCATGTTCATAATGAGACTGTACTTGACAGATCCGGCTCTTGTTCCGGCTACAGGGGTAACTGCGGCAAAAAGGACTGTTCCGGAGATCACTCCTAAGAAAGCACCGACCGATATATTCCTTCTGAACATGAGCATAACTGCGGCTATAGCAAGCAGAAGAATGCTTACAGCTCCGGACGGACCGGTAAAATTGCCAAGCAGGAGCTCGAAATCCGTATGCTCCACCTTGCCGGTGGTGTTGTAGATATAGCTGGCTGAGCTCACAAGTCCTTCAGGATCATCAAATAACCCGGTCTTTGTATGCGGCTCAGGATAGAGAAGAAGCTTCCTTCCCCATGATGTCAGCACAAACACATAGGCCGCTGCAGCAGGAGAAAAGATCATATTCCTTCTTCCGCCAAAGACGTTCTTTGCAGCCAATGCGCCGAACAGTACCGCCAGCACCGCTATCTTCATATCGATCACAGGAGGCATCATCAACGCTATGATAAGTGCGTCAGAAGTACAGGTCAGATCATCAGCGGTAAACTTGCGGCGCATCAGCCTGAGGCTGAGTATCTCTGCAATGACCGCAGCAGACACACACATTCCGGCAAGTACAGCCGAACGTGGGCCGTAATAGAAATATGACATCACTTCAAGCACAAGAAGTGTTATCATCAGATCTATCCAGACGATCCTTTCCTTTCTGAAAGCTTTGACCATACTCAGGCATTCCTCAGCTTTCCGGCTGCTTCTGCCATTTTTTCCGCCCTGAAAAGGTAGCTTCCGGAAACGAGTACGTCTGCACCGCAGCCTGCTGCTTCGATACCGGTAACATCGTTTATTCCTCCATCGACCTCAACACGGATATCAAGACCAAGCTCATCGATGCGTCTGCGTATAGCTCTTACCTTATCCATCGTCTCCGGCATAAAGCTCTGTCCGCCAAAGCCCGGCTCAACCGTCATAACCAGCACCATCGAGAGTTCGCTGAGATAGTCATAGACAGCCTCGGCAGGAGTGGCAGGTTTTATTGCCAGTGCCGCTTTAGCTCCGGCAGACTTGATCTCCCTTATTGTTTCACAGATATCGCTCTCGCTTT
>LVAK01000228.1 GCA_001604035.1 Clostridiales bacterium Firm_05
AGAGTAGCCTCCATGACTCCTCCCACCACAAGGTTTACCGAAATGGGGATACCATATTCAGGGATGAACTGGTTCTCCGTCATCTCCTTGACTACCTGCGCCTGGTCACGGCCTAAGGATACCCATACTGTGATAGCATCCTCGCCGGTAACATCCGAAAGCGTGGTATAGTCCTCGAAGAAAGAGCCGATAAATGCGTCAAAGCCGAATTTCAGCGACTTCATCATCTTCTTTTTGCAGCTTGTGAAATCCCTGTCCTGAGAGGCAAATTCTATATAGTCCACCTCAAGAGGCTGGTCACGGTAATCTCTCATCCAGGCAGATATAGCAGTTATATTATCCTTTATCTGTGCAAGGTAGGACGGTATCTTCAGCGGCTTGTCAACACACTTGTCAAGTATCACCGTCATCCTCTGAAGAACGGCTGCCTCTGAACCTGCCGAACCGGAAAGCTCCTCGATCTCATCCTGTATATCCTTAAGCTCACCGGAAAGCCTTTCAAACTCCTCGACCAAGCCCGGTATCTTTTCATGCACATAATAATCGGTATACTTATCCGGAGCCGGTCCTGTGAGCATGAGGACCTTTCTGTAATAGGTATTCAGCTCTGTGACAACTTTTTCCAGCTTCCGCATGGAGTCCCCTATCTCACCGGGAACAGCCTCCATAGTTATCGTATGGTCAGTGCTTGCGTCAAGATAAACATACACATAGCCTTCATCAGTCTCAGGACTGACAACGTTCCAATCGCTGTCGTAATAGAATTTCACCTGCTCCATTTCCCGGCAGGGCACTTTCCCGTCAATGTATATGCGCCTGTTGGAGTAAAGTCCTCTCATCTGCTTCTGTCTGGACTTTATGCCTATCTTATACCAGCCGTCATTGCCGATGAGCTCCTTGGGGATATCCCACGTTATCCATTGCAGGGCTTTGTTCCAGTTGCCGCTGCCGATGGTATTGTATACCACCTTCCTCGGGTCAGAGGGTGAGACAAGGTAATTGTTATTGTCATATGTAGGATAGAGCGTTGCCGCCGACCTGTAAGCTGCATTCTCGCCCTCTATGCGGAAGAGCCGTGAGGGAGTACTGTCAACAGTTACCGGAGCTTTCACAGACGCAGCATATTCCCCATATCCCGGTATCTCCTCCGGATTTGAGAACCGGAAGCTCTCTATAGCCACCTGAGCCCGTTCAGAGGTAAAGCTGATCTCATGCTTTCCCTTGCTAAGATAGAAGAACAGCGGCTCACTGAACAGTCCGTCCACATCTCCTGCCCAGCAGGTCTGCCACATTTCCTTCTGTACCTGCGGCGGACGCACCTGATTGCCCCTTGAATCCTTATATATATCTTTCTCGTTCACCCACACACGGTCAAGAGTGATGCGTGAAGCAGTATCGTAGGGCAGACTGCCGTCTATCTTCATGGATAGCTCAACAGAGGCACTGTTTGAAACGAATCCGCAGTATGTAAAGCTCAGGCAGTATAAGCCCTGCTCCTCGACCTGTATATCATAGCTGACATCTCCGCCGTTATCCTGCCAGATGAGGACGTTATCCTTCTTCACACCGTCAGCCGTGTATGAGCCTTCGCCAAAGCCTCCGCTGCATGAGGAATAGTCCACAGCCATGATCTCAATAGCCTTATCCGGTCTGTTATCACCGGAATGGATATCGTAGTAATCACTGTATGACAGCAGCTCAGGATCAACAGGTTCTATTGTATAGTAGTCATTTTCCATTTCTTCAAGCACAGCAGCAGAAGGCACATATTCCTGCTCTCTCTCGCTGCTTCCGGCAGCAAATGTCCGGAACAGTCCGCACGAAACAGATGCCATTACCAGCGAGAGCATCCCCGCAGCTGTTCTGTGCATTATATTCTTTAATCTCAAACCTGTCCCCCCTTTCCGGATACAGACCGCCGAACGGCATTTCCTGCTCATCACAGCAGGGCGATCTCCTGCTTTTCCGCATCGACACGAGCCATTGCTCCATACGGAAGAATTGCTCTCGGCGTCGCATGACCAAAATTAACATTGTACAGTATCGGCAGCTTATCGTTATCAACGACTTCACGCCAGATATCCTTGTACTCCTCATAATACTTCTCATTTATGGGTTTGCCGACGATTATTCCGTTCAGGCCGGCAAACACGCCTGCATCCCTGAAGGCTTCAAGGTAACACCTGAGCGTTTCCGGAGAAGGTGCAAGCTCACTGGTTTCGGCAAAGAATATCTTTCCCTTCCACTCCTCAGCGCTCGGGAATATATTGTATCTGCGAATGATCTCAGACTGTCTCCTGAAATCATCAGCCAGTCCCGGGACAAATTCACAGTAAGGCGCTATCAGATCACCAAGTCTTTCCAGATTGCCAGCCAGAAGCATCTCACCCATACTGTCCACACAGCCGCCCAGCAGCTCGCCTTCAAAAACCGGGCTGCCCTGCAAAAGCTCATAGCCATGAGTCTCCTTGTGAGATACGGGCTTAGTGCCGAGAGCGGCCGGAGAAAAGTCCGTCCTGTCCTCATACCATGTCTCAGACGGAGTTATCCTGCGCCCGTGATAAGGAGCAAAGCAGCTCTTGAACTGCGCTTCCGAGTATGGGAGCATCTTGCCGGAAAGCTCTGCGATATCACACATAAAAGCCTGTCCGTAGTAAGTCTGCAAGCCAAGCCTGCGGAGCATAAAATGATTATGAGTAGTGTCCGAAAAGCCAATAAAAAGCTTCGGGTGCCGGCGGACAGCTTCGATAAACTCCTCATCCTCCATGAGATACGGTATGGTGCGGAAGGTATCTATGCCGCCGATAGCAGTTATTATACCTTTAACCGAGTCATCGATAAAAGCAGCTTTAAGGTCTGCGGCACGAGCCTCCGGATGTGCAAGGATATATTCGCTGCCCCTGAGGGCGTTTTCGGTGAATACCGGCTCAAGTCCGAAGCTGCGGAGACAGGCAATACCGGTCTCCTTCGTATGAGTGCAGTATAGCTCACCCAGTATCCCGTTTGACAGACTTATTATTGCAACTTTATCGCCTTTTCTGAGCGATTCGGGTATGAGCATAGTATCACCTCCGGTATCTGATATATCCGTATACGACAAAAAGCCCTCAGCCGACCGTTAACGAAAAATCGTTCACGCTCCATCAGGGCATATATGATGCACCGCATAAAACGGTGAGGCCAATAATTCAAAAATCACCCATCCACATTCCTCTGTAAGAACTGTAAAAGCCTGTAAATCCTTTTATAATAAGTATACCAAACTATATGATCATTGTCAACAGATATTTTCAATAAATGGCAGGCGGCGATTATTTGTGAGCAGTGTACAAACTAAAGCCATCTGATTTGTGCATCATTCCGATTTTGACAAGTTTACTTTGCAAACTCTTGACAAGTCAACTTGGCAGCGATATAATCAGCACAGAAGAGGATGCAAAGTAAACTTTGCAAATACAGAAAGAAAAAAGGCCGAAGGGAGATAATAATATGACAAAAGAAGATATTCTCAGAAAAGCACGCACCGAAACAATGGAAAGCAAAATGGACGAGCTTGAAAAGCACGCCTTTGACCGCTCATTCTACTGGGCTTTCCTCTCAGCATTAACGGCTACTGTACTGTTCAGCTGGGCAAGAATGGCACGGGGCGAAGAGATATATGACGTGGTAACTATCGTTTCATTTTCAGCAGCCGTTACCTCTTTTTACCGATTCATAAGATCCCGCAGGATATCAAATCTGATGATAGCACTGCTGAATCTATTCATTACCATTCTTTTTACATACAGATTCATAACCGAAAAATAAGGGAGGCGAAATTATGCAAAAGGAAGAAATACTCGCCAGAAGCCGCAGCGAAAACAAGTCCAAGGATCTTGTCAGTGCTGAGACCGGAAAGACTGCTGAAAGAATAGGACTTCTTGTCGGAGTTATCCTCGGCGGAATAATTTATATGGCTGAGATGATCGTAGACGGGAAGCAGAATTTCGGCCTTTGGGCAGTCATTTGCGCTGTCAATGCAGGTCAGTATATCTACAGCAGCGTAAAGCTAAGAAAAAAATCAGACCTGCTATGTGCAGTAATATGGGTTATTATTACTGCAACAGCAACAACTCAGGCTATAATAACGATATACAAAAACAGGCTCTGATCCGTGGAGGTCAATAATGGATGATAAACTTATCCTGAGAAACAACCTCAAGGCTATACGTTCAGAGCAGAAGCTGTCGCAGGCTCAGCTTGCAGAAATGGTAGGGGTTTCACGCAACACCATAAGCTCTATAGAGACCGGACAGTATCAGCCAACTGCAAAACTGGCACTGATACTGTGTATAGCTCTGGACAAAAAATTTGAGGACATATTCTTTTTCTGACACATAAAGAAAATATCAACAACCATATTTGTTGATACTGACTATTGACAAAAGCAGATGTGCGTTATATACTGTTTATAGAACACATTAACAGTTATCCAGCAATATTTGCATTGACATCATCCGGATACTGTGTTATTCTAAATTATAATGATGCTTCAGCATCAAAAAATATTAAGGAGGCTACCATGGGAAACGTACTTGAAGTCAAAGAACTTACCAAGCAGTATACCAAGGTGCTGGCCGCCGATAAAGTAAGCTTTGAGATTGGCGAAGGTGAGATCTTCGCTCTCATAGGCCCTAACGGCGCCGGCAAAACTACTACCATACGAATGATATCCACACTTCTCACCCCTACAGCAGGAGATGCCGTTGTAGGCGGCCACAGCGTAGTGAAGGAACCGGAAAAGGTTAGAGAATGTATAACCTATCTCCCCGATGAAGCCGGAGCATACAAGAATATGACAGGCATCAAATACCTCCGCTTTATGGCAGGCCTTTTCTTTACGGATATCGACTCCATAAACAAGGCTGTTGACAGAGCAAAGAATATCTGTGGACTGGGTGACCGTCTCGAAGACAAGATAGGCAGCTACAGCCGTGGTATGATAAGAAAGCTGCTGCTTTCAAGAGCAGTTATGACCAAGCCGAAGCTGGCTATACTCGATGAGCCTACCAGCGGCCTGGATGTACTGAACGCAATTGAGATCAGAAAGATGATAAAGAGAATGGCTGCGGAAGAGGGCATGGCCTTCCTGCTCTCATCCCATAATATGCTGGAGATAGAATTTGTCTCCGACCGTGTAGGCATAATCTCCAAAGGTCATCTCATGGTGACCGGTACCTCAGCCGAGCTGAAGGAACGCTATCAGGCCGGTAACCTTGAAGAAGTATTTGAAAGGGTGGTGAATGAAAATGAAATTCATTAACCTGCTGAAGAAGGAACTGAGCGAGCTGATAAACGTTCAGATGATACTCAGCCTCGTACTCACCCTCGGTATATTCATGGTTCTTGGAAACGTTATGAAAACTTCCATAGATGAAGCTATCGACAGCGTTACTAACGTCACTATAAACATCTGTGACCGTGACAAGACTGACTTTACAAAGGCTATCGAAGATGCTCTCCTCGCTATCAACGATGATCCTGACGAAAAGACCAACGTCAAGCTCAAATACTTTGAGACGACCGGCGATGACTATGCAAAGATACTTGCAGATAACGATATCGACAACCTGGTGATCATCCCCGAAGGCTTTACAGATATGGTCAAAGCCGATCAGCGCCCCGAGCTCATAAGCATCAACCGTATGAGCTCTGCTGCAACTCTCGATAATATCTCCAGCGGAAACAGCAGCGCTATCGGACTTATAAGCGACTGTATCTCATCAAGCATAGCCTCCGAGTTCGGTGTCTCCGAGAAGAAATACGAGCTTATGGAGGATCCTGTAGACATAAGAGACAACACTGTTATCGATGATAAGTCCGCAGAGATAAGCTCCGGCTCTATCATGGGAAGGATATCCATACAGAATATGATCCTCCCTATCATAGTATTCGTACTCATCATACTCACATCACAGATGCTGATGAATGCTATCGCAAACGAGAAGATCGACAAGACACTTGAAACACTTCTCTCTGCACCGGTATCACGACTTGCAATAATCGGCTCCAAAATGCTTGCCGCAGCTATCATAGCACTTATCAACGCCTCAGTATTCATGGTGGGCTTCTCAGTGTTCGTTTCAGGCAGCAGCACAGAGGTAACTGAGACCGCATCATCTGTTGTCAAGGGTTCAGTATCCGTTGACGAGGCTCTCAAGCAGCTGGGCATCGCTCTCAGCACCGGGGACTATATACTCGTAGGTCTCCAGCTCTTCTTCACAATACTCATCTGCCTCTCTGCTTCGCTTATACTCGGTGCTCTGGTAGATGATCCAAAGAAGACACAGAATATGCTCATGCCTATAATGATGCTTGCAATAGTACCTTACATGATCTCAATGCTGGCTGACATCAACAGTCTCCCTACACCTATAAAGGTACTCGTATACGCTATCCCCTTCACACACACATTCACCGCTATATCCAACCTGATGTTCGGCCATACTGCACTGTTCTTCTTCGGACTTATCTATCAGATCATCTTCTTTGCAGTATGTATTTTCTTCGCACTGAGGATATTCATGACCGACAGGATATTCACCATATCCCTTAACTTCGGCCAGAAAAATAAGTATAAGAAAAAGAAGAAGAGTGCTTCTGCAAACGATGACGAATAACGTCATACCGTCATATCATAATAAGAGCT
>LVAK01000229.1 GCA_001604035.1 Clostridiales bacterium Firm_05
AAAAATGTCAGGACTGTTCGGAACAGACAGTGCAAGAGGCGTTACAGTTGCGGAGCTTTCCTGCGAACAGGCTATGCAGGCAGGAAGAGCAGCCGCTGAGCTGCTTGTCAAGGAACAGGGCGGAAGGATAATCGTTGCAAAGGACAAGCGGCTTTCCTCCGACGTTCTGGAAGCAGCAGTCTGCGCCGGCATATGCTCATCAGGCATAGACGCAGAAACTCTCGGTGCCGTACCCGCTGCGGCAGCTTCATATATCGTCCGTGAGCACAGCGCTTCAGCAGGCATAATGATAACCGGTGCCGCCGGCTCAGGTGACGGCAGCGGCATAAGACTTATCGCCGCAGACGGATTCAGACTGGACGAAAGAGTGCAGAGTGAACTGGAGGAGAATATCCTCAGCAGGATGAATGCCACTCCGCAAAGAAAATTCGACAACATCGGACGTATGCTGAGCTGTGATAATGCGGCAAAGGAATACGTCTCACATATAAAACAGCTCATAGGCACCGACCTGAGTGGACTCAGGGCAGCCATAATCTGCGAAGAACCAAGCACAGCAGCCACCGCTGAAAAGCTGTTCCGTGAGCTTGGAGCAGATGTTTTCCTTCTCTCTCATCAGGAGCCTGAGGAGGATGACCTTGCACCGGCTATCACGGATATGGAACGCCTGATGGACTTCGTTGCAGGAGGCAGCTTCTGCTGCGGTCTTGCCATAGGCGACAACGGAGGGAGCTGCCTTGCAGTCGATGAAAACGGAATGACCGTTGACGGAGATCACCTCCTCGCCATATTCGCAAAGCACTTCAAGGACAGCGGCCGACTGAAAGATGACACCTTCGTGGTAAACCAGATGAGTGGACTGGGACTTTTCAACTTTGCAAAGGAGAACGGCATAAAAGCCGTGACCTCCGGAGCCTCCGGCAGGAGCGCTCTCGACCGTATGCTGGAAGGCGGATTCAGCCTCGGCGGTGACCGCAACGGTCATGTGTTCTTCACCGAGGATTCCCCCTGCGAGGACGGTCTTCTCTGCGGAGCAAGGCTCCTTGAGATAATCAAGATGTCGGGAAGACCGCTGAGCGTGCTTGCCGAAGAGATGCAGCGTCTGCCCAGCATATCACTGAATGTCCGTATTGCTGATACCAGCCGTGAGATATGGAAAAACGACAAGGATATAACTGACCTGATAGAATGGTATCAGGGCGAATTCGGGGACAAGGGCAGAGTCATCGTCCGTGAGAGCAATGCCGCCGCCCCGTTCATAACGATAACCATAGAAGGAAGCGACTTCGGCAGGATAAACGATATTGCCGGAGAGATAGCAGAACGCATCCGCCAGCGCTGCGGCGCAAGGGAATAGTGTCTGCCCCCACCCGTGCAGCATCCTGCCGGGGATAACGTGAAAAGGAGCATAAAGCTTGAGAACTGCAAATAACTGGAACGATTACATAATACTCGATACATCCGACGGAGAGAAGCTGGAAAAATGGGGCGATATAAGCCTTGTTCGTCCCGATCCGCAGATCATATGGAAGACCGATAAGACCGATCCTCTCTGGAATAAGGCTGACGGTCACTACCACCGCTCCAATCAGGGCGGCGGCAAATGGGAATTCCGCAGAAAGCTGCCGGAGTCCTGGAACATCAGCTACCGTGAGCTGACATTCAATATTCGTCCCACAGGCTTCAAGCATACCGGCCTTTTCCCGGAACAGGCCGTAAACTGGGACTTCATGGCAGATAAGATAAAAAGTGCCGGACGTGAGATAAACGTCCTCAACCTCTTCGCCTATACCGGCGGAGCAACTCTCGCCTGTGCCGCCGCAGGAGCGTCAGTGTGTCACGTTGATGCTTCAAAGGGCATGGTGCAGTGGGCAAGAGACAACGCTGCTGCGTCAGGTCTTTCTGACAAGCCGATCCGCTGGATAGTGGATGACTGCGAGAAGTTCATCGCCCGTGAGATAAGAAGAGGAAGAAAATATGACGCCGTTATCATGGATCCTCCCAGCTACGGAAGAGGTCCCGGCGGTGAGGTATGGAAGCTGGAGAACTGCGTCTATGATCTGGTGAAGCTCTGCTCGGGAGTTCTCTCCGGCGATCCCCTGTTCTTCCTCATAAACAGCTATACCACCGGACTTTCACCGTCCGTTATGGGATACATCCTCGGTTCAGTCCTGAACGGCAAGAACGGCAAGGTCTCCTTCGATGAGATAGGCCTTCCGGTAAAAGCTACCGGCATGACGCTGCCCTGCGGCTCTACGGCTATATGGGAGCGCTGAGCGCTCAGTGAGCAGTAAAAAGAAAGCAGAAAGCAGAAAATAGTAAACAAAAAACAGAAACAACTGCTATTTCGCCCGTAATATTTTAAATAAACAAGTAAAGGAGTTGTTACTATGGCAAAGGATAAAAGATTTATAGTTGCCTACACACAGGGAACGATGAACGTCACTGAGATATGGGTGGACACCGTTACAGGC
>LVAK01000230.1 GCA_001604035.1 Clostridiales bacterium Firm_05
GCCGCAGATTGACCTTCCTTGAAACGTCCGGATCGATGTTTTCGAGAAGCTTCTGCACGGAAGCAGCATAGGTGCCGATGTTGTTGACGAAATTGGTTATACTCTCTATGAGCTGAGGTATCAGCGTGAGCAGCGAGAGCACAACGAAGCATATCACAGTCGCTACTGCAAGGCAGATAGACAAGATCCACTGCAAAGACTTTGAAGGTATCTTCCTGAAGAAAGTCTTCTGATAGAACTTTGCAAGAGGATTCATCATATATGCCATTACACAGCCGCCGATAGCTGTGGAGAAATAGCTGATTATGGTCGAGAGCTCGTCCAATATGTCACCGATATTTGAAAGCAGCAGATAGCATATAACAGTTATGCAGCCTGCCATGGTGTTGGCGAACCACCGCTTTGTCATAAGATCCTGGAATTTTTTCATATTAACAGACCTTCAATGTAAAAATATACATTAATTATAGCATACCAGCACCACCCTGTCAATGACGAAAATGTGCCTGGTGCTAATTTAAACAGTGGGATATTGACAAAAAGCCGGAAATATATTATAATGTTAAGTAATGCTATTTAAGGGAGTGTCTCCCACGACTAATATAAAAATAAGGAGTGCATTATCATGGCTTTAAAGAAGATGTCCAGAGAGAGCTACGACAAGCTGGTCGCTGAGCTTGATGACCTTAAGATCAATAAACGTAAGGAAGTTGCTGAAAGGCTGAAGGTTGCCCGTTCCTACGGAGACCTCTCCGAGAACGCCGAGTACGATGAGGCAAAGAACGAACAGGCTATCCTGGAAGCACAGATCAGCGAGCTCCAGTATACTATCGACAACGCCGAAATAGTTGAGGATTCAAACATCTCTGTTGACGAGGTCGGAATGAGCTCAAAGATCACTATCAAGCGTGTGGACACAGGCAAGATCGAGACCTTCACTATCGTTGGTACTAACCACGCAAACGTAAGAGAAGGCAAGATCTCAGATGAGTCTCCTATCGGCAAGGCTGCCATGAAGAAGAAGGTGGGAGATATCTTCATCGTTGAGGCTCCCGCAGGCGAGCTTCGCTTCGAGATCGTAGAAATATCCAAGTAATCACGGAAGGACGTACTGTAATGAGCGAAAATCAGGTAAACTCACCTGAGCAGGCTGAGGAAGCCGTTCAGGATATAAATATACTCAAGAAGGATCGCCTTGACAAGCTGGCTGACCTCAGAGAGCTGGGCAAGGATCCCTATCAGATAACAAAGTTCGATGTAACAGGCCATGCCGGCGACTATAAGGCTGAGTATGAAGCCAAGGAAGCAGAGATCATCGCTGCTGCCGGCGGAGATGAGGAAAAGGTCAACGAAGGCCTTGAGGCTCTCCATGAGAATATCATCCGTATCGCCGGACGTATCATGAGCTGGAGAGATATGGGTAAGGCAAACTTCATCGATGTACGTGACGTTACTGACCGTATTCAGGTATATGTGCGTTCAAATGATGTGGGCGCAGATCTCTTCAAGGAGTTCAAGAAGAAGTGGGACATCGGCGACCTCATCGGCGTTGAGGGCTATGTATTCAGAACAAGAAAGGGCGAGATCTCCATACACGCAAAGAGCATCGTCCTCCTTTCAAAGTCACTCCTTCCCCTGCCTGAGAAATGGCACGGCCTCAAGGATCCTGATACAAGATACCGTCAGCGCTACGTTGACCTTATCGTAAATCCTGAGGTTAAGGACACATTCGTTAAGCGTTCAAAGGTAATATCCTCTATCAGACGCTACCTCGATGCACAGGGCTTCATGGAGGTCGAGACTCCTATGCTGGTATCAAATGCCGGCGGAGCTGCTGCAAGACCTTTTGAAACTCACTACAACGCCCTTGACGAGGATGTAAAGCTCCGTATCAGCCTTGAGCTCTACCTCAAGAGACTTATCGTCGGCGGACTTGAGAGAGTTTACGAGATCGGACGAGTTTTCAGAAATGAGGGCGTTGATACACGTCATAACCCTGAGTTCACTCTCATGGAGCTCTATCAGGCTTATACAGATTACTACGGAATGATGGATCTAACTGAGAATATGTTCCGTCATGTGGCTCAGGAGGTATGCGG
>LVAK01000231.1 GCA_001604035.1 Clostridiales bacterium Firm_05
AATGAGGATTCTTGATCTTGGTTGTGGGAGTGGATATCTGACTTTTCCGATTGCAGAAGGAAATCCAGATTGTGAAGTGATAGGGTTGGATATAGTGAGCGATGCCATTGATGCGAATCGCAGCAGAGTGCGAGAGGCAGAGCTGGATAATCTGACATTTGTCAGCTATGACGGGATAAATTTTCCCTTTGAAGCAGGAATGTTTGATCTTGTGGTGACACGATATTCTCTTCATCATTTTCCGGATATAGAGCATAGTATCGGTGAGGTGAGCAGAGTGCTTAAAGGCGGGGGATCTTTATTCATTTCCGATCCGTGCCCCAATGATTGTGATAAGGATAGATTTGTTGATGACTACATGCGCCTGAAAAAGGACGGGCATATTAAGTTCTATACAAAAAGCGAATGGGTGGATATTTGCGATAGATACGGGCTTCAGATTGTAGACGATTTTGAAAGTACTATCCGGTTCCCTAAGAAAAAGGATACAGCATTCGGATATGAAGAGGTTCTGAAAAAACATGATAAAGCAGTAATAGAAAGCTACGATCTTGTGGAGACAGATACGGAGCTTCTCATTACAGAACGAGTAAACAATATATTGTTTCGCAAGATCAAAAAGTGGATTTGATACGAAAGCTTTCTGCTGAAGAAAGAGTAACAGCTCTTGACCTTGCTTGGAGAGTGTTTTCAGAGTATGAGTCACCGGATTATTCTAAAGAGGGCACATTAGAATTCAAGAAATGTCTGCATGACGAAAAATATCTTGCAGGAATTGAATACTATGGCGCTTTTGATGGGGAAAGACTGATAGGTCTCGTAGGAATTCGATCTGACAGAAAGCACATATCCTGCCAGTTCTGATGCTTGGCTTCGTTAAGAACAATAATTTTATGCAGTATAAGCTGTAAAATCAAAAGGTTTCGTATAATATGAAAATAGACAGATTAATAGGCATACTCTCGGTTCTTCTGCAGCGTAACAAAGTTACGTCTGCTGAACTTGCAGAGATATTTGAAGTGTCAAGACGAACAATACTGCGCGACATAGAGACGATCAATCTATCAGGTATCCCTATTATTGCAGAACAGGGACAGGGCGGCGGCATCTCAATCATGGACGGTTATAAGATTGACCGAACGCTGCTGTCTTCTGAAGATATGCACGCAATATTGTCGGGCTTGAAAAGTCTTGACAGCATCAGTGGGGCGAACCGATACCATCAGCTTATGGAGAAACTCTCTGCTGATGACTGTACTACTGTCAATGTGGATAATCATATCATAATTGATCTATCAAGCTGGGATAAATCGGCGATTGCAGATAAGATTGAGCTAATAAAGCAGGCTATGAAAAAAAGAAATACTATTACATTCCGCTATTTTTCGCCTAACGGTGAGAGTGAACGAAAGATAGAGCCGTATCACTTGATTTTTCAATGGTCCGCATGGTATGTCTGGGGCTACTGTACTGAACGCAAAGATTACAGAATGTTCAAATTGAATCGAATGACAGAGCTTTCACTCACAAATGAGAAATTTACAGATAGGAATGTACCCGAATTCATCTGCGATAAACTTCGACATACAAAAGGAGAAGTGAAAGCAACTGTTAAATTTACAAATTCTGTGAAATGGCGTATTATAGATGAATTTGGAGTCGGCTTTCTGAATGATAAC
>LVAK01000232.1 GCA_001604035.1 Clostridiales bacterium Firm_05
TGTTCTTTGACTCTTTGATAAAGTCATTAGGCTGTTCAACTATTTGAAACATTGGGGCAGGCTCAGAATTTCCTATTCTATAGGCATGAAGTTCGATAAGGAAGAAGTTTATGTCCTTTGATGTGTTATTATTCAGCCATTCAATAGCGCTTCTGTGTTCGTCTCTTGCTTCCTTAACAATCCATACTATTACCTTTGCATCCAAACCAGATGCATATGTAATGATTTTTCCAAGATGATCGTGATTTGAGTTCTCAAGCTGATTTTCTATAATGACTTTAATCCCTGTTGTTTCATCAACAGCTACAATATCACATCTGTATGCGCCAACATATGCTTCGGTATTTATATCAACAAGAGTTAAACCTATTTTTTCGTTCAGCAGTTCAATATTTTCACTCTGAGATAGCCAAGCAGAGAAATCATACTGCTCATGCTTCCATAAATCTCTTATATTCACTTCTTGAAGTTTGCCTATTTTCATGTTTTTCTCCTTCAAAATAGAATCATTAGCCTCATTTCGTAGTAACATTATCATTCTTTCTAATATAGACGTAACCATACCAGATTCATATCGTTTTCTAAACTTACCGTTCATAACATAGTCTTCTCTGAAAATAAGTGTCATGAGACAGCAACACATATGATAATCGGCGTTAGGAAGCCTTTTAATCTCTTTATCAACATTTGACTCTACAAATTCCGTATAGTTATATACATTGTCCTCCATTTCATCAAAGAGCTTACAATAATGCTCTAATCTTGGAGTCTTAGAGTCAAGAACCGCTTGTATCTTTCTAATTTTTTCAGAAGTTGTCATTATATTCTCCTTTGAAGAATAATCATCCTATATTCCAAAAACGTTCAAAGAATCCCTTGAGCTTCTCTATTACGGTTTCCTTCTTTTCTTTACGGTTACTACCTCCACCACCGAAACGTGAGACAGCAGGAAGTATCTTATCTATATCCGTTCCGGTTGTCTTAGAAGAACCGTAGAACAGGTTATCCGGAAGCTGAATAATGCAGTCAACAAAGTTGTTGTCGATCAGATACTTGCGTATCTTCTGTTCAGCACCGCCTCGGTACATAACTCCGGGGAAACATACAATAGCAGCTGCACCGTTGCTTGCAAGCCAACTCAGCGAGTGCATAATGAACGCAAGGTCTGCCTTTGACTTAGGTGCAAGCACTCCTGCGGGGGAGAAACGAGGATCGTTTATAAGCAGAGGATTGGAGTCTCCGTCCCATTTTATCGAATACGGAGGATTAATTATTATCTGGACTTTATCTAATCTCCTGCAAAGTGAGAATCACCACTATCGCTTTCAAGAATTATATCAGAAAATATTTGAATATCAAGGCTAAAATGCACGCTAGAGCGGCCTTGACATTCAAATATTCTCTTGATAATGTACAAATAAGCGATCGAGGGTGATCGAAACGATAGGAACGTTGAATACGCATTGAATTTTAGTCCAGATAATTGAAACAATGACCTCAAAAGGCTCATCGTCCCAGTGCTGCGGTTCAACGAGAGTATCTTCGTGAGCAATGTCAAATTTATCATAGTCTATATCGTGCAGGAACATATTGATACGGCAGAGGTTGTAGGTCGTGATGTTGATCTCCTGACCGAAGAATCCCTGACGTACCTTGTCCTTACCGAGAACTTTCGCAGCTTTCAGGAGCAGAGAACCCGAACCGCAAGCCGGATCGTAGACCTTGTTGACCTCAGTTTTGCCAACAACAGCAAGTCTGGTAAGCAGCTCGGATACTTCCTGCGGAGTATAATACTCACCGCCGGACTTTCCTGCATTTGAAGCATACATACCCATAAGGAACTCATAGGCGTCACCAAATGCGTCAATAGTATTATCCTTATAGTCGCCAAGCTGCATTGAAACAATACCGTTCATAAGCTTGACAAGACGTTCGTTACGCTTTGCGACTGTTCCACCGAGCTTGTTACTATTTACATCAAAATCATCAAACAATCCTTTGAAATCGTCCTCACTCTCGCAGCCTTGTGCAGAGCTTTCAATACTGCGGAAGATAGCTTCGAGCGTTTCGTTGAGGTTCTCGTCTGTATCAGCTCTTTCAAGCACATTGCAGAAAAGCTGTGATGGAAGTATAAAGAAGCCTTTAGTCTGCACCATATCGTCACGGGCAACTTCTGCTTCTTCATCAGAAAGCTTTGTATAGTCAAAATCAGGAGTACCAGCTTCACGTTCACCAGCATTGATATAGTTGGTCAAATTTTCAGATATATAGCGATAGAACAGCATTACAAGCACATAGTTCTTGAAGTCCCAACCGTCAACGCTGCCTCTCAGATCATTTGCAATTCCCCATATAGTACGATGAAGTTCTGCTCGTTCCTGTTCCTTTTTGTTATCTATCATTATTTTTACTCGCTTTCATTCACAAAAAATAGGTATATTCATACAATTATTATAACATAAATGTTTATATTTTGCAATAAAAAATAGGCAGTATAAACCTATATTTTTGAATTGTATTTTTTCGCTTCTTCCTCAAGCGAGCAAACAAAGCTAACGATTTCCTGCTTCATCTTTTCGTAGAAAGAAGGCATTTCAGCATTTGGCTGTCGACCTTCGGCTTCGCACTCGGTTATTTTATCATTCATTTGCTTTGTAAATATCTTTCTCTGATTATCAAATTTCTGAACTAATACCGGGGCGTCAAGAACTCTTGAGGAAAGCTTGGTTTTTTGCTGACCGATATAGTTGCTAAGTTTGCGTTTGTATTTTTCAAAAGAATTATCATTAACTATGCGCCGTTTGTTCTTTCTTTGCTCTTTTTCGCTTATAATTATACATTGTACATTATTACGGCATTCTGAATTTTTTAAGCCGAAAAATTCATTACCGCAATACTTACAATTGCATATGTGTAGTTTTTGACGATTAATTATAAAGTCGAATTCATAAAAGACATTTTTTAGCGAAGGATCTGCTTCAGTATATATTTCATATTCTTCGTTACTGCGAATTATGATTTTATTAACATTATATTTAAAAGCTTGTAATTCTATAGAAGGATAAAAACTTATGTTCCAATCATCTTGTTGCGGAGCCAAGCTTCAAAAAGTCTCCGGTAATATCAATGGTCAAACAGCCTTATATTTTGTTTGCTCATGATTGGAATGAGAAAAACAAAAGAGAAATATACAAAAGTCAAGCTGAACGCAGGATACTGGAGAATAAGCTTATATATCTTGAGAAAAAAGAAGAAGTGACAGCAGACGAAATCGCTGAGCTGCAAACTCAGATCAGTAACATTCGTCAAAGAAACTTCCGCAGAATAGTAGTTGACGATATTACTCCTGAGTCGCTTGTTACACAGCTTGAAGAAAACGATACACTGCTTATGATTTCAGATGAAGCAGGAATGCTTGGAAATTTCAGCGGAAGATACAGCAATAATATACCTAACCTTGATTTACTTTTAAAATCATGGAATGGTGAGACATATATCAGCGATCGTGCAACAAGGTCGAGCATAATACTGAAAAAACCGTATATGTCAATTTGTCTTGCTTGTCAGCCCTATGTGTTTGACAGTATGATAAATAATATGGCGTTTCGTGGCAGCGGTTTGATAGTGAGATTTGTGTATTGTTTTCCTGTAAGTAACATTGGTTCACGTCGTTACGATACACAACCTGTTCCTGATCAGATTGCGGCAGACTATGCTTTTCTTGTGTACAAGCTTCTTGACAGCAAATTTGCATATCATACAACGGAAGAAATGTATCTTCATTTTGCTGAAAATGCGTACAATGAATTTGTATCTTATTAGACTAAGGTCTATTGAAATACCGAAAAACTATTTCACACAAGTGGTTTTTCATTCTTTGAAATATTGCAATAAAATACGCCACCCTATTGAAATGAATTCTCAACGTTTTCTAAGCTTTTTAGGTCGAAAGAATAACAGCTCCCGTGAGGGAGCTGCTTTTTTCTTATCGTTAATACTAAGATTGAAAACATCAATACTATCATCGTTGTAAGGATTCTATACTGTTTACTGTAATCTGCATTTTACAAATGCTTCTGTAACATCAGTCAATACAAGCTCACCATTTTGATTATAAACATCAAAGGATACGGCAACAATACCATTTTTATCATTACGCTTAATGAGGTTTGTTATAGTTGCTTTTCCTGTCAGCACATCTTCTGCGAAAACGGGCTTGTGCCATTCAATTTTTGTTGATTTACCAGCAAGCAGTTCATTACCGAAAAAATCTACTTCAAGGTACTTTGCCCATACAGTCATGAATGACATAACGCCGGGAGCAATAAGTTTACCAAAGTGAGTTGTCTTTGCATAATCCTCATCTGCATGCAGCGGTAAATTATCATACTCTTTTGCAAATGCAAGCATTTTACCTTTGTCTATAACAGCAGGGGCTACGTCAACGCTCATTCCGATTTTCATTTCATCAAAATACATATTATACCTCCAAAGTATAAAAGAAAATAGCTATTGGAAATAAGTGTATTATACCATAAACAGGATTATTTATCAATAATAAAATCATATCTGTTTGAAAAGTCTCAAAAACTCACTGGGTATCTTCAATTTCTTTTTTACTGCTTCATCCTTTGTTCTGTTCATCTCCTGTCGGGCGTTCTGAAGTTCCTCCATTCGGTGAAGCTTCGCAGCAGCATCCTCCAGCCCCAGATGAGGGGGATGATATGTTGCTTATTGCGTGGAAGCAAGTACCTTGATGCGCTGTGTATCTTCATTTTCTGCCAACTGTTTATATGTCCGGATTATCAGGAACAAAGCGACCGCAAAGGTCAGAATATCCGACACAGGCATTGAATACAGCACACCGTCCAGTCCGAAGAACAGGGGCAGAATTACCGCAAAGCCTACACCGAACACGATCTCCCTGATCATAGAAATAGCAGTAGATTCCACAGCCTTGCCCATAGCTTGCAGGAAGATAAAGCAAGCCTTGTTCAAACAGGCGAATATCATCATGCAGAGATAAATGCGGAATGCGTGTACCGCAAAATCGGTATAATAACTACTCTCGTTCGCTGCACCGAATATACCGATAAGCTGTTTCGGGAAAAACTCCACGAAGATAAGGGCGACAGCACCGACACTTGCTTCTGCTGTCAGCAGTTTTGTGAACAGCTCACGAACTCTCAGGCGATGCCCTGCGCCCATATTGAAGCCGACTATCGGGATACAGCCTGCCGCCATTCCGACTACGATCGAAATCACGATCTGGAAGAATTTCATGACGATGCCGACTACCGCCATAGGTATCTGCGCATACTGCTCCTGCCCGAAAACAGCATCCATTGCACCGTATTTTCGTATCATATTATTGATCGCTGCCATTGCTGCCACAAGAGAGATCTGCGAGAGAAAACTGGTTAGACCGAGTGTCAGCGTTTTGCGGATAATTGCACTTTCGGGCTTGAAATCAGTCTTTGCAGGCTTTACGAGTTTCATATTGCAGAGATACCACACCGCAAGTCCAGCCGTCACGATCTGCCCGATAACGGTTGCGACCGCTGCTCCCATCATGCCCCACCTGAAAGCAAAAATGAATATCGGATCAAGTATCATGTTCAGCACAGCACCTGCAAGCGTGGAGACCATAGCAAATTTCGGGCTGCCGTCCGCACGGATCACAGGGTTCATAGCCTGTCCGAACATATAGAACGGGATACCGAGCGAAATATAGAAGAAGTATTCCTTTGAGTGGCGGAATGTTTCTTCATTGACCGTACCGCCGAACATTGCGATGATGCCGTCGCTGAATAGCAGATACACGGCACATAGGATAAGGCTGCTCACGATCGTCATAAGAACAGAGTTTCCGACACTTTTCTTTGCTTTATCAGGTTCGCTCCTGCCGAGACTCAAACTCACAAAGGCACAGCAGCCGTCACCGATCATAACGGCAATGGCAAGAGCTATGACTGTCAGCGGAAACACCACCGTATTTGCAGCGTTTCCGTAAGAGCCGAGATAACTTGCGTTGGCGATGAATATCTGGTCAACGATGTTGTAGAGTGCCCCCACCAGCAGAGAAATGATGCACGGCACGGCGTACTTTTTCATCAGTCTGCCCACAGGCTCACGCCCTAAGAATTGATTTGCGGTTTGTTCCATTTGATTTCCTCCTAATAAATACAGCGTGTGGCTGGAAGCTGGATTTATGCTTACGCCACACGCTGTTTTGATGATATGAAATTGTATCAGTCGAGATAAGTGCCGACAGGTGCTGTGTTGTACTGCTTCTTGATCTTGATGATAACAGAGCCGTCGGGCTGCTCGGTTTCTTCAAGGATCTTGTATTTGGTCTTGCTCTTTTCAAGGCTTTCCTTGTATTTTTTGATCTCCTCCTGAACGACCCTTACCGCATAGTCATGACCGACATCTTCCTTGAGCATAAAATGAAGTGTCTGGCAGATACACGCTTCTTTGATTCTTTTCATTATGATCTACCTCCATAAAAAAATAAAACGAGCAGCAATAACTGGATTTACGCAGAATTGCTACTCGTTATGTACTAATTATATCAAATTTTCCGTGATTTTTCAAA
>LVAK01000233.1 GCA_001604035.1 Clostridiales bacterium Firm_05
AAGGCTAATTTCGTTACAGGCGATATGGTAAAGGAGGGCGCAGTCGTTATCGATGTAGGCATGAACCGCCTCGAAAACGGCAAGCTCTGCGGCGATGTCGAGTTTGAATCCGCTGAGAAGAGAGCTTCCTATATAACTCCCGTTCCCGGCGGTGTCGGACCTATGACCATAGCAATGCTGATGAAGAATACCCTCACAGCTGCCAAGCAGCAGGCTGGCATAGAATAACAATTTGGACGGCATAAGCGTGATGCTTATATAGCAGTATAAGTTGGTTACTCGGGGAAAACCTTTCTGAGGAAAGGTTCTTCCCCGAACCCCTTTCCAAAGACTTTTAATCTTAATTTTCCCCGGATAGGGCGCACCCATGTAATACTACATGGGCGTTTTTATTATCATGCGCCCTATCCGGGGAAAATTTAAAACTGAAAGTTTTAGGAAGGGAGTTTGAGGGAGAACCCTTTTTCAAAAGGGTTTCCCTCAATATCTAACGTATACTGTTATATGAGTATCACACATATGCCGTCCACTTTTTTTATTACATCTATTTACAAGAGCAAAAAAATATGGTACAATAAACTCTGTAGACACATTACGTGAACAAGGAGGCAGATCATGTCCGAATTTATCAGCGAAGAGCAGCACCATGCAGAAGTTGCTGCGCTGAATCATGAGATATACAGACTTACAAAACATATAAATGAAACTGAACGGGAAAGAGCGGAGGCTGATACTCCGGATCCTTTTGATCCCTTCGATAACCCTACAGAGTACCATGAGTACCGTGATGATTATACAGAGATCCTGCCGCCGATACAGACTCCGGCTTATAAGGTATCCCTTGAACCGGGATACGATGAGCGGCGGAGACTGAAACGCTTTTATGCTATCGGAGGATGGTGTGCGGTATTGCAGTTTGTGGCTTCAACTGCCGCAGGCTTTTTTATCGCAAGGGGCATTATAGCTATACTCAAGGATATGAATCCGGGTGCGGACGGCGAGTCTATGTACACCTTCATAAAGGGTTCATCCATACTCGTCGCAATGAATATGCTGATATACATATTCGCCAATGTGGCCTTTGCTTTTATAGGCATGAAGCTGGCGGATATAAAGCCTTCTTCTCTCATAAAGACAAGAAATTATGATGTCGGAAAGGCTGTGCAGTACTGTGCGGCAGCAATGTTCATCTGGGTAGTATCAGCATTTGTTTCCCTGGGAGTTAATGATGTATTTGAAAAGTACGGTTACTCTACAAACGTTCTCGAAACGGAGGGAGTAGCGGTCACAAAGCTGGGATTTGCAATATCTGCGGTGTATACCTGCGTGATAGCTCCTGTCACTGAGGAACTGTTCTTCCGTGGAATGCTGCTGAGGACGTTCTCAAAGGCCAATCAGAGATTTGCGGTATTCGCCACGGCGGTCTTTTTCGGGCTGGCTCACGGAAATCTGCCGCAGTTCACACTGGCATTCCTGCTTGGAATATTCCTGGCACATATCACTCTCAAGCATGGCTCGATCATCCCTTCGATAGTGGTACACGTATTTGTAAATACCGTTGTTACCATAATGGGAGAACTCGATCTTTCCGATGCACAGATGATAGCCTTCAATCTCGGACTTGAAGCATTTGCAGCCTTCGGTGCGCTTATGCTGCTCATATTCAGAAGCAAGGATAAGCTGCCGGCAACAACTCCGGCACAGAGCAAAAGAGGTTTCGTTATCGCAAGATGCTCTGTAGGAGTTATAGTTGCATTCACTATACAGGCAGCCTATACGCTGTATCTTCTGTTTACAAATATCAAAGGTTGATGAAGCGGACAGCATAGTCAGCGTACATTAACGGAAAAGTAGATCACCGAGCCTGTAAAGTATGGGCTCGGTGATTTTTTGTCACGTTGCGGCAAAGGGGCTACCCTTGCTGTACGTTTTATAGATGAGAAATTTTTTTGTTTTTTGTGACACTTGGTATGAATACTACGAATGTGTATTGTGAAAGCGCACCATGGTAAGCTTTATATAAAGGAGGAAACAGAATGACAGGCAGCGAGTACGGCTCTCTGGTCAGAAAAAATCCGTCATCAGCTCACAGGGCTTTGTTTGATGAGTATTTCAATTACGTCCGGACTATAGTATATAATCATCTCCGCAGCTGCGGAAGCGTGGAAGATGTTGAGGAATGTATAAGCGATATTTTTGCATCAGTATATTTCGGATTTTCAGAAAAAGAAACTTCCGGAGAGCTTAAAGGATATATAGGCACCATTGCCAAGCGTATAAGTATAGACCGCTATCGCAGCCTCAGCGTGAAAGCGGGAAAGACAGTGTCTATCGATAACGAGGAATATCTTACCCTCAGATCTTCCGAAGATGTTGTGGCAGGAAGCGAAAGATCAGAACTCCAGCATATCCTCATAGATGCTGTAAAAGCGCTGGGTGAGCCGGATTCAACTATACTTATGCAGAAATATTACTATAACAGAAACTCTAAAGAGATCGGAAAGCTGCTTGATATGAAGCCGGCTACAGTGCGTATGCGCAGCAAGCGAGCTGCCGAAAAGCTGAGAGATATATTATCAAAAACGGGGATCGCATCATAAGGAGGTGCTTTTATGAAGGATAATGAGAGAATTTTTGATCTGCTTGAACACGCAGACGATAACATCATCGATGATATTGCAGGTTATTCAAAAGACAGCGACAGAATGAAGCAGAAGGTCTTTGCAGCCAGTGAGAAGAAATTCAACAGCATGGATAAGGACTTTGACAAAAACGGTGAAACAACAGTCAGAGGCGTAGAAGAGTACAACAGGCCTATATGGTACAGGACTGTATGTGCTGCGGCAGCATTTGCTCTGGTGGCCGGAGGCGTTGGCGTATTCGGACTTATAAAGAAAAGTGCAGGTTCAAGCAGCTCTATAGTCCCTGCGGCAGAGGTAACTGAACCGGATGAGACTGAGGATACTGATATCGCTGAAATGACTGAAGCTGATGAAGTAAATGAGCAGGCTTTTCTTTCAGATGAGGAAATGAAGGCGCTGTTTGACGAGTACCTGCCGGTCTACCTTGAAGCTGAATGGTTCAATGCTGCAGATAGGATCAATGAAAACACTGAGAAGATCTCGTTCAGCGTTTATTACACTGAGAAGAAAGACTGGTATACCGATGACTCACCTGTTCCTGATGGAATGACTGAGATAGATGGAATCGTTTATTGTCCTCAGGATTTCTATAAGCTTGATGATCCAAGATTCTCAACTCTGGATGACATCAGAAATTATTATGGTCAGTATCTGAAGGATCCGGATACTATTCTTGGCATAGGCGGTGATTACAGTCAGTATCAGCCGGGAGATGTAGTCATTACAGACGGATATGCTCCGGAGATAATAACCTATAACGGAGACATATATGTTCAGAGATCCCTCAAAACATCGATGACTCCTGATGACTGGGC
>LVAK01000034.1 GCA_001604035.1 Clostridiales bacterium Firm_05
CCCGGTACTGCCGCACAGCAGGTATGTACCCTGCCTGCCTTATCTATAGATACGGAAGATGTGTGTGCGAATACGACACCGGAAGTCCCTATTGTAGTAAACGCTTTTCCGTCGGATATTACTCCTGTACCTACCGCAGCCGCTGCATTGTCTCCGGCACCGCCCACAACTGCTGTACCCTCACACAGTCCCAGCTCGTCTGCGATATGCTTTGTAAGTCTGCCTGTGATCTCACAGGATTCATATACCTTAGCAAACCAGCTTTTCTCAGCTTCAAAAGCAGATATCAGCTCATCTGACCATTTCCTTGCAGGCACATCAAAGAGCTGCATACCGGAGGCATCGCTGACATCTGTTGCATATTCTCCGGTAAGTATAAAGCGCAGATAATCCTTCGGCAGGAGCACATGAGCGATCCTGCTGTAGATATCCGGCTCGTTATTCTTTACCCAAAGGAGCTTTGCTGCAGTCCAGCCTGTAAGAGCAGGGTTTGCAGTGATCTCCACAAGCTTATCTCTGCCTACCTTAGCTTCCATTTCAGCAGCTTCGGCGGCTGTACGCTGATCGCACCATATTATTGACGGTCTCAGCACATTGTTATCCCTGTCAAGCAACACAAGGCCATGCATCTGACCGGCAATACCTATGCCTTTTACATCCTCTTTCCTGACGCCGCTTTTTGCTACGACTGTCCTGACTGTCTTCAGCATTGCGTTTTTCCAGTCAGCGGGTACCTGCTCTGCGTATCCGTTCTTCGGCTGGTACAACGGATATTCAGCCGTATCAGAAGCAATCTTCCTTCCGTTCTCATCAAACAGCACTGCCTTTGTGCCGCTTGTTCCGCAGTCGATACCAATAAGATATGCCATAGAGCTGCCTCCTCTCAGAATACCTTCTCCAGCTTTATGCTTATACCGTAAAGCATACTATAAGATGTAACGATGTTGTATTCAGTCACTCCGTCTCCTTCCGGTATCTGGCATGGCGCTGCAAATTCCAGTGATGAGGAGCCGTGATAATTGGACCTTGTCGCACTGACTATCAGTGTACAGGCTCTTCCGTCCGTCTCAAAGACCAGCATGCCGCTTTTGTCTATTTCACACTTCATTACTGCGCCGTTTCTGTCCCTGAGCATACAAACATATCTGCTCCATGAGCCTGCGAATGACTTCTTACGATTGACTATTATCTTTCTCATTATCTTTTCGTCACCTGAACCTCTTCTATATTTGCTGATGTTATTTGCTGCCTTCTGTTTTTCTTATATATACAGCAAATACCAATACCGTAATGATATCCAACAGAAGCGGAAGGATAAAACAGGCAAATATACTGAAAACGAGCTTAAGACTTGAAGTCGTGTCTGCGGCAGACAGCTCTGTGAACCTTGGTTCAAGCTTATAAATAAGGAATATCTCGATCACGAGGCTGATGATAAGCCTTATAACCGGCATTCCTGCTGCTTCGCCTCTCTTCTGTCCAAGTATGCCGAACCAGTTTATCAGCACTGCCGGAACAAAAAGGACTGCTCCTATGACAGGCGAACCGGCTTTGAGTATGAGAAGGAACAGGCCTGTTATGGCCACTGAAGCGACAATTCCTGCTGCTGTATTTAGTAAAGCTCTGTTTTTCATTTCTGCTCCTTATGAATTTTTGGTCAATAACCGAATTATTACTATCAGAAAGACGCACACCGCAATCATCTGCGGAATGCGTCCTATAGATCATCATATGCTGAACATTATATTATTGATGTATGCCTCCAGCATTTCCTGACGGCCGCTGCTGAGGGATGAAGTCACCTCTCCCTTTGAAAGAGCATATTTCTCCAGCTCAGCAAAGCCTGCTTTTCCGTCGATTATATCCTTGCCGATACCAGTATTCCACGAGGAATATCTGTCAGCAATAAACTTATCGATACGTCCGTCATCTATCATCTTCTGAGCTATCCTCAGACCAAGGGCAAAGGTATCCATTCCTGCGATATAGCTAAAGAATATATCCTCCTGAGTGAAGGAGCCTCTTCTTGCCTTTGCATCAAAATTAAGACCGCCGTTAGTGAAGCCGCCTGCCTTCAGCACCTCATACATACAAAGAGCTGCGTCATAAATATTCGTCGGAAACTGGTCAGTGTCCCAGCCCAGAAGCGGATCGCCCTGGTTGGCATCGATAGAACCGAAAACACCGTTCACTCTTGCAACTCTAAGCTCATGCTGGAAGGTATGCTGTGCAAGTGTCGCATGATTGGCTTCGATGTTCATTCGGAAATCCTTTTCCAGTCCATACTTTCTGAGGAAGCCAAGAACAGTTGCTGTATCAAAATCGTACTGATGCTTTGTAGGCTCCTTAGGCTTCGGCTCGATATAGAAGTCGCCCTTGAAGCCGATAGAACGGCCGTATTCAACAGCCATATGCATAAGACGAGCCATATTATCCAGTTCAAGGCCCATATCTGTGTTCAGGAGAGTCTCATAGCCCTCTCTTCCGCCCCAGAACACGTAGCCGTTTCCGCCCAGCTTTACTGTAGCTTCAATTGCTTTCTTGATCTGGGCTGCTGTGAACGCAAAGACATCTGCCGAAGGAGAAGTTCCTGCACCGTGCATATACCTTGGATGATCGAAGCATTTTGCAGTTCCCCAGAGACACTTTATGCCTGTCTCCTTCTGTTTCTCTGCAATATAGTCAGTTACCTCGTCAAGCTTCTCATTTGTCTCTGCCAGTGAACCGTACTCCGGAGAGAGATCTCGGTCATGGAAGCAGAAATACTCAATGGAAAGCTTATCCATTATCTCAAAGGCTGCATCGACCTTTGCCTTTGACCTTGCGGCGGGATCACTCTCGCCCCAAGTCTTGTCAGCAGTTCCCACACCGAACATATCTGTGCCGTCACCGCCCATTGTATGCCACCATGAAAGAGCGAACTTCAGGTGCTCCTTCATAGTCTTTCCGCCTATGAGCTGATCCGGATCGTAGTACTTGAAAGCCAGGGGCTCTGTTGAATTTCTGCCCTCATACTTTATTTTGCTGATATTCTTGAAATATTCGCTCATGACAGCCTCCTTTAAGGTTTAATCAGTTGAGAAGATCAATAGAGATGTGTCTTGAATCAACATCGAAATAGTCTTCCAGTTCTGCTACATAATAACGGAAACATACCTTTCCGTTGAAGTACATTACATCTCCTGTTTCAGGTACTCCCAGCTTATCAAGCTGCTCGTCTGACAGGGTATTGAGGTAAACTGTATTGTCCTTCTTGACATTGAACAGCTGGTTGCCGAAATCGTCTGTATTACTGTTATTGAACGCCTTCAGTGCCTTGCTGTTGAGGTCGCTGAAATACAGGCGCTTGTTGCCCTTGACCTTAGCTGCGTCATATACTGCATTTGTCGGTGAAAGGATATAATACCTGCTGTCACTGTCTCTGCCAATGCCGAAAATAGCAAGCTGATCGTCAGAGAGGTCATTAAGGTAAATAGGATCAACATCTGAAGCTGTACGGTCTATCTTGAACCTCATAGATACTGCAATATCCTCAAGGCGGAGCTTTTCATCGTATGAATAGCCAAGATACTCAAGGTCATCCTCTGAAAGGTGGATAGATATAGTATCTGAGATCGCATTGAGTTCCTGAGTTATCTCCTGTCTGCTCTGAGTTTTCCACTCGATATTGATATCCTCACAGATAGGTCTGTTAAGGTGAACTACACGCTCCATATTCTTAAGGGTGAATGTTGCGAAGGAGTATTTCTTATCCGCATAGTTCGGCTCAACATATACAGCAGTACTTCCGCTTGGTCCCTCATCCTTGGAGCTATCCTCAGTATTGACAACACGATAGCGGTATCTTCCTGATGGGGATACACCGTCCTCGATCACTTCCTGCTTTGTAGCTGTTACAAAGAATGAGGCAAACAGGAAGTAGCCCAGCGCTCCGAAAATATAGAGCAGAAGCGTTATAGTACCCAGGGCGGTCTTGGCTCCTTCACCTGCTCCTGAAAGGAGAAGTATTGCAACACCGGTCAGGATTATCGGGATTATCATTCCCCATTCTCCAAAATACAGAAGCACCACAGGCAGCATCGCCGGAAGTATCAGAAAGCTGGCGATCCTTGTTATTATCTGCTTTCTTGTGTACAGCATTATCAGCAGTACCACTATGGACACAGATGTTATGGTAAGGCACTGCTGTACTCTCGCATGGATATGTATATCATAGAATATGGAGAAATAGCATAGCCTGCATACCATAAAAGCATAAAACAGACTTATGAGCGCTACCACTCTCTTGGTCCATACATTAGCGAAAAAACTTTTCATTTCAACCTCCGAAATAATATCTATCTCAAAATTTATGAATAATCATACAATTTATATTATACCATTTTATAAAGCAAGATACAAGTGATTTTTGAAATTTTTCTTATTATTTTTTGCGGATAATCTTTGTCAGATTACTTTACAAACTCTGAAAAAAATAGTATAATAATAATGTCTTGTATGGAAGGAGATACCTATGACTTGGCCAAAGATAAATGCTCTGCGGATAGTATTCGCACTGCTTGCTCTTGTATGTATGATAACTATATTCAGTTTTTCCGGTGAAAACTCTGAGCGCTCCTCTGAGACCAGCGGAAAAGTCACAGAAACCGTCGTTGAACTAACTGTAAAGGACTACAAAGAAAAAACTCCACAGGAGCAGGAGAGCATTAAAGATAAATTCACTTTCTATGTGCGGAAATGTGCCCATTTCACGCTGTATATGTGTCTGGGCTTCTGTGTTTCCATGTGTGTCGGCAGGCGCAGGATATGGTCATTGAGCTCAGCAGCAGCTTTGTTCTTTTGTTTTCTCTATGCCGTATCAGATGAGCTCCACCAGTCATTCGTCCCCGGACGCTCTTGTGAATTCCGGGATGTTATGATAGATACCTCGGGAGCGCTGACCGGAACACTGATCTCCTTTGTGATGATATCCATTGCCGGAGCTTTTATGAAACAACGCCGCACATCTCATTCACCCGCCGCCGAACCCAAGCAATGATACGGAGGTAATAATGAAAGAAGTTCTGCTTATCATCGATGTACAAAATGACTATTTCCCGGGCGGAGCCTGCGAGCTGCATAAAGCCCGTGAGGCTGAGGACAGGATAATCTCCCTTATCTCTGAGAGCAGGAGCTCCGGACGTCCTATCGTCTACATACGCCATATCAATCCGCCGGATGATACCTTCTTCATCGAAGGAACTCCCGGCTGTGAGATCTCAGACAGGATAAAGCCGCAGCCAGAGGATATTGTTCTCGACAAATATTATCCCAACAGCTTCCTCGAAACAGATCTGGATGTCTGCCTGCGCTCCCTCGGAGCACAGAAGCTGATAGTGTGCGGTATGATGACACATATGTGTGTGGATACAACTGTCCGTGCCGCTATGGACCACGGATACAAGGTAGATGTTGTAGCTGATGCCTGTGCGACAATGGATCTTGAACTGAACGGTGAAGTGATACCTGCCGAGGCAGTGCAGAGTACATTCCTTGCCTCATTATCCGGAGTATTTGCGGATATAGTATAACATGATAAAAGCCCGGAACAGCCGCTGCTGTTCCGGGCTCTGTTATTTTTATTTGCTGAAGCGATGCCGTTTTATTACTGCATACCGCCTCTGGTATAGAAGTTATCCTGTACAATGAGAGCACAGCCGCCGAGGAAATTATTCTTTCCGTCCAGCTTACTGAGCACAACTCTGTCAGCTATCTCTTCACTTACAAGGCGGATCATCTCTCTCTTCACGTAGTCAAACTGCTTCTCATTGAGCTTGAAATTGTGAAGGATGATACGCTTTGCAAAGTGGCTGATAGCCAGATTGTTGACAAGAACTGTATACTTTGCAATAATATCATCAACAAGACTCTTTACCGGCTCTTCGTTTCTCATAAGAGCCATGAATACGCTGTCTGTGTTTATCTTGGACTTATCGCCCTCTGTCAGTTCATAAAGCACAGGTGTTTTGTCCTTGGAGTAAATCTCGTAGAAAGCGTTGAGCATTGCTGTTCTTGAGAGCTCAGCCTTTACGGAGCCATTGGGATATCCCTCGTACTGCTTGCCGTTAGGGCATACGATATACTTCTCTATCATAGAGGTATAGGAGATATAATCACTTGAGAGCTCATTCTTATTTATTATAGCCAGATTCACCTGATTTCCGTTGTGGAGGAAAGCAGTGTTGGTCTGATAGCCGTTCTGAGTTCTGTAATCGTTGCTTGCAAGAGCCATAAGACCGATAGCGTTACCGCAGTGGATCTCGAAATCAAGGCCGCTTGAAAGCTTGTCGATGAAGTTGGTAAAATCAAGAACGCCGTCCTTGTAGAATATCTTCAGCTTGCCCCACATAGACGGTACAACGCCTACACCGAGGCCGAGGATCTTATCCTTTGTAAGGCAGCTGTTCTCCACCATTTCGTTGCTGGTGTTGATTATGTAGTTTATGATATCCTTGCTTGTGGTACGCTCATCTATCACCATGCTTGCCTTATCAAGCACTTCCGAATTGAGGTTTGTAAGGCCTATACTTACTTCCTTTTCATCAACAGTTGCTCCGAGAGCAAAACGGCTGTTTACATTTATATCGATGAGTATCTTCCTTCTGCCCTTCTGGAGCTTTTCTGTATTTACCGGAGCCTCACCTATCTCAACGAGGACGCCCTCCTCGATCATTTCATTGGTTATAATAGTAACAGCTGCTCTTGTTATCTCAAGGGTGCTTGCAACATCAACACGGGATATAGGACCGGATTCTCTGATGACTCTGAGAATCTGCATTCTGTTTCTTCTTTTCAGATCGAGCTTGCTGATTCCTCTTTTTTCCATTTTAACATCTCCATTCTGAATAATTTAGTAAATAAGTAGTTCACTACACAAATTTATTATAACATACTTTTAGTAAAAATCAAACAGTAAAATGCAAAAATAATTAAAATCAGCACTTTTAACAAACTCAAGTTATGATTTTTGTCAGATATTCCGTAATCCGGACCATCAGCGGCAAAGTGCCCACTGATAAAATTGTACCGGCTGTAAATAGCTCAGAAGCATATACAGAATTGCGTCCGTAGCGTATGCACTGAAGGGTACACATTGCTGCCGGAGGCGCTGCTGCTGCAACAAGAACAGTGATCCTGACCTTCTCATCCACAGGGATAAACGCAAGAAGAAGTGAGAGTATTGCCGGAAGTAACAGCAGTCTCAATACGCATACGATATACACTCTCTTATTCTTCAGGAGCTGAAGGATATTTGTCTCAGCCATTGTCACACCTGATACTATCATTGCAAGAGGGGTATTGAGCTGTGAGACAAAATTCAGGGCTTTTGCCGGGACCTCAGGCAGCCTTAATCTCAGGAAAAAGCACACTATTCCAAGAACGATGGAAATTATAGTTGGAGAATAGAATACCTTTATCACCTTCTTCATGTCCCTTTCACCGGAGATAAGGATAATTCCGTGAGTCCAGACAATGATATTGAAAACGGTTATATAAGCGGTAAGATAAAAAACCCCCTCCATACCAAAAAGCGCATTCATAAGCGGAATGCCCATAAATCCGCAGTTGGAATATATAGCTGAGAATCGCTCGATCTCAGTTTCACGCTTATCCTTCTGAGGGATAAAGATATATGCTGCGGCTATGAGCATAGCCATAGCCCCTGCAGAAAGAGCAAATGTCAGCAGCAGATTACGCACCAGCTCAGACTTGTAGTCAGTCTGGTAGGACATGAATATCATCGCAGGATTGACCACCTGAAGCACAAGCTTTGACAGATCCTTGTTTGACTGCTTACTGATTATCTTTGTCCTGAAGCACAGCACACCAACAAGGATAAGTATGAGCATTATTATGGTCTGATTAAGTATAGTATTTGCCATTCATCATCTTCCATTCCAAAAAAACGGCTGTCGCACATTTGTGCAACAGCCATTGTTGTTTTCATTTTACCGATCAGAAATCGAAATCATCAAGATCGTAATCGTCGAGGTCGTAATCATCGAAATCGTAGCTGCTGGATGAAGACTTCTTATCCTTGTCGCCCTTATTCTCGAGTGACTCAGCTTCCATAGGAATTACCTTCCAGCCTTCGCCCTTGAACTTAACAACGCAAACCTTTTCTGTATTGGTCTCCTTATCGTCATCGTCCTTGTCCTTAGCCTGAATCTTGATCTTGAACTCATAGCCCTTCTTAGCTGTAGGATCATCAGCACCATAAGACTCCCATACAGCCTCAGCACCCTTGAGTGCCTTCTTGCTGAGCTTCTTGCCCTTCTTTACAGACTTAACCTTGATCTTGTAATCATCTAATGTATCAGACATATGATCGTTATAATCGTCGATCATATCATCCCACTTATCATCGTCCTTGAGATCCTTGATCTTGTCCTTAGGAAGAGTGAGTGAGTAATAAGTCTTACCCTTGCCCTTCTTTGACAATGCCTTTGCATACTTCTTAGCTGCACCCTTAGCACCCATGTTGCCGCAGATGAAGACGAGAAGAATGATAAGCACGAGAAGTGCAGCAGCTGCTCCGATAAGGATAGCAGGATTCTTCTTTGCCTTGTCAACGAGTTCGTTTGGATTAAAGTTGTTGTTCTGATTAGCTCCACCCTGTCCGTAAACATTGTTGTCCTGAGCAAAATCATTTACCTGTGCGACAGCATTCTGTCCCTGAGCCTCTGCCTGAGCAGCTGGACAGCTACATACTCCGCCCTCGGGAATTTCACTTCCACAAAATTTACAAAAAGCCATATAAGAACCTCCATAAAAATAAATTTCTAATATATTCTATCACACGAATATCACATTGTCAAGAATAAAGGGGAATTTAGTATTAACTAATAAAACTTTTCGGCGCTTTCAACAACCAGTATAACACACTTCCCGCAAATAACTGTTACAAATAACAATGTTATTTTGGCTATTCTGAAAAGATACGTCCTTTAAATGCCAGTATATACACCGGTATCACTATTGCAGCCGGAACAAAAGCAAGGGGAAGCATAAGCCTTACCTCATCCGCTGACAGTGCCTTTGTTGAGGCATCCGCTTCTATAAAATTGAATATCTGTATGAAGAATCCGTTAGCTATCTTATGCACACGATAATAATCATATCCTCCGGCAAGCGATAAGCGCAGTGCGCCCCAGCTCAGAAGGCATGGTGATGAAGCTGCTGTTCCCATAAGAAAAGCTGTTTTCATACCGCTCTCCTTTTTCTCTTTCCTGTCTTTTTTAGCGGTAACAGCAGCATAGTCTGCCAATATCACCGCAAGTATTCCTATACCGCAGACTGCACTGACTATCTTCACTGCCAGAGCAGATGAACCGGCAAGAGTTAGGCTTATGAACAGTGCCAGTATATCCGCAGCAAAAACCATGCAGATCGTTTTTATAAACCTCATTGTCTCCTCCTTGTCTGCTGCTGAATAATTGCTTTTCACCCGGGCAGAATACTTATTGGGGGTGAGAAAAATGGATGAAGATGATGTAAAGATATATGTCCCCTCTCCGTCTGTATATTCAGACAAAGAACATCCGGATACGGAATTTGTCAGGATCTACCAGTCCGGCTTCTGATCGTTCCGATAGTGCTGAACAAGAGAAAGAATACAACATTGACTATTACAATGCTCGCTCCGGGAGCTGTATTCATAAGAAGCGACATGAACATTCCCAGCAGGAAGCTCACTACGGATACAGTTCCTGCGGTGAGCACTACACCCCTGAAGCTCTTGCATACCCTCATAGCTGTAAGAGTAGGTATTACGATAAGACTTGATATGAGCAGTGCGCCCATCATCATCATGCCGAGCACTACGGTAACTGCTGTCAGAACGGCAAATATCATATTGTATGCACTTGCATTCACACCTGTGGCCTTTGCAAAATTCTCATCGAATGTGACTGAGAATATGCGGTTATACAGGAATACATAAGTCAGTATCACAACAACTGAAAGGATGACGCTGAGGATAACATCGCTTTTGCTCATTGCAAGGATGCTTCCGAACATATAATGGCTCACGTCATTTGTCAGTCCTGCCTTTGAGGATACAAGTATTCCCACTGCAAGAGCTGTTGTAGAGAAAAGTGCTATAGCCGAATCACCGCTTAGCTTGCTGCTCTCGCTGAGCCGGAGAAGTATGAAAGCCGCTATCACTACCACCGGCAGAGCTACCTTCAGCGGTGCCATATTCATAACAGCCGCAACGGAAAGCGCTCCGTAGCCGATATGTGAAAGGCCGTCGCCAATCATAGAATACCGCTTCAGAACAAGAGTCGTTCCGAGCAGGGATGAACATATTGTCACGGCTATGCCGCCTATCAGTGCCGGAAGTAGGATGGCTCCGAAGAATTCCGGCGTAAACATTATTCTGAGATCATCAAACATAATCAGTCTCCTATAAATTTACTGCTTATATGAGAATTTGCGTACTCCTCGGGAGTACCGTAAAAGCTATGATCGCTGCTGCAAAGGCAGAGTATCCTGCTTGCACTGTCCAGTGACTTAACAACATCGTGAGATACCATAATGATCGTCATACCGTCTTTTTTATTAAGCTCATCGATAAGATCATACATATCCGCTGCTGCTGCCGGATCGAGACCTGTTACAGGCTCATCCAGAAGCAGGAGCTTCTTTGCGGCACACATTGCTCTTGCAAGCAGCATCCTCTGCTGCTGTCCGCCTGAAAGCTCACGGCAGCTCCTTCCGGCAAGGTCAGATATGCCAAGTCTTGCCATTGCCTGCTTTGCAAGCTCTTTCTCCTTTGAGGAATAGAACGGTCTCAGTCCTCTTCTTCCGAGACATCCAGACAATACGACCTCTGTAACTGTAGCCGGAAATCCCTTCGCCAGATCAGTATGCTGAGGAAGGTAGCCTATATCCCTCTGTTTTAATCCGTCGCCCATGATTATCTTTCCGCTTTCGGGAGCTTTTATCCCAAGCAGGCACTTTATGAGCGTACTTTTTCCGGAGCCGTTTTCACCAAGTATGCAGACATAATCGCCCTCATTTATAGTGAAGTTCAGTCCGCTTATGACCTTGCGGCCGTCATAGCTTGCCGCAAGCTCACTGCATTCAAGTATCTTTTTCAATATAATGCCTCCCTGAGATTTTCCAGATTTTTCTCCATAAGATCAATGTATGTTACTCCGTCGCTGAAATCGCTTTTCGATACGTTGTGGCAGGCATAAAGCGGCAGCATATCTGCTCCGGTCGCCGCACAAAGCTTCTCTGCAAGCTTCTTTGTTGACAGATCAAGGTAAAACACTGTATCCATATCATGCTCTTTTATCTCGTCCATAAGATAAGCCATTGTCCGCACCGACGGTTCAGATTCAGAGCTGCATCCGCTGAATGCCGCAAAATACTCTATCCCGTATTCATGTGAAAGATACCTGAACGGGAAACGGTCTCCGACAACTATCGTCTTTTCCGGAGCATTATCTGTCATCTTCCTGAATCTTATATCAAGATCTTCCAGCCGGTTTATGTAACTTTCTCCGTTACTGCGGTATAACTTCTCATTCTCCGGATGATCCGCACACATTTCATCCTCGATCCCCTTAACACACCTTATTGCATTTTCAGGAGATGTCCAGATATGGCCGTCTGCTTCCATTTCATCAACATCTTCCTCATGTTCATGCTCATCGTGATCGTCCTCATCATCATTTTCTTCTTCGTCATGCTCATCTTCATCATGATGATGGTGATGATGTCCATTTGGAGAAGCCCCTCGTACTTCCTCTTCTTCAAGAAGCTCCGCATAGTCAAACAGCTTTATCACCTTTATATCACTGGTATCTATCGAATCCAGTATCCTGTCCACCCAGACTTCGTCTTCGCCGCCTATGCATATGAACACATCGCATTGCTGTATACGGGCAATATCCAGCGGAGTCGGCTCATAGGAGTGAGCCTCTGCGCCGGTACTCAGCAGCATATGTATATCTGCTGTATCTCCTGCCACGGCACGGGCAAAATCATATGGCGGAAAGCTGGTTGTGACTATCGAGAGCTTTCCGTTTTTTTCCTTTTCATAGCTGCATCCCGTTATCGCAGGCATTACCGCAGTAACGAAAGCAGTCAGCAATATCATTATCCTTTTAGTCATTGCTTTCCTCTCCCTGACAATCCGCACAAACTCCGTAAAAGACCGTCTTTGACGGATCGACCTTGAAACCGTGGTGCTCGAAGATATGCTTGTCTATATCCTTGAGATGATCGCAGGCAATGTGGAAAAGTCTGTCGCAGCACACACATTTCAGATGGAAATGGCTCTTACAGTCCTGTGTATCATCAATGTACTGATAGCAGGCTCCGGTCTTTCCGTCGATAGTATACTTCCTGACAGTGCCGCTCTCCACAAGTTTGTCAAGCTGTCGGTAAATCGTAGCCGTTCCCACAGGAGTGCCCTCATTGGTGAGGAACGTACTTATCTGCTGAACATTTGTATGCTTTTCCTTATTCGATATGAGAAAATCCAGCAGTTTCTCCTTCTGCTTGGTATTGTATCCGGATTCACGTTTCATTATCGCACTTCCTTAGAATTGAAAATGATTTTCAATTTCGTATTTTACCATATTCTCTTCTGCTTGTCAAGTACTTATAAAAAAAAATGAGACCGTCATAAGACGATCTCAATATATTTTATATTTACATCAGAACTCCACTGTATCAGTAACTGCGAAGTCGTCCATAGAGAGGGCTGTATACTTGCCGTTAGCCACCAGATATACATAATCGCCTATATATAATGCTCTTTCATATATCGGGCATGACAAATCGTATGCATCTTCCATTTTCTCTGTGTACTTTCCCTTAAGAACGAACTTGCCGTCTTCAAAAGAGAAGAACCAGTAGCCGGTCTCATATTCGTTATTCCAGTTACAAAAATCACCGTCAACAATATCGTATGTTTCCTTGTCGATACACATCTGGATACCGATAAGATTCTTTTCAGGAGCTATCAGAAGAGCTTTTCTCTCATAGCAGCCAAGGGAATAATACCATTCCTCATCAACTGTTGCGTTCAGCACCTCAGGATTATAAACATCTGTGTATTTGTCCTCTATCTCATAAGCATCAATGAGCTTAAGATCATCAGGATCTGAATTGTCGAACATATTCAGCTTGAGACCAGTCTCTCTGCCGTTCTCATTTGCGTCAACGCCGAATCCGAATAGCATTCCGTCATCCCACTTCTGCATATATGTGCTGTAGCCGGGGAGCTTGAACTCGTCAAGTATTACCGGGTTTGCCGGATCACTGATATCAATAGCGAACAGCGGATCTGTCTGCTCATATGTTACTACATATGCTATATCTCCGTTGTAGTTCACAGACTTTATATCCTCATCAAGACCGAAGTCAGTAACGCTGCCGACTACATCCATATCCATATCAAGTACATAGAGACGGTTGTCACGCTTGTTTTTATAGGCATAATACTCCATTTCAGGCATAGACTCTTCTATTACGTACATATCGCCGTCATCATCATCATCGTAAACAGGTACCTCTCTTCTTTCATAGGTATCCTTTGTAGTTGCAACTCTCAGATAACCGTTGTACTCGCTGAATGAGAACTGATCCTTTACACGGCCCTCGACAGTTCCGGAAGCAGCAGGAGTTATTGTACCTTCTTCAACTGCGATACGAGTGATATCAGTATCGTCCCAGCCCACAGATGTGTAGATATTGTCTGCTGAACAGTATACATTGCCGGTATAGCCTGCAAGTGCCTTTATATCAGCAGGAACTGCACAGCTCGTATCATTCATATCAAGGCTTCCTATAAGGGTATAGGTGAACATCTCGCTGTCCTCTATATCATCTACAGGCATAAGGATATCCTCTGCCGGTATCAGCTCGATATCGTCGGATGTTCCTCTTGAAGGGATATAGTCGCTGCAGTTTGTCTCTTTAACAAGTGAGAAGTCCACAGTACTGTAATCTGTAAGCAGATACATGAATCCGTCAGGAGCTATGCGGACATCATTGTAGGTGCCTTCCTGATAGTAAGTATCTATAAGCTGCGGAGATTCGCCGGAAGTGTAGAGGTTTACAAATGTAGCTGTTTTGTAGCTGTGCTGGACATATGTCTCTTCAATATCACATTCATCATCTGCAATTTCACCGTCATATGTCATACGGGTTCCGTCAACGCTCTCAGCAGTCATATAGCCGATAACAGCTATGGTATCATTATAAAGATACATATCCGATACAGTGAAGCTTTGCAGATCATAACCGTCCCCGAACATTTTTTCAGGAGAAGCCTCGATCTCGATCTTTTCGCTGGATGTGAACTTACCGTTCTCGACTGCGGCAACACTAAGATATTTTCCGGAATCATCGCTGTCGCCGTAGATCATTTTATTTATTCCGCCGTATATGTTGTAGATATACTTTCCGTCGGTCTTGGTGATATCAGCTTCAAGAACACCTTCCTCCTGATTGTAGGTCTCTGAGTGTTCTTCTTCCTCATCGGGCTCTGATGGACCGCCAACACTTTCAGGATCAACACCACCAAGCTCTGCCGCAGGAGCAGTAGGATCATCAGTATGCGGTGTTTCCGATTTTTGAGTCAGATAATGCTCATCATTAGAAAAATCAACACCGTTATCCTCTGCTTCTTCTGCTATAGCATCATTATACTCTACTTTTTCATAACGTCTCTGTTCAGAGAGTTTCTTTTCATATGTCTTGTAGGAATTATTGAAGAGCTGATATACTTCACTGTAGTCAGATGCTCCGGACATATATGGAGCCTGCTCAACAAGCACCGGTGTATCGTCATTGCTTGCGGATATAGTGCTGCCCTGCTTGGTCATCTGCTCATAGTCGCTGTCGATGACGCTCTTATCCTTCTTGAAAATATCACTCTCGCCGGCAAAATGCACGGCTGTTCCGCACAGCACTGCACAGGCTGCTGCTCCGGCAGTTATACGTCCTGCCATTTTTATGCGGCTTCTCTTTTTAGCCGGAGCTTTTGCCTCCAGCATTGCTTTTATATTCTCAGGCTCAAGCTCCTGAGGAACCTTTTCTTCTCTAAGCATATCCTTTACCTTATCATAATTATTCATAGTGATCCTCCTTTTCCATTAAAGTTCCGGAGCAAGCTCAAGCCTGAGCTTCTCCTTTATCCTTGAAAGTTTCGATCTTACAGTGCTCGCTTTTATATCACATATCTTAGATATCTCGTCACTGGAATATCCTCCCAGCACTGACATTGAAAGCAGGAGCCTTGAATCATTATCAAGCCTGTTGACTGCCTCACGCAGCTCCACTGACTCGAAATTGAACTCATCTATGCCGCTCTCTTCGGAAAGCTCATCTGAATTATGTACATACTCCTTCTGCTTTCTCTTTATCTTTGCTGAAAGAATCTTCATGATCCAACCTCTGAATTTATCAGGATCACGCAGTTTCTTTATCGCACAGAATGCGTCAAGGACCGTATCACTTACAGCATCGCTTGCGTCATGGGAATCCCTTAAACTGTAGAGTGCTATATGGTACATATCTTTATATACGGTTGAGTATAGTCTTGCAAAAGCTTCAGTGCTGCCCTGCTGGGCAAGTTTTACATCTGATGCATTGTCATTCATAGCGATCCCTCCTTTGAATCGATTCATAAATACAGTGTCAGAAAAAGGCAGGATTGTTGCAGAGAAAAAATAAAACCGGCAATATGCACAAGCTATCATCCCTGACATTATGCATATTGCCGATCGATAAACACGGATCAGCAGTCTTTACGACTTATCTGACTCTTAGTCCTTGTTTGCTCTTCCAAGGAATGCTGCACCGATGATACCGGCATCATTTCCCAGCTTAGCAATAACTATCTCGCAGTTCTTAGGTGAATTGCGGGTATATACTTCCTTCTTTACAAGCTCCTTCATAGGCAGGAGAAGCGGATCGCCCTCGTTGCATACGCCTCCGCCGATGCAGAGGATATCCGGCTGGAATATATTTATAGTATTGGTTATACCTGCTGCAAGGTACTTTATGTACTTGTCAACAACATCCTTTGCGTACTTGTCTCCTGCTCTCATGCAGTCGAAGGATGTGCGTGCAGTTACCTTTCCCTTTTCGTTAGCCATCTCATTGAGCTTGCTGTCGGGGAACTGCTCCATAGCTTCCTTTGTCATGCGGATAAGACCTGTAGCTGAGGAGTAAGCCTCAAAGCAGCCCTTTCTGCCGCATGAGCACTGTGCGCCGTCAACCTCGATAACTGTGTGGCCGATCTCAGCTCCTGCGAAATTTGAGCCTGCATAGATCTTGCCGTCGATGATTATTCCGCCGCCTACGCCTGTTCCGAGAGTGATGCATACAGCATTCTTAGCGCCCTTTGCAGCGCCTGCAACGAACTCACCGTATGCTGCGGCATTAGCATCATTTTCAATGAATACAGGCTTGTCGATAGTTTCCTGTATATATTTCACCATAGGTGTGTCCTTGAAGCCGAGGTTGTTGGAATACTCGATGATACCTGTCTCGCTGTTTGCGATACCGGGAGTACCTACGCCTATCCACTCGATCTGATCGATGGTAAGTCCGGCATTCTCAACGGCCTGAAGAGCCATTTTTGCCATATCGTCAGCTATCTCCTTCTCAGGTCTGGGACAGTTTGTCTTTGTGCTTGCTTTTGCGATTATGTTGTATTCCTCATCAACTACGCCGGCAACGATATTTGTGCCGCCGAGGTCTATACCTACATAATATTTCATTGTTTTTCCTCCTTAAACAACAGTATATATAATACTGCATCTGCCTTTTATACTGAACGGATCCATTCCTGCCGGAACGAATACGCTTGAGCCTTTTTTTACCGGCAGGCTTCCGCCCTGCCACTCAACAGTTCCCTCTCCGTCTATGACGAGGATGTGGGAGAAACTGCTGCTGCCGCAGTCAGCTATATGAGCTGATCCGCTTATATCATATTTTGTTACCCTGAAATACCTGCACTCAGCCAAAAGCTGCTTTACAGCGTCACCCTCCTGCTCTTTCTTTCCAGGGATATAGAGTGCCTTGGGTTCAGTATCTGTCACCTCTATAGCCTTGTCCACATGAAGCTCCCTCGGCTTTCCGTCTGTACCGACTCTTCCGTAATCGTATACTCTGTATGTCACATTTGAGCTCTGCTGTATCTCAGCAATGAGTATTCCTTTTCCTATGGCGTGAAGGGTTCCGGGAGTTATGAAGAACACATCCCCCTTCTTCACAGGAACACGGTTCACATATTCCATGAGGGTATTGTCCTCAACAGCTCTTCTGAACTCAGCTTTTGTCAGCTTATCCTTAAAGCCATAGACCAGATGAGCGTCCTCTTCAGCGTCAATGACATACCACATCTCTGTCTTGCCGTTGTCGTTTTCATTTGCCCTGGCATAGCTGTCATCGGGGTGTACCTGTACTGAGAGGTCATTGCGGGCGTCTATAAGCTTTACCAGAACCGGAAAATTCTCCGGCGCTGCTCCGGCTTCAGGATGTTCTTTAAGGAAAGACGCAAGTGTCATTCCCTTGTATTCTCCGGACGCTATAACGCTCTCTCCGTCCGGGTGACAGGAGAGCTCCCAGCTCTCAGCGAGGATATCAAGGTCACTGACCTTTCCGAATTCTTCTCTGAGCCTTGTTCCGCCCCATATATAATCCTTTATTGCAGGACTTAGTAAAAATGGTGTCATATCAAGCATTGCCTTTCTTTTTTCTGCCGAATTCCGCAAGGAACTCTTCTTCTGTACCATTGTACACGTTGAGATCTATATATTTCTCATCGCCGTTATAGCCTTCCAGCTCGCCGCAGTCGCAGTACTGCCAGAATTTCCATTCCATGAGATCAGGCTCGAAGTTCACGCTTCTTATCCACAGCGGATAATCACTGAACTCCTCCTTCACATAGCGCATATAAACCGGCAGAGTGGTATATATCAGCGGCTTAGTGCCGTAATGCTCCTCAAGCTCCTCAAGAAGAGGCCTGAGTATCGCTTCTGTCTCAGCCTTAGTGGGCTTGTTCTTTCGCTTGTCGGCGTAGTACTCTATATCCACTACCGGCGGCATATCTATATCATCCGGTGAGACCACCGAAATGAAGTTTGCTGCCTGTGTTTCTCCGGCACTGTCAAAGCTGAAAAAGTGATACGCCGATACCTTTATATCCGTTACAGCCGCTCTTTCAAGATTCTGCCTCACAGATTCATCCACATGGCCGCTTCCCTCTGTAGCTTTTATGAAAGCAAAGGAAACATCCTGCTCCTCCAGTTTTTTCCAGTCAATATCCCCCTGATAATTTGAGACATCGACACCGAACACCGGATATTTCTCAGTATTCACTCTCGCTTTTGAATAATACACAGACGCTGTGACCGCCGCACCTGTCAGAAGTCCGCCGGTAAGGGTACACAATAGACGTTTATATAAATACATTTCTCTTATGCTCCCTCCGGATAGATTTTACTTCCTGACTGATATGTGATCGCATGAAGCATATGCATAGTTACCTAATATATTATAATACCTCAAAACCGCTGATTAGTCAATAGTTTTTTTAAAAAATGCCGGAATAAACAGAAAACCGTCCCATATACCATGAGACGGTCTCCTGCAATATTTATGAAGGATGTAGTAATTTTCTTATTCAGGATCAGAAGCCGGGACGACCGGGGCCGAATCCGCCGCCTGAGCTTGCAGAAGCTGTTATCTGTGTACCGCCGGAAAGTGTTCCGCCGATAGTTACAGCATAATTACCGCTCTGCGAGTTGACTGTGGTACCTCCTGACAGTGTACCGCCGGAATAAGCCTTGCAGTTTGTGCAGTTCTGTCCGGGCGAGCCGCTTGCTGACAGGAAGGATACGATAACGTTTCCTGAATTGTCAACGAAGCTGTATCTTGTATTGAGGTTTGTATTTCCGGCAGTCATAGTGATAACGCTTCCGCCGTTATAGCTTGTAGAGTTTCCGCTGTCTCCGCAGTCAAGAGGCTCCTGACCGTTAGCGCAGATATATCCTCCGTTGAGGTAGATATTTGCGTTGGAGTCGAATGCGTCGTGATCTCCGCTTGCAGAGTTAACTACTGCAAGACCGCCGTTGATGTTCAGCGCAAAGCCTTTTACGAGAAGTGATGAGGCAACATATCTGCAATCAGGAGTTGTCTCCTCACGGACACCGAATATCTTTGAAGCTCTGCTGTTTCCGGCATTGAATCCGTCATCACCGGAAATGATATATACAGTACCGCTGTTCTGGTTTATCTCGATAGCTTCCATGCCTTCATAGCATTTGCCTACAAATATCTGAAGATCCTCATAGGAGCCGTCCTTCTTGCCGATATTGATTATCTGATCCGAATGGAAGCCGTCATCAGAGGCGTTGATATTGAAGGTTCCGCCGTTGAGAGTCATGATGCCGCCGCAGTGAACAGCGTCATCAGAAGTATTTATATCAAGGGTACCGCCGTTGATAGTGATATTTCCGCCGCTTATATATGTAGCATTGGGTACGCTTTCTGTATCATATGACCACTGGCCGCCTACCTTTATGCCCTTTGTGGACTGAGTAGTCTTATTTGTACCGCCTGCTTCACCGCCGCCCCAGTTTCCGGGACGTCCGCCGCCGAATCCGCCGGGCTGCTGACCGGAGGATGAGCCGCTGGCTGTATATGTGCTGCCCTGATATGTCTTTATAGTGAGTGAACCATCGTTCATTGTGAATGACTGCTCTGCCGAGATACCGTCTGCACCTGCTCCGCCGCTGTTATCATCAAGAGTTGCTTTTTCACCGGCACAGGTTATATTTATCGTTCCGCCGTTTACAGTAACATATCCCTTTCCGGAATCTGTTGTGTTGGTGGACTTTATGCCGTCACCGTTTGTTGTCTTAACTGTCAGCGTGATACCGCTGTTATCAGCAGGTGTGCCGTCAGACTTTGTTGTATCTCCGATAGTTACGCTGTCCTTGCCACGGATACCGTCTTCAACTGCATTGACGTTTATAGTTCCGTTATAGATCTTTATATCGTTTTTGCAGACGATAGCATCGTCCTGATTGCCGTTTACAGTGAGAGTGCCTGCGCCCTTGAATTTGATATCGTCACGGGCAAATATCGCTCCCTCAACTGTGTTCTGCTGTCCGTCGCTGTCAGTATAGGTCTGGGTATGTGAGGTTCCGTCAGAGATAACGTTCTCTGTACCCTTCTTGGCGATTATCTGTACTTCATCGCCTATTGAGGCTACGTATACCGGCGCAGTAGTTGTATTTGTGATCTTTGCACCAGCAAAGTTCAGCTTTACAACTGAATCTGGATAAGCAGTCTTATCCACATCAACAACTATCTGAACGCCCTCTGCTTCACCTGTAACAGTGTACTCTCCCTCTTTCTTGATAGTCAGCGATCCGTTACTGACAGAGCACGCATCTGCCGGTGCGTTGGAGGTTATGGTCTTACCGCTGAGAGTTATAGTATAGCCGTCTGTAGTATCGGGATTTTCCGGCTGCTCAGCTGTCTGTGTTCCGGAAGGATCAACCTTCTCAAATACGGTCACAAGACTGAGCTGGAACTGTGTCTGCTTTCCGTCAGTATGTGTAACACTATTGCCGGTAGAAACATTTGTGAATGAGCAGGACTTAGCGCCATCTATGCTTGTATCACTTATAAGCACGTACTTATACTTCTTTGTGAACTCGACCTTTCCGCCGTTTGGAGCGATAGCGTTTGCCTTCTTCCATGTACCGTCCTTTTCATTTGTAGTATCATCGATACAGTTCAGAAGAGCTGTAGTCTGGGTAGTTCCGGACATGAGCTTTGTATCCACCTGATAATCTGTGGCTGTGGCATATACTGAACCGCCTGTTATATTGAGAGCTGTTCCGGGAGTAAGTCCACGGTCACCGCCTGCAACAAGCAGACCTCCGCTTATATCGATAGTAGTTTCGGACTGAACAGCGTCATTGCCTGCCTTTATCGAAATATTACCGCCGCTTACTGTAACAGCGCCCTTTCCGGATTTGATACCGTCGCCCTCTGCGTCAACGCTGAGAGTTCCGCTCTTTATTGTAAGTGACTTCTTACCGTTGATACCATTTGTCTTATCTGTTGAATTGAGAGTCTTGATGTTGATGATACCGCCGTTGATCTTTATATCGTTATTGCAGAAGATCGCATCCTGAGTATTGGCAGTAACATTAAGTATACCTGTTCCAAGCTCGCCGCCCTTTATAGTGAGGTCGTCCTTTGCCTCGATCACTGCTGCGCCCAGATAGTCTCCTGCATAAGCTGTATCTCCGTCGGAAATATTATTCTCAGTGCCGTCAACTATGTTTATTGAAGTATTTTCCGCATTGGATATGAGGATCGCCGGAGCGCTCTTGCCTGTGATATTGGCTCCGTTGAGGAAGATCTTTACTGTCTCAGGATCAACAGTCTCATCCGGAACAGCTACGATGATCTGTCCGTCATCAAGAGTACCGTCAACGTAGAATGAGCCTGAATGGTTTATAGTAACTGTATTTCCCTCTGCAACTGCATAATCGCCCTCAACTGTAATAGAAGTATTGTTGAGGTGGATCTTTGTTCCCTCAGAATCAGGATCGGAATAGCCCTCCTTGAAGCTCTCAGGAAGCTCAACCAGATTCAGAAGACTCTTCTGTATCGAAAGTGCATCCATAGGGCTGAGGCCGCCGCCTCTTTCATATACGTCAGCAAGGTCAGCACCCTTTGCGGTTATCCTTCTGTCAGATGTACCTTCGAGACCGTACTGATCTCCGTTTGATATTGCCTGCATTACCAGAACAACATCATTCATCTTTACCTGTCCGTCGCAGTCAGCATCACCGTAAAGCTTTGAAGTTTCAGCTGCTGAGGCTGCCGGAATCACTACAGGCATTGCTGAGGCTGCAACACAAGCTGTTGATAATCCAGCGATTATCTTTTTCAGATATGATTTTTTCATAGCGATCAAACTCCTTAAATAATTGTATCCCACTCCCCGGGATCATTTACTATGACCAAATTATAGCCCTTTATCCTTAAAATAATCTTAAAGTTAACTGAAATTAATATTAATTTTGTGCATACTATACATATAAACGAGCCAAAAGCCTTTTCAAAGCCATTTTGTCTTCCGCTCAATGTGCATTATTCATATTTTTTCTATTGACTTGAAAAGGTTTTTGGTGTATAATATAACTTGCAAAGCTGAATACAGCGGCAAATCCAATATGATAGGAGTTTTGGCATATGAAAAACATATTATTTGCAGCATCGGAATGTGTTCCCTTCATCAAGACAGGCGGTCTTGCAGATGTTGTGGGCGCACTTCCTCAGTATATAAACAAGGATGAATTCGACGTAAGAGTTATCATGCCATATTACACCTGTATCCCTGAAAAATACAGGAGCGATTTCAAATATGTTACCCATTTCTATATGGACTACGGTCTCCGTGCCGAGGGACAGCACGTTGGTATCATGGAATATGAATACAACGGTATTAAGTTCTATTTTGTAGATAACGAGTATTTCTTCAAGTGCGACACTCCATACTCCTCAGATGTGAAGTGGGACATAGAGAGATTCACCTTCTTCTGCAAGGCTGTTCTGGCTATTCTTCCGGTAATCGGCTTCAGACCGGATATAATCCACTGCCACGACTGGCAGTCCTCTCTCATACCTGTATTTCTCCACACAGCCTTTGCAACAAATCCATTCTACAGTTCTACAAAGACCATAATGACCATACACAACCTGAAATTCCAGGGCGTATGGGATATAGATACCTTCAAATACAATACAGCTCTGCCGGACTATATGTTCACATCCGACAAGCTTGAGTTCCATAAAAACGCAAATATGCTCAAGGGCGGTCTGGTTTACGCAGATTATATCACAACTGTTTCAGAGACCTACGCCGAGGAGATAAAGTACCCGTTCTACGGCGAGCAGCTTGACGGTCTCCTGAGAGCACGCTCTGCCTCACTGAG